>JBGUMF010000040.1:0-58539 GCA_045116675.1 Bacteroidales bacterium
GGAGATGTCCAAGATGCTGGTCCGTGATTTCCAGGGCCAGGTGCCCGCTACGATGGAGGAACTCATAAAGTTGCCCGGGGTGGGGCGCAAGACTGCCAATGTGGTGCTTGCTTTCGCGTTCGGGCAGGCGGCCATGCCCGTGGATACGCATGTGTTCCGTGTGGCGCACCGGCTCGGGCTGGTGTCCGACGCCCCCACGCCAGAGGCTGTGGAGCGCCAGTTGGTGCGGAATATTCCTCAAAAGTTTGTATCCCGTGCACACCATTGGTTGCTGTTGCACGGACGCTATGTGTGCGTGGCCCGCAAACCCAAGTGCCAGGAGTGCCCGTTTAACACAATCTGCCCGTCTGAAGAGTAATCGTAGCTCGCCCCTTTTTCCGAAATTCTTCTGAAATTTCCATTTCTTTGTTTGTACTCGTTTTCGAGTTCTGTGGAATTTTTGATTTTCTTCAAATTCTTATAAAATTATAGGCTCATTCTATTGTTCTGGAAGAAAAGACCTTATAATACGTTAGCTCCTTTGGTTTTTCAAAATTAACAATTGTTTCTTAAAATTAAAAATAAATACAAATTATATTGAAATATTTAAAATAATTTTTATTTTTGCTGCTGTAAAAATGAACGGTTATGTTAGTTAGAACTTACAGTTGTGCCTTGATGGGCGTTGCGGCCATTCAGATTGCAGTAGAGGTCAGTGTGGATGTCGGAATTGGGTTCCATTTGGTGGGGTTGCCCGATAGTGCGGTCAAGGAAAGTCAGCAGCGGATTGAAACAGCCTTGAAATTGTACAAATACCACATTCCCGGGCGTAAGATTGTGGTGAATATGGCTCCGGCGGACATCCGGAAGGAGGGCTCGGCCTTTGACTTGACCTTGGCCATTGCCATTCTGGCCGCCTCCGAGCAGATCAAGGGGGCGGACCGCTTGGGAGACTATTACATAATGGGGGAGTTGTCGCTGGATGGCAGCATGCAGCCGATACGCGGGGCATTGCCCATCGCCATTGAGGCGCGCAAAAAGGGTAAAAAGGCGTTGATTCTGCCGGCGCAGAACGCGCGGGAGGCAGCTATCGTGGATGGGTTGGAAATTCTCGGGGTGGACAACATCAAGCAGGTGATTGATTATTTTGACAAGGATGTGCCCATCGAGCCGACGAAAATCGACATCGAGCAGGAGTTCCGCAAAAGCCTGAACAACTACGAGTACGACTTCTCGGACGTCAAGGGGCAGGAGAACATCAAGCGGGCGTTGGAGATTGCGGCGGCAGGCGGTCATAACGTGATCCTCATTGGGCCGCCGGGTTCGGGCAAGACGATGCTGGCCAAGCGGCTGCCCTCCATCCTGCCGCCGCTGACGCTTCATGAGGCGCTGGAAACCACCAAGATACACTCGGTGGCAGGCAAGATGAGCCGTTACGCTTCGCTGATATGTGTGCGTCCCTTCCGCGCTCCGCATCATACCATCAGCGATGTGGCCTTGGTGGGCGGCGGCACGCACCCGCAGCCCGGCGAGATCTCGCTGGCCCATAACGGCGTGCTCTTCTTGGACGAGCTTCCCGAATTCAAGCGCCAGGTGCTGGAGGTAATGCGCCAACCTCTGGAGGACCGTTTTGTGACCATCTCACGGTCGCAGTACTCGGTGGAGTTTCCGGCCTCCTTCATGTTCGTGGCGGCCATGAATCCTTGTCCCTGTGGCAATTACAACCATCCGACCATTGCCTGTACCTGCAAGCCCGGGGAGGTGCAGAACTATTTGGGGAGGGTGTCGGGCCCGTTGATGGACCGCATCGACCTCCACGTGGAAGTGGTGCCGGTGAGTCATGAGGAACTGGCCAGCAACAAACCGTCGGAGAAGAGTGCGGCCATTCGCAAGCGCGTGGTGGCGGCCCGGAACATCCAGAAAGAGCGCTTCACCAACCAGTTCAATGTTTTCTGTAACGCGCAGATGACCAGCCGGATGGTGCGGCAGTATTGTACGATTGACGAGACTGGGCAGGCCATCCTGAAGCAGGCGATGGACAGGTTGGGCTTGTCGGCCCGCGCCTACGACCGTATCCTGAAGGTGGCCCGCACCATCGCCGACCTCGACGGCAGTCCGGGGATAGAAACAGGCCATCTCAGCGAGGCCATCAATTTCCGGAGCCTGGACCGGGACAATTGGGGAAAACGATGAGGTTCCGCCCCTGAAGGGGCTTTTGGAACCGTCTGGAAATGCCGTCTCTACCGAGCTTTTGTCCCTGTCGGGACATGTTCCGCCCCTGAAGGTGCATTTGGGGATCGTCCGGAAATGCCGTCTCTACCGAGCTGTTGTCCCTGTCGGGACATGTTCCGCCCCTGAAGGGGCGTTTGGGGATCGTCCGAGAATGCCGTCTCTACCGAGCTTGTGTCCCTGCGGGACATGCCTCCTCGCTGTACCCGCCTGTGCAAATCCGCAACGTTCGCGAATGGCCCCGAAAGGGGCCAAAGCTTGGTAGAATGTGCTCGGTAGGGGGAGGTTGATACGGATTTCCCATCGTCCCGATAGGGACGGAAGCTCGGTAGAACGAGGAACATCACGATTTTCATAAATGTCCCTTTAGGGACGAAACAAAAGACGAAACAAAAATAATTATCAAACAAAAAAATCAAACCATTATGAAATCAATGAGAAATAGTACCTACACGCAAATCCATATCCAAATAGTTTTTGCCGTTCAAAACAGAGGCTCCTTGATTTTCGACACATGGAGAGAACGTCTGTACAAATACATGATTGCCATAATCCAAAACAAACGTCATAAGGTTCTGGCCATAGGCGGAACGGAGGACCATGTCCACATTCTGATAGGAATGCGCCCGTCGCAATCATTGTCCGATTTGATGCAGCATGTCAAAGGGTGTTCATCGAAATGGATAAACGAGAACAGGCTTGCCAATGGCTGGTTCTCCTGGCAGGAAGGGTACGGAGCCTTTTCATATTCGAAAGATGAAATCCCTGCCGTCATTCGATACATCGAAAACCAGGCGGAGCATCACAAACAGCAAGACATGGTGGATGAATACAAACAGATGTTGAAGGAAAATGAGGTTGAATACGATGAACAAAAAATCTTCAAACAGGTAGAATGATTTGTTGAAAAGTGAAGATTATTATCCATAAATTCCCTATTCAACACATATTCCCATTGTTTCAATCAATTTCATGAATTGTTCTCGATTTTGTCTTGGTGACGGCATCGGAATACCAATAGGTCTCTTTTTTAATTATCCTGCATTTTGCCTTGGGTGATCTCCACACACTCTTTCAGGAATTGTGTGTCGGGATGATCTTCTCCTAAGGCTGCCTTCAGAATAGCGAACGCTTTCTGGAAACACTCCAGAGCCTGGGCATACTGGCCTTGTCGATAGCAGATATTCCCGATATTGTTATAGCTGACAGCCACATCGGGATGATTCTCGCCATAGACGGACTGGTAGATTGCCAGTGCCTTCCGATAGTATTCCAAAGCTTGGGCATAATCCCCTTGAACCTTGTACAATCCTCCCATGTTATTGTAGTTGGTCGCCACCTGCGGGTGATTGTCGCCATAGACCGACCGGATGATAGACAATGCTTTATGGAAAGACTCCTGAGCTTGGGCATAATCTTTCTGGATACAGCACACCAACCCGATATTGTTGTAACCTACTGCCACATCGGGATGTTTCTCGCCATAGACCGATTTGCTGATCGTGAGAGATTTCAAATAATATTCCTTTGCCAGGTCGTATTCTTTCAGGGAATAGTGCACGACGCCCATATTGTTGTAGATGGTCGCCACGTCGGGGTGGTTCTCCCCATAGACGGACCTCCGGATATCCAATGATCTCTGATAACAATCCATCGCCTGGACATGATCTCCCTGGGCATAGAAGGTAAGTCCGATGTTGTTATAGCCAGTGGCCACGTCAGGGTGGCTCTCCCCATAGATCGACTTGTTGATTGTCAGCGCTTTCCGGAAGTGCTCCATCGCCTGGGCATATTCGCCCTGACTATAGTACACCCCACCGATATTGTTGTAGCTGGTCGCCACGTCGGGGTGTTGCTCGCCATAGAAGTTCTTTCTGATCTCCAAGGATTTCTGATAGCACTCCATAGCTTGTGCATATTCCCCTTGTTTTTTATACACATAGCCGATATTGTTGTAGAAGGTGGCTATGTCGGGATGGTTCTCTCCATAGTTCTCCTTCAGGATATCCATGGATTCCTGGTAGTGCTCCAAGGCCCGGGGATATTCGCCTTGGCCCATATAGATGCTTCCGATGTCGTTATAGCAGGTGGCCACGGAAGGATGGCGGGGGCCGTTTTGGGTTGTTGCCTGACGCAGGGCGCGCTCGTAATAGTGGGTAGCCTTATGGTAGTCAGCCAGATAGTCATCGACGAAGTTGCCGGCTGCCAGCTGCCACTCCACCTTCGTCGTGTCGAGCTCCGCCCTCAATTCGAGGTAGTAGGCGGCGGAGTCGTTCTGGAACTGGGCGGAGAACCGCTCAAAATAGCCATAGCAGCGGCGGGCGATCTCCTCATTGTCGGCGGCGAACACGGCCTCGGCACGACGAAGCTGTTTTTTGCGCTCCTGCAGGGCTTGTCCTTTCTGCTGCTGTTCGAGCACCGCCTGACGCACATCACCACGGGAAGCCAGGAGCGAGTCGGCCTTCAGCAGGTCGCCATTCTCGATGCAGAACGACACCTGACGATAGAACTCGTCCAGCAGGTCATAGTCGAGTTCGGCATAGCGTCTGGCCATGTCGGAGATGAGCTTCTCGTTGTTCTCCTGCTCGGCATAGAGTTGCTGCAGGGCCTGGCGATACTCCTCCTCCGTCAACTTGTTATGCTCTTTGAGGGAGTCTATCTCCAGTTCCCGCTGTTGCAGCTTCGCCTGCAGCTGACGACGTAGTTTCCGCTCGGCGGCCAGCTGGTCGTCGGCCTGTTTGTCGGGCGTCTCCATCGTGATCACCATCGGGTTGGAGGAGCAGGCATACTGTTTCTTCAGCACGTCGGGGTCGGAGAGCACATAGCCCTGCTTCCGCACGTCGCTCAGGAAGAATTTCTTGTCGGGCACCGTCAGGGTGAAATTGCCATTGGCATCGCCTACGGTGGAATGGCCGCCCGTCAACTGGATGGCCGCACCGGCGATGCGCTGGCCCGGGATCAGCTGCCCTTTGCTGTCCAGCCGTCCTTTGGTCTTCACATAGCCCTTCTGGGCGGTCTGCGCGGAGACCATCGTGACAACGGCTATGCTTACTATGACGGTGAGTATAAATCGTTTCATCATAATCGAAACCAATGATATGAAGATAAATTATTGTTTGAAAATACAATAGTTGTCGCCGCAGGGCAGATAGAGACTGTCTTCATGCAGCGGGATAGATGCCATGATGGGATAGGTCTTCTTTTGTTCCGCCAGCGGGATGGTCAGCGTGACAAGCCCTGTCTCGTCCGACCAGACAGTCTGGCCGTCTATCAAGACCTCCACGCCCGACAGGTATTGTTCCGTCTGTGGGTCGTAAAGGCGGAAACGGATGTCGCCATAGACTGCCGGGTCGCGGGCCACATCCACCGTCACTGTCTCGGTCAGCACTACCGTCGTGTCGGTGGTCAGAAAGTCGCGGCAGGAAACGGTCACATGGACCGGCTTGTTCAGATACTTGTGGGGGATGTTACGGAAGACCACTCTCCCGTCCATTGTCCGGAGGGTGTCCGTCTCGGTCTTGTTGGGGAGGGCCAGCGTCACCACGGCATCCTGCATCTCCGGCAAGTTGGCATTGTATTCCGAGACCTCGTTCACCCGCAGGGCCACGTCCACGGGCAGGCCTTGGCGCCATACGCCGACCAGTGCTGCAAGCACGACGAGTATTCCAAGCACCCAGGCGATGGCCTTACGGATGAGCTGTCGGCGGTGGCGTTTCCATATCGCGTCGAACTCCACATCCAACAACTTGGAGACAAGCTGCACGTAGGCCCGCTCACGGTTCAGATAGGAGATACGGTGTACATCCTCATGTATATTGGCGGCGAGGATCTCCGGCAGTCCCAGCGTCTCCACCATGGGGTTGAAGCATTCTGTGTCGGGGTCGCCGCTGTGAGGTTCTCCCTCCACGATGAAGAAGTGGATATCCCGGGTCCTGCCCAGCTGGTGGAAGAAGGCTATCTCGCGGCCCACCCACTCCGACTTGGCCGAATGGGGCGAGCAGATCACCACTAGATGGCGGGAAGCCTTCAGCCGTTCCTGCAACTCCTGCGAGAGACCACCCGGCTGGATGTCCGTAGGCGCGAAGAAGACCGGCTGGATGGGCGTCCGCTTCCAGCCGCGCTCGCTACACAAGGTGGCCGGCATACGGTAGTGCTCCAGCTTCTTCTGCAGGTGCTTCCCCCACTTCAGATCATGGGAGTTGTAGCTGATAAAGGCGAAATATTTATACTGCTGCTCCATAAAAAAGGGCTCCAAGTGATTATTTGTGTTTAGGGACTATCTCAAAGCCGCTGACCATCAAGAACTTCAACGTCTCGGTACTGGTCTCTCGGTCATAGGCTTTCTCCTCCTCTGACAGCTGGTCGTAAGGGACGAGGCACGGATGCTTCTTGTCGGCATCATTGCGCTCCGGACCATAGGTCCAGCCTTGGGCGACACGCGCGGCCGCCCACACCTCGTGGACATGCTCGGCCATCTGCTCGGCGACAGCCTGCAACCCTTCGGGAAGCTCCACATGGGAGGTGTCAACAGTAATCGGAATATCTGGGTTTTGATTCATCGTGGTTAGGGTTTTAGAGTGTCGTCATGCGTAAGAGCCACGGGATATATTGCGAGATCTCATAGTCCAGCTGTTGCACGTTTTGTGGCAGTTGTTCAAACGGACGAATATCATAATGGACATACAACTCCTTGTTGTTTTGCAGTTCTCGGTCGTAAGATGGGTTCTCGTACTTGTCTTCCGCCTTCTTGGGCTTGCGAAACCCCATCAGCAGCTTCTCGGTATTCCAACGGTTGTGCTCCACACGGGCAAGCATCTCGACCTCCTCGGCGCTGAGGTCTTGAAGGTCTTGAGACTGGTCATCGGGCTCCAGTCCCCGCATGGTCCTCAGCGTGGCCAGTTTGCAGGAGATGCTGTATGCGCAATAGAGATTCGACCACTTCTTGGCCACGGTCAGAGCGCGCCAATAGCGGTCGGCCTCGGCCCACAGCGCGGTGGCGGGCACGGCGTCCAGATCTGCAAGACTGGTAAAATGGGAGGTGCTGTAGTCGGCGGTCTCATAGAGATAGTTCAACAGTTTGGCTTGCTTCAGCGGGGTCTCATCAGACCAATAGGCCATGTCGTTCATGCCGAAAGGATAGATGTTGGCATAGCGATGTTGGCGCCTCTCCTGCACCAGCGTTCCGTCCTCCACCTTGCCATAAGCATACACCTTGTCGTCAGCCGCCTGCAGGTTGGTGACGAAGTCGTCGGCACGATCCTGACGGATGAAGACCGGCACCGCATTGTCGTACACCTCGTCGGGCATATTCATCCCCGTCATGAAATTATGGCGCTGGTCGGATCTTGTGACGAAGATGGAGAGGTATTCGTGATCCTTATCCTGCGCCCAACTCTTGATCAGATGCTGGATTCCATCAGCATAGACATCCCCTTTGACAAATTCAAACTCGGTGTCCAGGAAGTTCGTGTCCGGCAGCTCCCGGGAGACACGCTGATCGATTTTCACAGGGAGATACGCCGCATCATCTTTCGACATATCGCAATAGAAGAAGGGCTGGACTTCAAAATAATGCCGGTTGCGGGTGACGAACAAGCGCATCTCCTCGTCGGCATTCTTCTCGATGAATGTGATGCGTGTCCGCAGGGCTTTATCGCGGATGACATTAGGGAAATGGAGCAGATGGGCCGCTTCCATAGCCAAAGAAATGGAGAAGTTTGTGATTCCCACAAAGACCAAATGCACCCGTTTCGTGTCCTCATAGCATATGCCCTTGCCATAGACAGAGGGATACGGGATCTCTACAGCCACATTGTTCTTCTCCTTATAGGAACGGCGCACAAAGACTTGGGTGGCCCAGTCATCGTAAAAGTTATACGGCACAAATTCAATCCCCAATTCGCCGATCTGCGAGAATATCTCGGTAGTCTTGAAAGCCGAGTAGGTGTCAAAGTCTTCGAAGACGCAGACAACCCGCTTCGGAATTTGGTTGAAGTGGTTTTCTGTCAGATACATGTAGATGTTATCCACGCACTCCACGTTGATGGCGTCATGTTCCGGTCTGGTTCGGTTGCCGACGATATAGATAGCCTCTGATGATTCCAGATGGATATCCTGGTAGGCATCTTTCACCATCCGGTGACCGTAGGCGATGAATATCTGGTCCATCTTGTCGCGGGCCACGGAGCGGAGGAGTTTCTCATGCACCTGTTTGGCATCCAGAGCCGACAGCAGCACCACATCTGCTTTAGGCGTCTTGGCAAATATCTCGGTGATGATAGACGGAACCATGTCATCATAGCCCATGATGATGTAGTGGCCGCTCTTGACATAGTGCAGCAAGCCGTTGCGGTGCGCATCCACGCGGTTGTCGATGGCGTTGGTGATAAGACCGATCATGATGCCGTTGAAGATGATAAGACCGAAGAGGTAGGAGATCCCGCTGGCCACCAGCAGCCATCCATGGGTCCCCTCGCCAAAATAGACATAGCTATACGCGCTGGTATCTATCAACAGAAACAACGGCAACGACCACACCGGGATGCCTTTGTATGCACAATAGGCTCTCCAGTCAGAACCGGAGAAGGAGAGTAGCAGGTAGGATATCAGCAACAGGACGACAAACAAGACCAGCAGGATGAGGATCTGCCGACTGAAGCTGCGCGACATCGCCCTGTCGAGGAATAGTTTGACATTATTTCTCTTTTTAGACATAACCTATATTTAAGATTATACAATTATACGCTTGCCAGCCGCAAAAGTAACATTTTTTTTTGCATATTTACACCATTGTTTTTCACAGGTGACAGATATTGAAGAGTTGGAAATCATCCTTTTCGACTATGTGGAACTGCAATGCGAAAGCCTTTGCGAGAACCTGCCCCTTTTGTGGAAAGTCGGCGAGAACCGCTATGCCATCACGTTCCCTTGCGGCGTTTCCCGCCAACATCTGTATGGTCTTGCAGACGACCTCGTGAGCTTTTTGCCACCCGAAACCATCCACGCTTGGTGTCGTCCGGAGCTCTTCAAAAAGAATCAGGGCGAGTGGCTCTACCTTTGCAACGGCATTGATGATTTTGTCCATGCCTTTTCGGATGATGGGACGGCCTGGGATATCGACTACGACGATGCAGTGCTCCGTAACTCGCATTCTGCCAACGGTTACAAGGAGTACCCAAGCATCGATTGGGATGCAGTTGAACGACTCGGGTTGTATTACTAAACCATTAATTGCTTTTACTGGGCTTTCGTTCCTGCGGGACGTCGGACTTCGGAGGTGTGCGCGTTCCGTTTGGACGGATTAAAACGCCAGGAATCCGACTCCGACCTTGAGGCCGAACCAGTAGGCGTTCAATATCCGGTTGTGTACAAAATTGTTGACGGAGGTGGTACTCGCATCTAGATGGGAAAAATCGTCAAAGAAGCCTTTTATCGCTTTGTATCCGCCAAAGGTGCTGCCGAAGGAAATTCCGAACGAAAGTCGTAACCGATTGAAAAAGAGGTAGTCGTATCCGAATTCTGCTTTTGCGCCGAATAGCATGCTGTTGCCCTCTTTGAGGTCGGGATAATAGGATGCCATCAGTTGCGGCGGCTCCTCATTGTTTAGATAATGGTAGAAAAAACCGTCAAAAATGAATTTTGCATAAAAGCCCAGCGGGGCCTTTGTGTCACCCAAATACTGCTTGTAAAACACGTTGAACCCATGTGCCACGACCTGTCCAGTAAAGGAGTAGTCCTCATAATAATAAGAGTATGGGTTTGGGATTTCCTGGTACAGGGTGCCTTTATAGGGCGAGTTGTAATAGTTGTAGCCGGCACCTACGCTACCTTTTTCCCAAACAATACATTCTATATTAGGGGAGAGGATGTAATTGAGGCCAAAAAAGCGGCGTAAATGCTCACTGGTAAGGTGCTCATTCAAGGTTCGTGACAGCGGATTGGGATTCTTCCAGGAGGGCGAGAGGCTGCCCTCCGCATTGAAGATGACGTGCATGCCCATGTAACCGGTGTTTTGTGCCAGACAGTATCCTGACAGCAGGATGGCGATGATGAAGATATATATTTTTTTCATGGCTATTTCCCTTTAACAAAATAATATAATTGGTCGTAAATAAATGCGTTAGTGTATGCCCTGTTGATGCTGCTGGTCTGACTGTCACGGGCGGCCACATCGTTCTTCCCATTTCCGAAATCGGTGATGACAAAGTACATTTCAGTGGTGTTGCGCGGCAAGACGAAGGTGGTCAGGGTGACGGGTAGGACGTAGGGACAGAGCAGGGTCAGGAAGAGACTCTTGCTCTTTTCAAGTCCGAAGAAACGTCCCGATGTGGTGTTGTTACCCACAAAGCATATTTTGCTGGTGCCGGTCAGCTCGTAAGCGGCGGCCATGTTTTGGGCGGTGTGGTGCACCATTTCAATGCCTCCGCCCTTCGTGTAGTCGCGGATCCATTGCTGCAGTTGCGCGTAACCGTTGTATTCATCCGTAGAGAAGGCGCACACCTGTTTTGGCGCATAATGCAACGTCTGGAGTTTGAGGCGTCTGGCACTGGTTTGGGTGGCGCGCAGAAGCTGTTTCTTGCCCCGTTCCACCTGCTTGGATGAGGCGTTTTTGTTGTAAAACGAATATTCCGGACTGGCAATCAGTAATGTTTTGATATCTGCAGGTGTCTTCTTGGTCACAATGTCCAGCACCTTTTCATCTTCGGCTATGCGTATTACGTTATTCATCGCACTCACAAAGTCGGAATCCTGATGGATATCCACCAGCATGTAGTTGGCTGTCTTGAACTTGGCGGTGGGTATCACTTTGTTGGGCTGGTTCTGGCGGCGTATGCGTGCGTATTTGCCGATGGTGCTGTCCGGCGCCGGAGCCTCTTCCACGACGATGGAGTCCGGGTTGGTGCCCATGGGGTAGTCGGAGAAATCGGTGTATTTCATCTTGTTTTTAATGACTACATCCCGCAGGAGGTCGTTGGTCATTTCCGTAATCTGTGTGTTCTCGGGAAAACGCTGCCGTGCGGCCCATACGTACCGTAGTGCCAGCAACGAGGCCTCCACGCGGTTAAGTTTCGACAGTATGTAGCTTGTCTGCTGCATTTCGCCTTCCACTTTCTTGTAAGAAAGTATGACGTCGGAGACTTGTCCGTTGTTCCGGTGCTTGGAATAACCGTACCATGCCTCTGCCATGGCCTTTTGGAGGAAAGCGTTATCAGGAAAGCTTTGCTGCAGAACGTGGATGTTGTAGATGGCCTGGTCGTATTGATGGTCGGTGAGCAGGATGTTGATGCACTCCAACCGGGCCAAATTGCGTATCGTTTGGAATTTCTCTTCCGGCTGCAGATAGACAGAACGTCCTGATTTTGCCAGTCCTGCAATGATACTCTGCGCTGCCGTCCGACGTTTCTCGATGTTGGGATGGGTGAACAGCGTGTCAATCATATCGGCACGGTTCTGGATAGGTGCGATGTTTGTAAGATAATAATTTTCAGGGAAATGATAAAAATCCGTTTCTGTATATTTCTTGGTGAAGGGAACTTCGTCAAAGGGCAAATCCGCATACTGCAGCACATCGAAAATCCCGTTGATGACATCGTAGCTGTATTTGGATGACTGGAAATAACGCTCCAAAGCGATGCGGTCGGCGGCCAGCTCCTGCTCGCGGGAACGGTTCTGCGACTTGACGTAGTAGCTGATCATGTCCCGTTCTTTGAGCTTGTCCTTGTACTCGTTGATTTCCGTGATGTGGTTCTCCGCCACGTGTGCAATCTCATGGGCGATGATAAAGGCCAGCTCGCTTTCGTTGGAGATTTGGGCGATCAAACCCATATTCACGAGGATGAGCCCGTTGGTGGTGGAACTGGCGTTGACAATGGGGGTCTTGAGGATGTAAATGTGGATTTTGGAGCGCAGAACCGGATTGTCTTTCAGCAGGTTGTCGGCTATCGCGTCCAAATAATCGTTCAGAGGTGTGCCATACAGCAGGCGACCATCCATAATGAGTTTCTTGAGGTAAACGGAATAGTCGGAGGGCGCCTTGTCGTTTTGGAGCGCCTTTTTGAAATCAGCGGGCATTGGGCCTTCCGATTTAAGGGGTGTGGAATAGTCCTGGACGGTCTGCGCCTGTCCGACGGATGCGACGAACTGGACGAGAATCAGCAGGAACGCTAATATGTATTTGGGTTTCATACGGCTTTAAGTTGTGATGAAAAACTTTTGAGCCGCAAAGATAGCATAAAATTTGTTTCAAAAACAACTTGTTACATCCGTTCTGGCACGCGGATGCCAAGTAGCTCCATTCCGTTGCGGATGGTGATGGCGACGAAACAGGACAATTTCAGGCGCAACAGCCGTAAGGAAGCGTCCTGCTCCCGCATGACAGGAGTGTCCTGATAGAAATGGTTGAACTCCTTCGCCAATGCGTATGTGTAATTGGCTATCAGGGCGGGACTGAAACTTTCGCCGGCGGCCAGCACGGTCTGCGGGTATTGGTAAAGCGTCTTGATAAGGTTCCGCTCCAAATCTGTCATGATGGTCTGGTTGGGAAGGGGAGCGTTCACGTCCACGCCCTGCTCGGCGGCCTTGCGCAGCAGCGAGCGGATACGGGCATGCGTGTACTGGATGAAGGGTGCCGTGTTGCCGTTGAAGTCAATGGATTCGGCGGGATTGAAAAGCATGTTTTTGGTCGGGTCCACCTTCAGGATAAAATATTTCAGCGCACCCAATCCGATCATCTCATAGAGTCTGTCGGCCTCTTCGGGCGAGAAGTCGAACTTGCCGAGGGCTTCAGTGCTCTGACGGGCCTCCTCGTGCATGGAGTCCATCAGGTCGTCAGCATCCACCACAGTGCCCTCGCGGGATTTCATTTTCCCGCTGGGCAGCTCCACCATACCGTAGGAGAGATGATGGATACTGTCGCCGAACGCTTTGCCCAATTTTTTGCCCAAGACCAGTTTCAGCACGTCGAAATGGTAGTTCTGCTCGTTGCCCACCACATAGATCATCTTTTGCGGGTGGAACTCTTCATTGCGGAGTTGGGCGGTACCCAGGTCCTGCGTCATATAAACGGAAGTGCCGTCTTTTCGAAGCAGCACTTTCTCGTCCAGCCCCTCATCCGTCAGGTTGACGCGGACGGAGCCGTCGTCATGCCGGTAGAAGGCACCTTTGTCCAGACCTTCCTGCACGAGGGCTTTGCCCAACAGGTAGGTCTCGGATTCGTAGTATGTCTTGTCGAAATGGATGCCAAGGCGGTTGTAGGTGATGTCAAAGCCGGCATACACCCATTGGTTCATCTGCTGCCACAGCTTGCGCACGTCCGGGTCGTTGGCTTCCCATTTCCGGAGCATCTCTCTGGCTTCCTGTAAGATGGGGGCCTGTTCGGCAGCTTCCGCCTCGCTAAGGCCTTGCTCCAGCAGCTGTTTCTGTTCTGCTTTGTAATGCTGGTCGAAGACCACATAGTATTTCCCTACAAGATGGTCGCCCTTCATGCCGGACGATTCCGGTGTCTCCCCGTTGCCGTAGCGCAGCCAGGCCACCATGGACTTGCAGATGTGGATACCGCGGTCGTTCACCAGGTTCACCTGTACGACGGGATAACCGCAAGCCATGAGGATTTGGGAGACGGAATGGCCCAGCAGGTTGTTGCGTACATGGCCCAGATGAAGGGGCTTGTTGGTGTTGGGTGATGAGTATTCAATCAAAATGGGGCTCTCTTCCCGCACGGGGGAAAGCCCGTAAGCATCCTCTTGGAAGTGCTCACCCAAGTATCCGGACCAGAAATCGTTGGAAATGGAGAGGTTGAGGTAGCCTTTCACCACGTTGTAGCCAGTGATGAACCCCACTTCTTCGCAGAGCTTGTCCCCGATTTCGCGTGCCACCATGTCAGGGGCTTTGCGGGCGGCTTTCACATACGGGAAGACCACGATGGTGAAATCGCCGTCGAACTCCTTGCGGGTGGGTTGGATCAGGTTGCGTGCCGCTGGAATCTCCAGCTGGTAAAGGTCTTGTAAGGTGCGTTGCAGGGCTTCTGCCAGAGTCTGTTCTAATATCATGGGATCTTGATTTTTTCCGACGGCAAAAATACGATATTTTCGGGTAGGTAGTGAATGATATTATAAAACGGTGCCTGACATTTACTGACAGGCACCGATAAGGAATATGAATAGTATGTGTAAATGCGTTTGGGTTTATTTCAGCAGTCTGAAAAATTCGACGAGAAGGTCCCAACACATCTGTACCGTCTTGATTTCCAGTTTCTCGTCCGGAGAGTGTACGCCGCGCAGGGTGGGTCCGATGGAGACCATGTCCAGGCCGGGGTATTTCTCGGAGAAGAGGCCACATTCAAGGCCGGCGTGGATGGCCAGCACCTGCGGCTCTTTGTGGAACAGGTTCTGGTAGGCATCCACCAGCACGCGCAGCACTTCGGAGTCGGGGTTGGGGTTCCAGCCGGGGTAGCCGTCGCCGGACACCACGTCGGCGCCGATCATCCAGAAGGTAGTGGACACCTTGTCCACGATGGCTTGCTTGCGCGATTCCACCGAGCTTCTCTGGCTGGTGGTGATGATGATTTCATCTCCGCTTTTCTTCACAGAGGCCAGGTTGGTGGAGGTCTCCACAAAGCCCGGGATATCCTGCGACATGGCCTGCACGCCGTGCGGGCATACCAGCAGGGCGTTGAGAAGGTCAATCTGGAAGGTCTCTTCCAGCACCTCTTCTGCGGCTTCGGCGGGCTCAAGGGTGACGGTCACGCCGGCATCAGTGGTGTGGAACTCGCTTTTGTAGGTGGCGTCCATCTCGCGGATGTAAGCCTCGAAGGATTCCGCGTTCACGGCGGGGATGGCCACGTGTGCGTATCCCTCGCGGGCGATGGCGTTGCGGAGGTTGCCTGCCTGGATGTCGATTATGCGCAGGTCGTAGTCGCAATAGCCGTTCCAGAGCAGCCGGGTGAGCAGCTTGACGGCATTGCCACGGCCCTTGTTGATGTCGTCGCCGGAATGGCCGCCTTGCAGGCCCTTCACTGTCACCTTGTAGAACGTCTGCTCTTTCTCCTCCAGGTCGGCGATGGCCTCGTAGTCGCATTTCAGCGTGGCCACCGTGTCCTTGCCGCCGGCGCAGCCGATAAAGAACTGGCCTTCGTCTTCGGAGTCGAGGTTGATGAGCATCTTGCCACTCATGAAACCGGCTTCCAGAGCCTTGGCACCGCTCAATCCGGTCTCTTCGTCAATGGTGAACAGACATTCGATGGGGCCGTGTTGCAGGTCGGGGTCGTCCAGAAGGGCCAGCGCCAGCGCCATGCCGATGCCGTCGTCCGCACCTAAGGTTGTGCCCTTAGCCTTCAGCCATTCGCCGTCGATGTAGGTTTGGATACCGTCTTTTTCAAAGTCGAAGTCGGTGTCGTTGTTCTTCTCGCACACCATGTCCATGTGCGCCTGGAAGATGACGGGCGTGACGTTCTCCTTGCCAGGGGTGGCGGGCTTGGAAATCAGCACGTTGCCTACCTTGTCACGTTTGGTGGGAAGGCCCAGCGCCTTGCCGGTCTTTTCCAGCCACTCCGAAATCAGCGTCTCCTTCTTGGATGGACGCGGGATCTTGGTGATTTCGTTGAAATAATAGAATACCTTTGCGGGTTTCAGATTGAGCATTTCTTCATTCATGGGATGTTATTTTTATATGAAACAATACATTCGATGGTGCTTTCCGATGCTTCGGACTTCTTTTTTTCACCAGCCACAAAGATACAAAAATTTTCCCAACAAGTAGGGTAGGGGCATTTGTTTGCATTCTTTATATGATGCCGAAAAAAATAGTGGGCCTATTCAGTCACCCGCACACAAATGCCACTGCTCTGGGCTCTGTATTCTGGCGCATACATGCACTCAACTGTGGCTGCACCGTTGGAGAAAACGCCTTTCTGTGTTGCCAATAGCTCATATTCCAGCACATAGGTTCCTGCTGGCAGACGCTTGAAGAAGAAATTGGTGGCCGCGTCACGAGGACTGACCACGTAGGAGACGTTGTTCACTCGCTCGTTTCGTTCATGCACATTGACAGGCTCAAACGCTGCCGCGCGAAGGTCTTTCACATGCACATATTCCAGGTCCCTGTCGGTGGAAATGACCATACGTACCATTATTTTCTCCCCAATGTGGATGGGTTTTTCCGTTGTTACCTCTTCTATATGCCGGCCCTTCTCGTCTTCCTGGATATGACACACTTTCCGGTCAATCCTCAGGCCGGTGGAGGCGGCGGTTATCTTGTCCATATCTTCAAAATACTGCCAGTAGCAGGCTCCGTAGGCGGGGCGCAGGCTGTCGGTCTTCACCTTGATTTCCGCCAAGTCAGGGATGATTTCGTCTCTTTTCCAAGTATGCTGGAGATAAACATTCTCCGTGTCCGAATCTTTGCTGTTTTGTGCTCCGAACACGTTTTCACCAACCGAAATCTGTGTCCCGGAAGGACTTAACACGCCAGTTGTTTCTCCAAGCAGGATGGCATATACGGCGTTGGTTGTGGCCAGGGTGTTGGACCAGTGTGTTTGGTTTTTCTGCATCAGCAGCCATTGTTTCATGGCTGCCAGTTCTTCGGGATTCGGGGATATTTCGTGGAAAGCCTCCATTAGCAGGGCGTGCCGTTCGATGGGCGCCTCATACCAAGGGTAGTAGTGGGCGAACGCGGATTTCTTCGGTTCCCAGTACATGCCCAGGTCTTCGCTCCGTGTGGCCTGCTGACGAAGTGTTTCCATTATATCTTCTGCTTCAGCCTTGCGACCGACACGGAACAGAAATAACGCCATTTCTGCACGCCGGGTGTAATGGGCGCTGTTGATGTCTTTAAGCGACATTTTGATAAGGTTTTGCACGTATGGCTGCGCCAACCATTGCGTGTCGCATCCGAAGAATGACCGGGCATAAAGATATTGCAGATCCGTTTCTGTGATTGGGAAAAATGCAGTCTTAAGTTTTGCTTTTTCCTCGCAATAACGTTCGTATGATTTCAACTGCGCTTTGTCCATCGCTGCAATCGCACGCTTCATGGCATAGTGCATTTCCGGTATCGTTATGCCCAAACGTTCTAATTTGCCGCAACCGGCCACGATATGGTTGGTTACAAACGATGAGAAGTTCAGATTCCCGTACCAGTCCCAGCCTCCTTGTGTCAATTGCCGGTTCAGCAATTTTCTTAACTGGACGGCAAGCTGTCGTTCCAATCTTTCCTCTCCATACAAGGATGCGATGTTCTTTCTCCGATTGCGTTCGTCCTGCGCATCCAACCACCATGGGCTCTCTTCCAATAGTATGTCCTTGAATTGCTGGTTGTTGTCGAGTTTGGAAAGGAAGACATGGCTTGACGTGTCTTCTCGCCACAGCTTGCACAGTTTCCCGATGGACGGATTTTGGCGGATGATATGCGCTGCGATGGCGTTGGCGTAAACACGCGAGAATATCTGTTCGTTGCACTCATAGCGGTAACGGATCAGGTAGGGCAGGCTGAGCATAACATTCCATAGCGGGTTGGTGCAAGCCTCCACGCTGTAGGAATAATGCTCCAAAGTGGGAGAGTCTGCCTGCTTGAACCGTTGGAAAGTGAAGGCCTGTTTCTGCTGGGCG
Organism: Bacteroidales bacterium; assembly: GCA_045116675.1. Classification (GTDB taxonomy): domain Bacteria; phylum Bacteroidota; class Bacteroidia; order Bacteroidales; family WCHB1-69; genus F23-D06. The sequence continues at coordinate 17,811 of JBGUMF010000040.1, forward strand.
GGCACGAAAAAGTGCATGGTTTCTGTCATCAGCGCGCGATTGGGCAACACAGGAAGTGCATTTTCCTCCCCATCGCCATAATGCGCGGCTTGGGCCAGCACACGATACCCCACGGCCTCCACTCCTTTCGGGACGACGAGTCGCCACCCAATAGACTGTGTGCCATGAGCTTGGCATTGGAATTCCTGCAGGCTGTCTTGCCGCCGCACCAGGATGTCCAGCGGGCTGTCATCCGCCATGTTGAAGAATCGTACAGTCGTCTTCCCCGTCAGGTCCGTGTCGCAGAGACTGGTGATTTTAATCTGGAAAAGCATGGTGTCGGCCTCGCGAAGGAAACGCGGGGCATTGCTTTGGATCATCAGGATTCGGTTGGACTGTATCTGTCGGGTGAGCCATCCGTTGCGTCCGTCTTCCGCATGGGCAAGCGCATAAAAATGCCAGCGGGTGTATTGTTCCGGCAGCGTGAAATCAAAACGGACTTTCCCCAATGAGTCGGTTTCCAATTGTGGGTAAAAGAAGGCGGTTTCCTTGAAATCTTTGCGGAAACGGATGTTCTTGTCGAAGGTGAATTTCGCGCGCTCGATGGAGGAATTGCGAGCAGTTTCAGATGCGATTTCTTCGTTTTTAGCCTTGTCTGAACCAAAAACCGGACTATGGTAGGACATGGTGGGGGAACTCTCCCGAATCCGAATGCCATCGATAATCGTTTGTGTTCCGTCGCTGCGATTGCCACGTACAGAGGTTATAGGTGCATCTAAAGACGACGGACCGTCCAGATTGGCCAAAGCGGTAGTTACAGAACGGCCCGGAGTGGTGCGGACAGCGCTGGAGGTGTGATCTGGTTTAAAAGGAGTTGAGGAAAAACTTTGGATAAAAGAATCCGGAATCTTCACCATCGGATGCGTGCTTCTGTAAGGACGATCTTTGCAGGACTCTTTTGGGTCAAGGCTCACAGCAGAGAGTCTTCCGCTGATTGGTCTTTGCTTTTTGGTAAGCGAAAACTTCGGGAACATCACAGGCAATCCCTGGAAATTCGGTGCCGAACTGATCTCATATATACTGCCGTCCACCATCCATGTCAGCAATTCCGCACTTGTGGCACCCGTACGGTTGGAATCCGTTATTTGCACTTCCCAATGTTCCTGGGCACCCGGCTCCAGTTTGCTGTTCCAGTGTGTCAGCTGGATGTCCAGTACTTGGGGCTCTATTTCAGGGATGGGCGGGTGCGTCAGAACCGTTTGACTTTCATCAAAATAGAAAAAACCGTTTTTCACGACTTGGACGGATACGTTCATTTGGTAATGACCGTTCTTTCGGCTGGGAACCTTGATGGTCTTATACTCATTGTCAAGACGTACCTGTATGGTGGATGTTTTTTTTAGTCCTTGATAAACATTGCATAATACTACGGCATCAGGAATGCTTGTGCCGATGGTCACGGGCAGGGAGTCGCCCAGAGCCACGGTGTCCGGCAGCTCCACCCAAACGGGTTCAAAACGGCCACTAACCCGATGGTCGGTGCGGAAGATGTCGAAATGCTTCACCACCGTTTCCGCCCTGTGATGACGGTCAAAAGCTGTCACGTTCACCTGATATGATCCTTTGGGCCAATCGGCAATAGGGATATGCAAAAAGGATTCTTCGTTAAAATATCGGCAGTCCTGATAAACCGTGTCCAAAACAGGCCAAGAAGCCCGGTCGTTCACCTTGGGATTGAAACTGTATTCCGGAAAATATCGGGTATAGTCCTCTGGTGAGTACAAGGGATCGGTGGGTGGTATGTAATAGGTGGAAAAGGCACATTCTCGATACTCGTCGGGCTGCTGAAGACGTGTCACCGTGATGTGGACGGGAGTGGGAATCGCTTCCTGCTGGACGTTTTTCACTTGTATCTGCCATTGCAAGGCGGAATGGACACACTGGTCAAGGGACTGGCATCCTTCTAGTTCAATGTTCAGTGCACGTTCGGGGATCGTATATTTTTTCTCAGCGCGTTGCGTCTCGCCATTCACGTCGGTGGCCAAGGCTTCCACATTCAGCACATAATCATTCGGATTCTGGTTGTTTGACCAGCGGTTTCGGTTAGGTATATCCGCATCTTTCCGTTTTAAGGTGACAAACGGATAGTCAAACGAACCATTCCCGTCGCAGAATACAGTGGCTGTGCGGTATTGTTCGTTATACGAAAGCGTGAGGTTTACCGTGGCCTCGGGCAGGGGTGCTCCGGCCAAGGAAGACACCTGACCGCGTATGTGCAGCGTGTCGCCCTGACAAATCTCATCGGAACAATCTTCCAGCGTGACGGTGAAAGTTGGCAACTTGTATTCGGCCACCTCAAACCACTGAAGAATTACATACCTTCCTTCTTCATAAATTTTTATGTGAAAATTACCGGTTTGGTTTGCCGGCAACTTGAACGAGCCCGCCACACTTCCGAATTTATTGCTCACCAGTCGCAGTGTGTCTTCATGATTCTTGATAACCAATATCGCCATGATGTGGCGGTCAGGGACGGTTCTCCCTTCCTCGATGTGGATGTACTTGAATTGGATCGATTGCCCTGGACGATACACCTCGCGGTCAAAAACAAGTTCACGTATGTTGCTCGACCTACGATACAAAAGCGATAAGGGTGTATATTCCAAGCAAGGATAGTTACTATTATAATGAAAACTAGTTGAATATCGGTCCGATTTGTGATTGCGGATAGTAATGTTATAAGGATAATGGGTGTTGAACTGGCCGTTTTTATCCGTTGATTTGATGTTGGAATCGTTGTATTTGGCAAGTATGTGAGGCAACGGTTCACCGGTTCGGCGGTCGGTGGCCGTGAAAACATATTGGTCATAATTGGTCTTGCTGTAAGCCAGATGCACATTCGTTACCTTGATGCTTTTCGCCAGAAATACATTGGCGGTGTCCCACTCCGGCTCTGTGTGAAACAACAGCACATGATTTCCTGTAGGCAATGAGTCCAGAAATAGGTCGGTGATATGATATATGTTTGGTGTGGAGTGGCTCAGGTCGAAATGCTCTTTACGGATTTGCTTGCAACCTTTTCCGGTCAGGTTGTAGGTGTTAAGGTAATACGTGCCATTTTTGTAGTTAAAAAAAGCATGACGAAATGTTTTGGTTTGGATGGTTGTAATATACAGAGTGTCAATGTTTTTGTGATAAATTGGCAAAAGCAGCCGGGCGGATGGATAATAGTCTTTCTGCCATTGGAATGCATCCGCATCCGGGCGCATAATCTGTTCCCTGTAATACTGCGAATTTTGTCTATAGTATTTGTTTGATGTTTTTTTCAGGGTTTCTTCAAAAAAGCCCAAGGCTTTCGGGTACAAGGCGGAGGTTTGGCGCGGCACCGCCGTGGCTATACTGTAACAGATCCTGCCTTTTATGTACGACAGCGCAGGGTGCTCGCCATATTTCGCCTCCAAAGCCATCAGCTGCCGCCAGTGCCGGTTGGAATCTAACGGCTCGGTGCAGTCGTCAATTTTATAAAAGGCATTCAGCAGCTCATATTCGATGGTAATATCCAGATCTTCGGGTTTGTTGTGCAGTTCAAGCGCCTGCTTGACGAGCTTTGCCTTGGTTTCCGGAGGACAGTTGCCTTGGTGTAAACAGTTCATCAGCATGATATCGTACATGTGCATTTTCCCCCTGGGCAGAATGGCATAGAAACTCGTGTCTTGATACATGAAATCAAAATTGGAATGTTCCAACAGGGTGTCTTGGCTCATCAGGGAAAACGCCTCTTCATAATAACGGCTGGCGGCACTGTCCACCTCCTTTTGTGACCATTGGTCAAGGGTGTGCAAATCGGTCAAGCCCAAATCCGCATATTTCGGTGACGTATAGATTCGGAAACAGCTGAGAAGATCCGCCATCATATAATTAATCAACCCGTTATATACGGGATTGGAAAAATGGAGATGGCTTTTCATGGAGTCCAGGTACAGCAGCGCGTGGGAATAATTCCAGGAATTGTTGTGATAATGGTTGAGGAAGGTTCGATGATACACCACCTTGAATAATTGAAGTTCGTTGCTGTCTTTCAGGGCTTTTCGCTGCAGCACATTCAGTCTTCCGTTGGCGTTCGCTATTTGTTCATGGTTGCAACGCTCATATTTCTTCCACAACCGCTCGTAGGTGAAGATGTCGGAAGTGTCCGACTGGGCGGCAACCGTTGCGGGAAGCCGCAAAAGCAGCAGGAGGAATGGCAATATGTTTTTCAATACTTTCATGTTATTATCCATAATATTATAATTGTCATTGTTGGTTGCACTTGTGTCCCTGCCAACTCTCGCGACTCTCCAGTTCGGCCTCGATGGCGTGTACCACGCGGTCGTAGCGGATGCCGCCCCAGCCGGGCGCGGCCAGGAAGCGCGGGGGCACCTCGGCGGCGAAGCGCTCGATGACGATGTCCGGCGAAAGCCGCTCTACGTAGTCGGCGATGAAGGGCACGTAAGTGTCGAACGGTAGCGGGAAGAAGTCGTCGGGATGTTGGTGGTATTCCTCTTCCATCGCTGTGCCCTTGATAATCTGCAACTGATGGAATTTGATGCTGTGCAGCGGAAGATGGTTGATGAGGGCCAAATCTGCCATCCAATGTTCGGGCCGCTCGCCGGGCAGCCCGAAGATGAGGTGCGTGCCCACGGGGATGTGGTGTTCCGCAGCCATCTCGATTGCGCGTACCGCGCATGCCACGTCGTGTCCGCGGTTGATCCGCTGCAAGGTCGCATCGCGGCAGCTCTCCATGCCGATTTCCAACGTCAAATAAATGCGCTCTTGAAGCTCCTGCAGGTAGTCCAGAAGAGGCGTATCAAGGCAGTCGGGACGTGTGGCGATGATGAGACCGCACACGTTAGGGTGCGATAAGGCCTCCTCGTATAGACTTTTTAGGCGGGAAATCGGGGCGTATGTGTTGGAAAATGCTTGGAAATAGGCAAAATAGCCCGCAGGTTCGGTGCCGGGCCGCTGGTGGAACCGTATGCCTTCGTCCAGCTGTTGCCGGACGCTTTTGTCGGGAAAACAATAGGCCGGGTTGAAGGCATCGTTGCAGCAATAGGTGCAACCGCCGTGGCTTATGGTGCCGTCTCGGTTGGGACAAGTGAATCCCGCATCCAGAGTGAGCTTTTGGATGCGTCCGCCGAACCGTTGCTTCAGAAAACGGTTGTAACTGTTGAATCGCCGCTCGTCACCCCAGGGATACATCAGGAGTCCTCCCGGTACAGCAGGTTGTCGCCGAACGGGTCCAGCGTGTGCAGCGTCTTTTTGTCCGGTTGCACTAGGAACATCAGATCTTCTGCCTGACCGCCATGGTAGTAAGCCCCGGTGACCATGAACAGGAGGATGCCGTCAGCCTTGAGGTCGCCGGATTCCATAAGGTCGTCGAAGTCGTTTTTGGTGCGGTTGATTTCGTTGAGGTATAAGGAGATGGCATCCACTTTTGAGATGTCATCGTCGTTCACGGCTTCTTCGTATAAGGCCTGATAAGCATCCGCCATCTGTGCCAGCAGCTCGGAGTTGAGCTTGGCATAGCCCATCTCGGTGACTGTATCTACGCAATCCACCCGCAGGGAGTCGTATGCCGTGATGCCGTCGTTTTTGAGATATTCGGTGGCACACAGCTTCATGGCATCTTTGAGTTTTTCCTCTTCGCTTTTCTTATGACAGCCTGCCAATAGTAAAATACTGGTGGACAGTATGATGGAAAGGATTTTTTGCATGGTGGTTATCTGTTAGAAAATGAATCCGAATTGTTGGATAGCCTCTTTGTTTTGGCCTGTCGGGAGCGTTTGTATGCGTCCGAACTGGCGCATATTGAAGACGCCGAAGTCGTGGAGGGTTTTCTGTCCTTGATGCAGGGAAACGCCCACCGGCATGGCTTTGCGGAAGCGGTAGCCGCTCTTTGTCGTTTTCTTCTCCGGTTTGCTGTCGGTCAATGCCTGCTCAATCCCATCGGAAGGGAAGGTGGGCTTCAGGTTTAGGACGTATGCGTTGGGATTGTTGGCGATGTTTTCCGTGGAGAAGCCTTCCGTCTGACTGCAGGCGAACAACGGCACGGTGACAGCTCCCTCCTCCGGGATGACGTAAAACGTGTAGGTGATGATGTCTTCCAGCACCAGGCCCGTAAATAGGGAGAGGTAGTTCTCCTCCCATTGGCGGAGCTCCTGCAACATGGCCTCAATGGTCTCGGCAGAGTAGGGTGTCTCTTGCTCGCCGGAGGCCAGACTGTACTGGTCTTTCCGGCTCTTGCTGATGGCGTCGGCAGCCTCTTGGGCTTTCTGGCTGTTGGTCTTGGAGACGATCTTGGTCCGGTTGGCCGGTACCTGCGTCACGATGCCGTCAATGATTTTGGTTTCTACAAAAGAGTCCTCCATTTCGGAATAGGAGAGGTCGGAGTAGTTCTTGAAAAAGTTGGGGATAGGTTCGGAGTAGGTGAGGTAGGGCTGCACCTCCTTCGACAGAGCGCATGTCATGGCCTTGCTCTTGGCGGTTTTGGTGAATACAGCCTCCTTGACCTGCTGTTTGGAGAGTTGCACCAGATAGGCGTGGTTGAAGTCCGGCACCTCCACGGGCTCAATGTGCACATCATTGACTTTGAAGAAGGTTTTATTCTCGGAGATGACGTTTGTGAGGCCCAGCAGGCTTTGGGCGTATTCGGCGTAATAGCCTTTAAGCTCGCGCACCTTGGTGATATCGACGGTCACCTTGAGGGCAGTGGTGGGTAGCATGTAGCAGAGTGTGTTTCCTTTGAGGGTAGTGCCGCTGTCAAGAGGCAGTGGCATCACGTTCTTCTGACTGTGGGCGGTCATACAGCCCCATACGGTCAGCAAAACGATAAATGCGAATTGTCGGATATTTGTCATGAGCAAATGAGTGTTTGTGATTTATGTCTATAATGTTTATAATGTTCGTAAGGTTTGTAAAGTTGAAAGGTGAAAAAGTATAAAAGTATGAAAGTAAGACTATTAATTATTAACTGTTAATTATTAATTAATAATTATTAATTATTAATTGTCTCTAATCTCTTCTTCCCATAAAAACGGCAATATAGTATAGCAGGGTGGCGAGGGAGGAGAGGGCGGCGATGAGGTAGGTGCGGGCGGCCCATTTGAGGGCGTCTTTGGCCTTCGTCGTCTCCTCGCCGGTGGTGATGCCTGTCTCGTCCAGCCAGGCGATGGCCCGTTCGGAGGCGTTGTATTCCACAGGGAGGGTGATGATGGAGAAGATGGTGGTGAGGGCGAACAGCACGATGCCGATAAAGAGGACGGGTGTTCCGATGACGGTGGAGATGCTGATCAGCACGATGCCGGCCAGTAGGATCCATTGCGACCATTTGGAGCCGAACTGGACCATGGGCACCATCTTGGAGCGCATGTTGAGCCATTGGTAGGCGGTGGCATGCTGCACCGCGTGCCCGCACTCGTGGGCGGCCACGGCGGCAGCGGCGATGTCGTGCCCGCTGTACACGTTCTCGCTCAGGTTGACGGTCTTGTCCGCCGGGTTGTAGTGGTCGGTGAGGCGGCCCGGTGTGCTGATGACCTGCACGTCGTAGATGCCGTGGTCGTGCAGCATCTTCTCCGCCACCTCGCGGCCCGTGAGACCGCTACTGAGGCCGATTTTGGAGTAGGTTTCAATACGCTTGTTGAGTGTTCTGCTTACAATCAAGCTGAAAAACATCAATACAATAAAAATAATCACGTATAGTTGCATAGCCTTGTGTTTTGTTATGTTTTGGGGTGCAAAGATACGAAAAATTATGGTAATTTGCACCATTCCTTTACAGGATTGTTTTTGGAAATTCCGGGAGACTGAACAGGTCGGCTTCTACGGATGGGAAAATTGTATTTTTTTTGTACTTTTGCACGCTTTTATTGTAGTATTGTCCTCCGACATGAATATAGACGTGAATTCCATAAAGCAGCGTTACGGCATCATCGGATTTGATGCGGCGTTGGATCATGCCATCAACATAGCCGTCCAGGTGGCGGCCACGGACCTCTCGGTGCTGATTACCGGCGAGAGTGGGGTGGGGAAGGAGAACTTCCCGCGCATCATCCACGACAACAGCACCCACAAGCATGGCAAGTACATCGCCGTGAACTGTGGGGCCATCCCCGAGGGTACCATTGACTCTGAGCTGTTCGGCCATGAGAAGGGCGCCTTCACCGGTGCCGACAGGATGCGAAAGGGCTATTTCGAGGAGGCCGATGGCGGCACCATCTTCCTGGATGAGGTTGCGGACCTGCCTCTCGGGACGCAGATACGCCTGCTGCGCGTGCTCGAGAACGGCGAGTTTATCCGCGTGGGTGCCTCTGAGGTGCTGCGCACCAATGTGCGCGTGGTGGCTGCCACCAACGTCGATATCGCCGACCGCATCGCCAAGGGCAAGTTCCGCGAGGATCTCTTCTACCGCCTCAATTCGGTGCCCATCCATGTGCCTGCCCTGCGCGAACGCAAAGGTGATATCTATCCGCTGTTCATGAAGTTCGCCGCCGACTTCTCCTTCAAATACCATTTCCCGCCGGTGGAGCTTACTCCTGATGCAGTGGAGAAGCTGACCAACTACACATGGCCGGGCAACGTGCGTCAGCTGAAGCATGTGACGGAGCAAATCTCCCTGATGGAAAGTTCCCGCACCGTCAATGGTGAGACGATTGCCCAGTACCTTGTCTCTCCCACAGGCTCCACCTTGCCTGTGCTGCGTCAGAGCGATGTGGAGAAGAATGAGCAGTTTCAACGGGAAACCATTATGAAATTCTATGGCATCCAGCAGGAAATCAAGAACTTGAAGGTTATGATCAACCACTTGGCGGGAGGCTCTTTCGCGTCTGAGATGGCTACCCATGCGGATCAGTCCCTCCCGGACCTGACCATCGAGCCGAATGACCATGCCTACCAAATCACCCGGCCTGTACACTCGCCGGATGAGGCCGAACCGGAGTTCGACGATTCTGTGGAGGTGGACGATGCCGGCCTTCCAGTGTCCGCTCCTGAAATTTCTGTCAATCAGGAGGATGCTGAGGAGCTTACCTTGGCGGGTATCGAGAAAAAGGCTATCATAAGGGCATTGCGTCGCCATCATGGCAACCGGAAACAGGCCGCCGAGGAGCTTGGCATCTCCGACCGCACATTGTATCGTAAAATTGAAGAATACGGATTAAAGGATTTAGGCTTGTAGATTATGATGAGAAGAATTTGGATTTGGATTATGGGGTGTGTGCTGGCCGCCTGTCTGGCCGTTGGCTGCCGCTTGTCAGTGTCGCTGACCGGTGGCACAATCGACCCGCGGGCGAAGACTGTCGCCATTGCCACCTTCCCCAATAACGCCTCCCTTGTGAATCCGACGCTGAGCCAGTATTTTACGACGGCCTTGAAGGATAAAATCCAAGGCCAGACCCCTCTGACCATCGTGAATAACCATGGTGACTATGAGATTGAGGGCGAGATTATTAACTATTCGGTGGCGCCAGTAGCCATCCAGGGTAACGAGACCGCCGCCATGAACCGTCTTACGATTACGGTCAGGGTCCGTTTTGTGAACAAGTTTGACGAGAACCAGAACTTCGACCAGACGTTTTCGCGGTATGCAGACTATCCCAGTACGCAGAATCTGAGCAGTGTGGAATCGGGCCTCATCTCGGATATCAGCGACGCGTTGACAGACGATATTTTCAACAAAGCCTTTGTCAACTGGTAGTTTTTTGTCAACAGTATTACGAATTTTATAGTATGGAGAAGATTTATTTTAGCGATTTCGTGGAAGTTAAGGATGCCGACCAAGCGGTGGAGCGCTTAGTGGACCTTCAGAAACGTTTCCCCGCATCGTCGTTTCTGAACATGTTCCACCTGAAGCTGCAGCCGGGTCGGGGACGCTCCCGTTCGAGACTGCTGCTCACTATCTTCGATAGGGTCCGCTTCCACCAGTGTGTGTTGCTTGCCACGCCGGTCATCCCGATCAAAAAGGACAAGCCTGTGCTGACGGTGGCACCCGATGTTGCCGGCACGGACGACGACCTCCAGCCTGTGTTCGTGAAACACCATGCCGAACATCATGAGGACCGGCAGGAACTTATTGACCAGCTGATTGCAAAATTTTCAAAGGATGCTCCGAAAATCATCTATTCCCCGGAAACCCATGATGCGGAAGCCAACTATGGAGAGGCTAGTCTGGAAGAGGATCCGAATATCGTAAGTGAAACATTAGCAAATATATACGCTGAACAAGGGTGCGTAGAAAAGGCGGTCCAGATGTTTGAAATTTTAAAGTTGCATTTTCCAGAAAAAAGTTGTTATTTTGCAGCCCGAATAAAAAGTCTGCAAGAACAGGCTTCGAACGAGGCGTAATAAATTATAGTATAAACATAAAAAACAGAAACAGATGTTCTCACTTTGTGTAGTATTAATCATTTTGGCTTGTGTCGTTTTGGCATTTGTAATATTGATTCAAAACTCTAAGGGCGGCGGTTTGGCCTCCAACTTCGCCTCCTCCAACCAGATTATGGGTGTCCGTAAAACCGCGGATGTGCTGGAGAAGACCACTTGGGGCGTGGCCGCCTTCATCATGGTGCTCTGCTTCGTCTGCGCTTTCCTCTCCAAAAGCGAGGTGAATTCCACCCGTATGGACAATCAGGTTCAGACCGAACAGACTGCCGGCGACACCCAAGCGGAAGAATAATTTTCCTTTCACGGGAAGAGTACAGACATGCAACACCGTAAAGGCGCTGTATGTCTTTTGTTTTATGAATAATTAAAAAATACCGATAGATGACTACGAAGAACGACGATTCCACAACAGTCCAAAGAATTGTTACAAAGCACGAAAACGTGCCCGGCCAGATCCAGAAGGTCGTATTTGAAATCAAGAAGGAAGATTATGAGGCTTCAGTGGAGGCTGCTTTGAAGAAACAGCGCCGGACCGCTCAGGTGCCTGGTTTCCGTGCCGGCAACGCGCCGATGGGTATGATCCGCAAAATGTATGGCAAAGCCATTCTGGCCCAGGAGATTGACAACCTCGTCAACACCAATATGGACCTCTTTATGAAGGAAAACGAGGTGAAATACATCTTCGAACCCCTTCCGATTGAGGCTGAATCCTCTGTGGATTTTGACAACGCCGACAACTTCGTGTTCGCCTACGAATATGCGCTGGCACCCGATGTGAAGATCGACTATGCCAAGCTGCCCAAAGTGGTGGATTTCAAGATCCTGCCCACCGATGAGGACCGTCAGGGCTATATCGGCCAGCTCCGCGAGCGTCACGGCAACTACATCACGCCGGAGTCCGTGGAAGAGGGCGACAGCTTGTCCGTCAAGTACGCCGACGACAAGGATGGCTTCTTCTTTGTCCATGACCTGAAAGAGGATGCCCGCAAGAAATTCATCGGCAAGAAGGCCGACGAGTCTGTCATGCTCTCCCTGCGCAAGGCATTTGTCAATGAGGCACTCCTTGCCCGCTTCCTCAAACTCAATGATCCGAAGGAGCTGGAGGCTGACAATGACTACAAATACAAAGTCACCATCAAGCACATCGGTCGCATCGTGCCCGCCGAACTCAATGAGGAATTCTTCAAGAAAGCATTCCCCGACGGCTCTGTCAACAGCGAGGCTGAACTCAACGCCGCTGCCGATAAGGTTGTCCTTGACCAGTATCAGCCCGAACTCAACCGCCAGTTCATGAACGATGCGATAGAGATGCTGATTGACAATGTGGAGGTGGAACTTCCCGACGATTTCATCAAACGTTATATCCTTTTGACCCAGAGGGATATGACCGCCGAGCAGCTCAACGAGAAATACAACGACTACAAGCGTGCATTCCAGTGGCAGATTCTGGAAGGCCGTCTTGTGGAGGGCGAGAACGTGAATGTGACCATTGATGATATCAAGGAATATTTCCGTAACTATTACATCAAGAACTACTTCGGTAATTTTAATGCCGATGATGTCAAGGACCGTGTGGAGGAGCTGGTGAAGCAGACAATGGAGAACAAGGAGTATGTCAAGAGTGTGTATGACCTGCTTTATGACGAGAAACTGACTGAGCTGCTCCGCTCCAAACTGAACATCGACCACAAGGAGGGTGACATCAAGGCGTATGTGGCCATGCTGACGGATCGCCAGAAGGGCAAGACAGAGGCAAAGGAAACGCCGAAGAAGAAATCGACCAAGAAGGCCGCAGCGGACACCGACAAGACGGAAGAAGCCCCCAAGGCTAAGAAAACGACCCGCAAGACAACGAAAAAAGAAAACGAATAATTCAGAACGATGCAAAACGAGTTTCGCAATTACGCGTTAAAACAGCATGGCATCAGCAGTCTGAAGATGGACCGCTATGTCTCGATTGCCCGCAATTATATCACTCCGTATATCATTGAGGAGCGTCCGATGAACATCACCCAGCTGGATGTATTCTCCCGTTTGATGAAGGACCGCATCATCTTCCTCGGTGTGCCGATTGACGATGACGTGGCTAACATCATCCAAGCCCAGCTGCTCTTCCTGGAGTCGCAGGATTCCACCCGTGACATTCAGATTTACCTGAACAGCCCTGGTGGTCAGGTGTATGCCGGGTTGGGCATCTACGATACCATGCAGTATCTGAAGCCGGATGTGTCCACCATCTGTACGGGTATGGCCGCTTCTATGGCTGCCGTGCTGTTGTGCGCCGGTGCCAAGGGCAAGCGTTTCGCCCTGCCGCACTCCCGCGTCATGATCCACCAGCCGATGGGCGGTGCCCAGGGCCAGGCCTCCGATATCGAGATCGAAGCCCAGGAGATCATGAAGATCAAAAAGGAACTCTACGAGATCATCGCCCAGCACTCCGGCAAGGATTTCGACCAGGTGTGGAACGATTGCGATCGCGACCACTGGATGATCGCCTCCGAAGCCAAGGAATACGGCCTGATTGACCAGGTGCTCTCTCCCGACCGCAAATAATCATGGCGAAAGCGAAGAAAACCGAAAGGATTTGCAGCTTTTGTGGCCTCCAGATTCCCGAAGATGAGTTTCTCATTGCGGGACTGAATGGTATGATATGCGGCGACTGCGTTCGCACTATCACTGACATCATGCACGATGTTGAGAGGGGAAAAGGCAGTCGGAAAGTCTCTCCCGTAAAAATCAATCTGATGAAGCCGCACGAGATTAAGGAGCGGCTGGATGATTATGTCATCGGTCAAGACGAGGCTAAGAAGGTCTTGTCAGTAGCCGTGTACAACCATTACAAACGGTTGATTCAGCCCTCTACTGGTGAGGATGCGGAGATTGAGAAGTCCAATATCTTGCTCATTGGCGATACGGGTACGGGTAAGACATTGTTGGCCAGAACAATTGCCCGGATGCTGGAGGTTCCGTTCTGCATCGCCGACGCTACGGTTTTCACGCAGGCGGGTTACGTGGGCGAGGATGTGGAGAGCATCCTGTCGCGTCTCTTGCAGGCTGCGGATTACGATGTGGACAAGGCAGAGCGCGGCATCGTTTTCATTGATGAAATTGATAAAATAGCCCGAAAAGGCTCTGAGAACCCTTCCATCACCCGCGATGTGAGCGGCGAGGGGGTGCAGCAGTCTTTGCTGAAACTGCTCGAAGGCTCCATCGTGAACGTGCCGCCACAGGGGGGACGCAAGCATCCCGAGCAGCAGTTTATACAGGTGAATACCCAAAACATCCTCTTCGTGGGCAGTGGGGCTTTTAATAATTTGGAACAGATTATCGGTGAGCGTCTTAATACGAAGGTGATAGGATATAACACGCAGAGCCGCCACTTTGACTCTTCCAATATGTTGCAATATGTGTCTGCACAGGATATCCGGCAGTTTGGCCTTATTCCGGAGTTGTGCGGACGTTTCCCCGTCATCACATCGTTGCATCCACTTGACAGCAAAGCCCTAAAGCAGATCCTGACACAGCCTAAGAATGCGCTGGTGAAGCAGTATGTGAAGCTTTTCAAGATGGATGGCATAGAACTTCATTTTGAGGAAGAGGCGTTGGATTACATTGTGGAGAAGGCCGTTGAGCTTAAGTTGGGTGCCCGTGGACTCCGCGCTATCGTGGAGAAGATTATGACGGATGCCATGTTTGATTTTCCCAGCATGCAGAAGAAGAAAATGGTGCTCACCCGCGACTATGCGCAGCAGCAGTTTGACCATTCCATCTTCGCCACGCTTCCTGAATAAGAATTGGGGCGTGGTAAGGGCGCAGGTTTTTGCGCCGTTGATATCATTTTATTTGTTTGCAAGAAATGCCCTAAAAAAACTCTTGGCGTGATATTCGGCAGAGTCTGTCTCGTCAACGTTGTGGCATTAGTTCATGCCCCGGGCTTTTTTGATACGTTCGTAGGCCTCGTTCACCTGGGCGAACTTCACCTCTGCAGCCTTGCGCACATCCTCGCCCAAGTGGCTTACCTTGTCGGGATGGTGCTTCTTGGCGGCGGCTCGGTAGGCCTTCTTCACCTCCTCGTCAGTGGCATCGGGAGACACTTCCAGAATGCGGTAATCATTGTCGCTGGCCGTGCGGGTGGAGTAGGATGACGATGATGATGAACTTCCACCGTATTGCTGTTGTTCGTAATAACCTCCACCGTAATAGGAACTGCCCACAAACATCGACTTGACCGATTCGAAGGTGCTGCGGGGAATGCCGCAAAGGTCGGAGATATGCCGGATGGCATCCAACTCCTCCTGCCGCATGGAGCCGTCCGCTTGGGCGAAGCCGAAGAGAAACTGCAGGATAATCAGCTTTTCGTAGATGGTGGCGTGCTGCCGGAGGTCGGCACATACGTTGGAGATGTCAATGTCGGAATTCAAAATGTCGCGGAAACGCAGCATGGCAGACTGGACAGCAGAGCTGCCAAGGTCTTTAAGGAGAAATTGCCGCACATATTCCATCTCGGAACGTAGCAGGCGGTTGTTGTCGGCCTTGGCCACGTAGGCGGCCAGAATCAGCTTGTCGTCCGTGAAATCCTGGGGCTTGTAGTAATGCGTGGACTGACCTTTCCTGACGGAAACACGGTTGGCGATGGCGTCGATGAATGCACCCAGCAGAAATCCGCCCAACGCGCCGCCCAGCCCGCCGTATGCGAAGCCTAAGATTGCCAGAATTATACTAAATGAACAGCCCATGGGAAGTGTTGGATAGTGAACAATTAATAATTAATAGTGAATAGTGGATAGTGGATAGTGAATAGTGATGGTTATGGTTAATGGTGGGGATTTGGGGTTGTGATTTTGATTTTGATCGCCGTGTTATGTACTCTCAACAGCATACATCAAATTGTATAATTATTAATTGTTAATTATTAATTATTAATTATTAATTGTAAGCTGTTAATTGTCACCAAATGCACGCGTCTTCCTCAAACCATTTTCCGTGCAGGCGAAGGACGGTTTCAATCACATCGCGCACGGCCCCGTTTCCTCCCGGACGAGGGGATACATAGTCGGCAATCCCTTTGATTTCCTCGGCGGCGTCCGACGGACAGCATTTCATGCCCGCCAGCTGCATCATTTTGTAGTCGGGAATGTCGTCTCCCATCACAAGGATTTCTTCCGGAGAGAGGTTGTGGAGAGCCATATATTCATGAAACATCTTCACTTTGTCATGGGTCTTCAGGAACATCTCCATACCGGGGAAGTCCTTGTAGCGCAGTTTCATGGATTCGGCGTAACCGCCGGAGATGACGGCGACGCGGTAGCCTTTGCGCAGAGCATACTGGAGGGCGTAGCCGTCTTTCACGTTGGTGGCCCGCACCTGCTCGCCGTCATGCTGCACGTATATCTTGCCGTCGGAGAGTACCCCGTCAAAATCGAAGATGAAGGTGGTGATGGGTCGGAATTTGGAGTTGAGGTCCATGATGATGTTGTTTATGCGGTTTCTTCGGTAATGGCATTTTTGTTGAGGAGCACCATCTGGTCCAGCAGATCGTCATAGTCCAAGTCCGCTATCGTGCCTTGCGGCAGGGACTGGTTCAGAATCTCTTCCGCCAGCAGGTCTTCCACATGTTTCTGGATGGCGCGGCGCAACGGTCTGGCCCCGTAGTTGGGGTCCCAGCCAGTCTCGGCAATGTATTGCTTGGCTTTGTCGGTCACATGGATGTCAATGCCCAAAGCCACTACGCGATGCAGGACTTTCATGAGCTCGATGTCGATGATTCTCAGGATGTCTTCCTTGTTGAGGCTGTTAAAGTAGATGACATCGTCCACGCGGTTGAGGAATTCCGGGGAGAAGGTTGTTTTCAGCGCTTTCTCCAGGATGCCCTGCTCCACTTTGTTCTGGGCTGCCTTGGTGGCCTCCGTGCTGAATCCCACGCCCGTGCCGAAGTCCTTCAGCTCGCGCGTTCCGATGTTGGAGGTCATGATGAGGATGGTGTTTTTGAAATCGACTTTCCGCCCCATGCCGTCGGTGAGCATGCCTTCGTCCAGCACCTGCAACAGGACATTATATACGTCGGGGTGCGCCTTTTCGATTTCATCTAACAGCACGATAGAGTAGGGTTTGCGGCGCACCTTTTCGGTCAGCTGGCCGCCCTCTTCGTAGCCCACGTAGCCCGGAGGCGCGCCGATGAGTCGCGAAACGGTATGCTTCTCCATATACTCGCTCATGTCGATGCGTATGATGGCATCCTGCGAGTCGAAGAGGTACTCCGCCAGGATCTTGGCTAAATACGTTTTGCCTACACCCGTGGGGCCCAGGAAGATGAACGAGCCGATGGGCCGGTTGGGGTCCTTCAGACCCGCGCGGTTGCGTCGGATGGATTTTGAGATCTTGATGATGGCATCGTCCTGGCCGATGACCTTGCCCTGAAGCTCGTCCGCCATCTTCATGAGACGTTCCCCTTCGTTTTTGGCGATGCGCTGGGTGGGTACGCCCGTCATCATGGCGATGACCTCTGCCACGGTATCTTCCGTGACGGTGGGGCGTTCCAGATCGGATTGCTTTTCCCACTCTTTTTTTAGATTGGAAAGACTGGTCTCCAGCTGCTTGATCTGGTCGCGGTAGCCGGCGGCTGCATTGTATTGCTGCTCCTTGATGGCCTGCGATTTCAGCTGCTCGAATTCGGCAATCTCCTTCTCCGCCTGCAGGATTTCTGGCGGGACGTGGATATTCTGGATGTGCATCCGGGCTCCGGCTTCGTCCAAGGCGTCAATGGCTTTGTCGGGCAGACAGCGGTCCGTGATATAACGGTTCGACAGGGTGACGCATGCCTTCACGGCCTCGTCGCTGTAGCGCACGATATGGTGGTCTTCGTATTTGTCTTTGATGTTGTGGAGGATTTCGATGGTTTCCTCCGGGGTGGTGGGTTCGAGGATGATTTTTTGGAAACGGCGTTCCAGGGCACCATCCTTCTCGATGAATTCGCGATATTCGTCTAACGTGGTGGCACCGATGCACTGCATGTCGCCGCGGGCGAGTGCGGGCTTGAACAGGTTGGAGGCGTCCATGCTGCCCGGTGCGTTGCCGGCTCCCACCATGGTGTGCAATTCGTCAATGAACAGGATGACATCGGGGTTCTTTTCGATCTCCGTCAGGATGGTCTTGACCCGCTCCTCAAACTGGCCGCGGTACTTGGTGCCGGCTACGATGGAGGCCATGTCCAGGCTGATGACGCGCTTGTTCATGAGCGTGCGCGACACCTTCCCTTTCACGATGTTCATGGCCAGGCCTTCCGCCACGGCAGACTTGCCCACACCGGGCTCGCCGATGAGCACGGGGTTGTTCTTTTTCCGCCGACTGAGGATCTGGGCGATGCGCTCCAGTTCCTTCTGCCGTCCCACCACAGGGTCCAGTTTGCCCTCGGCGGCAAATTTGGTCAGGTCTTTGCCGAAACTGTCCAACATGGGCGTGGCGGAGCCTTTTCCGCCCGTCTTGCCGGCGCGCGTGGTCGTCCGACGATCGTCCTCCTCCTCCATCTCGTCGCCCTGGTCCATAATCGCCTCCGTACGGCCTGATTCCATGTTCAACTCCTTCTTTACCTCCGAGGCGAAAGATGTGTAGGAAAGTCCGGCCCGCGTCAGGAACATCTTCACCACGTTGGCGGAGTCGTTGCGCCCGTCACGAAGAATGGCCAGAATGAAATGATATGCCTCCACCGTCTCGCTCCTGTACTCCTTGGAAATAAGGTAGGATAAACGCAAGGTGTTGTCCGTCTGGATGTTCATCCGGATGGTCTCGGGCGAGCTCTCCGTCTTGTGTTCGTTGTTTTCGATCAATTCCTCAATCTTGGTGCGAAGCACGTCCATATCCACACGGTAAATGTTGAACAGGGTTTTGGTCATGCTCTCCCCGGGAAATCGCAGAATCGCCACCGTGACATGCTCGGTGCCGACGTTGGGGGAATGGTAATATACGGCTATATTTCGTGCCTCTTCCAAGGCATAGCGCATCTCGTCTGAATACTTGATTTCCATCTGTGAAAAATTTGCGGCAAAAATACAATTTAATTTCTAACGGACAGGAACTTCGTTCGCCGATGAGTTGCCTGCTTATACGTAAGACGGCTGCTTGTGCAAAAAAAGTGCCAAAATAATGACGTGGAAACGAAAAATTTTCGTATTTTCGTGCATTATTTTGAATAATTGTAACTAGTTAAAACATAGTTTTTTAGACTAAACGAAAAAACGATAAGATGATAGAAGAAGAATCTTTAGGAGAGAAAATTGTCCAGGTCAACATCGAAAATCAGATGAAGACCGCCTATATTGACTATTCCATGTCGGTGATTGTGTCGCGTGCGCTGCCGGATGTCCGCGATGGTCTGAAGCCGGTACAGCGGCGTATCATCTACGCCATGTGGGACAACAACATCATATCCTCCCAACCGTATAAGAAATCCGCGAGAATCGTGGGTGAGGTGCTGGGTAAGTACCACCCGCACGGCGATACGGCCGTCTATGATGCCATGGTCCGTATGGCCCAGCCGTGGTCTCTGCGCTATCCCTTCGTGGATGGGCAGGGTAACTTCGGTTCTGTGGACGGCGACAGCCCCGCCGCCATGCGTTACACGGAGGCTCGCCTCCGCAAGTCCGCCGAAGATATGGTGGCCGACATTGAGAAGGATACGGTGGATATGACCCTCAACTTCGACGACTCCATCCCTGAACCGACGGTGCTGCCCTCCAAGATCCCCAACCTGCTGGTGAATGGTGCATCCGGTATTGCTGTCGGTATGGCCACCAATATGGCCCCCCACAATCTGAGGGAGGTGTGTGACGGCATCTGCGCGTATATCGACAATAACGACATTTCCATTGAGGAACTTTCCCAATATATCAAAGCACCGGATTTTCCGTCTGGATGTGAGATTTACGGTTATAGGGGTGTCCAAGAGGCCTTCCAGACCGGTCGCGGACGTATTGTGATGCGCGGTCATGCCACTATCGAGACGGATAAGAACAAAAACCAAATTGTCGTCACCTCGCTGCCGTATCTGGTCAATCCATCCGATATGATCAAGCATACGGTAGAGCTGGTGAAGGAGGACAAGATTGTGGGCATTACCAATATTGAGAACCTGACCAACAAGCGTAATGGTACCCGCATTGTCTATGATCTGCGCAAGGATGTTGTGCCCGAAGTGGTCCTCAACAAACTGTATCAGATGACAGCTCTGCAGTCTTCGTTCAGTGTTAACAATGTGGCCCTCGTGAACGGCCGCCCGATGACGCTGAACCTCAAGGATATGATTGTGGAATATGTGAAACACCGCCATCAGGTGGTGATCCGCCGAGCACAATTCGACCTCAAGAAGGCCCAGGCCCGCGCGCATATCTTGGAAGGCTTGCTGAAAGCACTGGACATTCTGGACGACATTATCGCGCTTATCCGCGCATCGCAAACGGTACAGGAAGCACAGAACGGACTGATGGAGAAGTGGGACTTCTCGGAAGCCCAGGCAAGAGCCATCGTGGAGATGCGTCTGCGCCAGCTTACCGGACTGGAACGCGAGAAACTGCAGAACGAATATGCCGACTTGCTGAAATTGATCCAATACCTGCAGGATGTGCTTTCCGATGAGCATTTGCGTATGGAAATCATTAAGAGCGAATTGCAGGACATCAAGAGCCGTTACGGTGACGAACGTCGTTCGCCTATTGAGATGGATGCTTCCGAGTTCCGTATTGAAGACACCATCGCCGATGAGGAGGTCGTCATCACGATTTCCCATCTGGGCTATATCAAGCGCACCCCGCTGGCCGAGTACCGTGTGCAGAACCGCGGTGGCAAAGGCTCCAAGGGCGGCAGCTCCCGCGATGAGGATTTCATCGAACATCTTTATATGGCCACCAACCACAACTATCTGCTCTTCTTCACGGAGAAGGGCAAATGCTTCTGGCTGCGTGTGTTTGAGATTCCGGAGGGCGTGAAAACCTCCAAGGGCCGTGCCGTTCAGAACATCCTTCAGATTGAGGAAGATGACAAGATCGCATCCATCATCAACTTGAAATCGGTGACGGATCCCGAGTATATCACCAATCATTTCGTGTTCCTTTGTACCGAAAAGGGTATCATCAAGAAGACATCTCTGGAGGCCTACTCCCATCCGCGTAAGAAGGGTATCATCGCCATCAATGTACGAGAAGGCGACCGCCTGATTGCCGCCCGTTTCACCGATGGCAATAGCGAGATGATGCTCGCGCTCCATTCGGGACGGGCCATCCGCTTCAAGGAGAATGAGGAGATGCGTGCCATGGGTCGTACTGCTGCCGGTGTGAAGGGTGTGACCCTCGCAGACGAGAACGACCGTATCGTGGGCGTGCTCGCCATCGATAATCCGCGCAGCACGGTGCTCATCGTCTCGCAGCACGGCTTCGGAAAACGCTCGCTGCTCGAAGACTACCGCATCACCCATCGTGGCGGAAAGGGTGTCAGCACCATTAAGATTACGGAAAAGACAGGTAAGCTGATTGCCATGAAGGATGTGACCGACGATGACGACCTGATGATCATCAACCGCTCCGGCATCGCCATCCGCCTGCATGTGGATTCGTTGCGCGTGCTCGGACGTAATACGCAGGGTGTCAAGCTGATCGATCTTCGCAAGAACGACATCATCGCCGCCGTGTGTGTGGTGCCGCGTCAGGAGGACGATGAGTTTGAGGACGAAAATATCGAGACCTCAGATTTGAATGAGTCTATGGAGGAACAGCCTTTAAACGAATCCGAAAATACAGAATCCAACGACCTTTAATTTTTCACCCCGATGAAACGTATCTTCGTTTTTTGCATGATAATCGCCACCTTTCTGAGCCTGCAAGCCCAGAAACCATCGCTGAATAAAGCCTACAATTTTTATTATGATAAGGATTATGTGAAGGCTAAGGAGGCGATTGATGCGTGTGCGCAGGATGAGAAATTCTCCACAAAGGCCCAGACGTGGCTCTACAAGGGGAACATCTACTATTTCCTGGCCAACGAGGAGTATAGTGCCAAGCAAAAGGATGAGCAATATCGGATTCTTTATCCGGATGCGCCGGTAGAGGCATACGATGCTTTTGCCAAATCATTGGAAATCAATGCCAATGCGGAGGCTATGGATATGTTCTCCGCCAAAGATGCCATGAAACAGCTCTACCCGTTGCTTCTGGTGCGCGGCGTGGACCAGCTTATCGCAAAAGAATTTTCGGCGGCCAAAAACACGTTGGCCAAAGGCATCGCTTCGTATGAGATGGACAAGCCCCAATATCCCATGAACGGCGATCTGTATTATTATTATGCTTACGCGCTTGAGTCTTTGGGTGAAAAGGATAATGTAATATTGTATTACCAAAAGGCTATTGAGGATGGCTCCTCCAATCCGTATGTGTATGTGCGCCTGATGGAAGCATACCAGAAAGAAAACAAGCCTGGAAAGGTGGACGAGGTGCTGGCTAAAGCAAAGGTGAAACTGCCTTCGGATAATATGAGCATACGTTTGGCTGAAATTGACTACCTCTATTGGAAAGGTGACAGTGTGAAGGCTTCTTCCCTGTTGCACAATATTCCAGCCTCTTCTGTCCAGAATGCCGACGAACTGGTGAATCTTGCCAATTTCTACATTCGGGAGAAAGAGTATGGTACGGCCAAGGACCTTCTGGTAAAAGCCAACAAGTTGTCGCCGGACAATTTCGTGGTACTCTATAATCTGGGCGTTTGCACGTACAGCCTTTCCGAACGGCTGTTTGACCAGTACAACAAGGCAGCTATTTCGGACCCGAACAGTGCGCAGGCAAGGGAGTTCAAAGAAAAATCAGATGAGTGTATGAATCAGTCGGCCCGCTACTTTGAGCAGGCCCGTGTACTGGAACCCAACGACAAGAGTCTTTTGATGACGTTGCGTGCAATTTACGCACGCCAGCAGTCGCCCAAATATGATGAGATTGACAGATTAATCCAATCGTTAGAAAAATAATCCAATATAATCACACAACAATACAAAATTTCAAAGCAATGAAAAAATTAACGTTTCTTTTAGTCGGCTTAATGATTAGCACGACGCTGTTTTCTCAGTCCTGCCTTGATGACGTATGGCAGTGCCTGCGTAACAACCAAGCCCCTAAAGCGAAGAAATTCATTGAGGAGTGCATGGCCGCTTATCCCGACAATGCTCAAGTGTGGCTGATGAAGGGTAATGTATATGTGAACCTTTACAATTCAGACCAGAAGAAGCTGAATGCGGACCCGAACTACACGCCCCGTTATCCGGACGCGCTGCTCACGGCCAATGAGGCATTCATTAAGGCTCTGGAACTGGATCCGAAGGTGCAGCCCAAGACGGGTATGTTGGGCGCCATTGACGGCCAACGCCTGTGCGCCGACCCGTTTAACGAGATGGGTGCCAAATATGCCAAGATGAACGATAATGCGAATGCCCTCAAGTATTATTCGCTGGCTGCCAAGAATTACGAGCTTGGCAAGAACAAGCAGAATGCTTCCGCCATGTATTATCAGATGGCTGTTATCTATTTTGGCCAGGGAGATCAGGCTGAAGGGAAAAACATGCTCCTCAAGTCCGCCTCCACATTCCCTACACTTCATCCCGCCATTTATACAACCTTGTATGATTTGTATAAGAGTGAAAAGGATACGGTGAACTGCGGTAAAATTCTGGCAAAGGGTCTGGCCGTGTTCCCTGAAGATGAGGATATGATGAAAGCCCAGATTGATTATTTTGACATGACAGGTCAAAGTGAGAAGGTGCTGGCCTTGTGCGACTCCATGCTCGCCAAGAAACCCGGCGACTTGACGGTGGCCGCCAACTGCGCCAACTACATGAGCAACGCCAAATATTTCCAGAAGGCTGAGGAAATTCTGACCGGACTTTTGGAGAAGAATCCGAGCGACTTCCAGCTTAATTTCCAAATGGCCTACCGCTATTTCATGGAAGTGGTGGAGTATGAAGATAAGATTGATGCAGCTATGAAGGCTAAACAATACGCTGAGGTCAACCCGTTGCGCACTGCTGAGAAGGAGATTATCCAAAAGGCCCATGAATGGAGCCAAAAGGCATACGATATCAACGGCAACAACCAGCAGAATAACATCATGCTGCAGCAGCTGAAGGTGAAACTCCTCATGCCTGTGCCGGAAGAACTGAAAGCCAAAGTGGATTCCTATAGACATCAGAACTAAGGAGACATTCCTTTATATGATAAGCCCCGAAAGTTGGATAAGCTTTCGGGGCTTTTTGTATAATCTCAGGAATATAGTTACTTTCGTTTCTTTAGCTCCCTCATGTGTTTTAGTCCCTCGTATGAGGACTTGCGCAGCTCGATGTCTCTGCCTGCAACCCTGCAGACGTACACCTGTTTCCATTCGTCCCATCGGAATGTGCTTTCTGGCATGTCGATGAGCATGCTTAATAGCGCATCTTCCATTGCCTCGGTGCTGGCTGTCCGTTGGCTCGGGGAATTGAATCCGTTAAGCAGTCTGGATGGGATATTGTCGTCGTTATACATATTATGTGAAAGGTTGTTAATTAAGCCATGATAATACGATTCCTGTGATGTCAAGAGAATAACGGCAGATCAACTTCTATATTGTTGCCTAAAAAAGGGCATCCGTGAGGGTGCCCTTATCTATTATCTCGTAATTCTTAATTTATTCCACCTCCCAGGTGTCGCCGCTGTTGAGCAGGTCGTCCACGCATTTGAATTTGCCGTTGGTCATCTGTTCCTCCATCTGCTCTTCGTAGAGTTGGGTGTAGGAGGTTTTCTTGACGTTGCGGATAACGCCGAGGGCCACGGGAAGGTCGCCGCTCATGCGGGCCAGCATCATGTGGATGCCGGTGTCTTCCGTTGTCTCGTCGTGGATCATGATGTCGTCGATGGTGATGCCGTTCTCGCCGATGGTGACGGCTTCGAGGCAGCGTCCGTTGAAGCGGAGGCCTTTGTTCTTTTCTTTGCCGAAAATCATAGGCTTGCCGTGTTCGAGCACAATAGTACGGTCATCGCGGACGGCGCGGTCGGTGATGGCGGCGTGAGCCTTGTCGTTGAAGATCATACAGTTCTGGAGCACTTCTACCACGCTGGTGCCGTCATGTTGGGCGGCGCGCGTCATGATGTCCGTGGTGAGGGTGGGTACACAGTCCAGTGCGCGGGCGTAGAACGTGCCTTGCGCACCCATGACCAACTCACCGGGATTGAACGGGTAGTCGATCGTGCCGAACGGAGAGGTCTTCGTCACCTGGCCGAACTTGGTGGTGGGGCTGTACTGGCCCTTGGTGAGACCGTAGATCTCGTTGTTGAAGATGGTGATGTTGAGGTCCTGGTTACGGCGCACCGCATGGATGAGGTGGTTGCCGCCGATGGCCATGGAGTCACCGTCGCCCATGCTCACCCAAACGGAGAGGGACGGGTTGGCGAGCTTCACGCCGGTGGCGATGGCGCACGCACGACCGTGGATGCTGTGGAAACCGTAGGTGTCAACATAATAGGGGATACGGGAAGAGCAACCGATACCGGAAACCATGCAGATGTTCTCCTTCTTGTGGTTGGTCTTCGGGAACGTGTTCAACAGGGAGTTGAGGATGGCGTGGTCGCCACATCCCGGACACCATTTGACCATCTGGTCGCTGGTGAAGTCGGCTTTTGTATATTCGCGGTCCGCTTTGGGAACAAAATGTCTTTCTGCCATGATGTTTATGATTATGCTATTGATTACTAACTAAAATTACTTGGCCAAAAGTCTTTCAAATTCGGCTTTCAGTTCGCCAACCTCAAAGGGCAGTCCCATGATCTTGTTGTATTGGGTCATCGGACATTCGGGGAACTGGGTGCGGAGGTATCCCGCAAATTGGCCGTTGTTCAGCTCGCATACGACAATCTTCTTGTATTTGCGGAGGATGTCGCCGGTGTTCTTGGGCAGCGGGCAGATATAGTTGAAGTGGGTGTAGGCCACTTTTTTGCCTTCTCGGTTCATTTCCTCAACGGCCAGTGTCAGTGCGCCGGAGGTGCCGCCCCAGCCTACGACGAGCAGGTCAGCGTCGGGGTCGCCGGTCACTACCTGGTCGGGGATGAAGTTGGCCACGCGGTTCACTTTCTCCTGGCGGTTGTGCACCATCAGGGCGTGGTTCTCCGGATCCGTGCTAAGCGGTCCGTCGGGGCATTTCTCAAGGCCGCCCACGCGGTGGCGCAAGCCTTCCATGCCGGGGAGAGCCCACCAGCGGGCGAACTTCTCCTCATCGCGGCGGAACGGACGGTAGTCAGGATCGTTGGGAGTGGCCAGACGCGGTGTGATGTCCGGCATGTCGGCCATCTTCGGGATGCGGAACAGCTGGGAGCCGTTGCCGAGGTAGCCGTCGGTGAGCAGGATGACAGGAGTCATGTGCTCGAGGGCGATTTTGGCAGCGTTGTAGGCCCAGTAGAAGCAGTTGGCACTGGAAGAAGCAGCCACCACCACTAACGGGGCTTCGCCGTTGCGGCCGTAGAGTGCCTGGTTGAGGTCGCCCTGTTCGGTCTTGGTGGGCAGACCCGTGGAGGGACCGCCACGCTGAACGTCAACAACGACGAGAGGAAGTTCCACCATGACGGCCAGACCGAGAGCTTCGCTCTTCAGGGAGAGGCCGGGGCCTGACGTGGAGGTGCAGGCCAGAGCACCGGCGTAGGAAGCACCGATGGCGGAGCAGATACCGGCGATTTCATCTTCGGCTTGGAACACACGGGCACCCAAGGCTTTATGCTTGGCCAGTTCCACCATCACATCCGTAGCAGGCGTGATAGGGTAGGAGCCCAAAAAGAGGCGGCGTCCCGATTTCTCGGAGGCGGCCAGCAGACCCCATGCGGTGGCCACGTTACCCGTGATGTTACGGTAGCGGCCCTTCGGCATCTGGTCGGCGTGTGCGATTTCGAAGATGTGGGAGTGCATGACCTCCAGCTTGTCAGCGTATTCGTAGCCTTCGGAGAGCACGGCCTTGTTCAGCTTCACGATTTCTGGTTTCTTGGCGAATTTGCGCTCCAGATAGGCGAACGTCTGATCCAGTTTCTTATGGGTGGCATAGAAAATGATGCCTAAAGCAAACATGTTGCGGCATTTGTCGGTCGTTTTCTTGTCCACACCCTGCTCGGTGCCGATGCGATGCGTGAAGGATGTCACGGGTGCCTTGATGATGGTGTAGGCACGCTCCATCTCGTCGGTGAACGGGTGGTCGTTCTCGGTGTAGCCGGCCTTGGTCAGGGCCTCGTCCGTGAAGGTGTCGATGTCCACGATGATGGTGGCGCCTTTCTTGGCCCATTTGAGATTGGACTTCAGGGAGGCGGGGTTCATGGCCACCAGGATGTCGCATTTGTCGCCGGAGCTGTAGATGTGGTTTCCGACGTGGACCTGGTATCCGGACACGCCCGCAATGGTGTTGTGGGGTGCGCGGATCTCAGCCGGATAGTCCGGGAAAGTGGCGATGTCGTTGCCGGTGAGGGCGGATGCGTCCGAGAACAAGGTGCCCGAAAGCTGCATTCCGTCGCCGGAGTCGCCCGCAAAACGCACGACGATGTCGTCGATTTTTGTAATTTGCTCGTTTGCTGCCATAATGACTGTTTTAGTATGAGTTTTATTTTAATTAATTATAAATCAATATGATAAATAATGTTGACGAGGCTTTTTGTTAGCCTTTCAAAACGGCGGCAAAGGTAATTATTTTATATGTAAAA
The DNA here is from genome assembly GCA_045116675.1 of Bacteroidales bacterium. Taxonomy (GTDB): domain Bacteria; phylum Bacteroidota; class Bacteroidia; order Bacteroidales; family WCHB1-69; genus F23-D06. The sequence goes on from JBGUMF010000040.1 coordinate 44,939, forward strand.
ATCCATCCGAAAAATAAAAATCCAACCCCAAATCCAATTCATTTGTTGGCTTGTTTCGATGTCAAAAAAAAAATCATTTTCCCAACCGAGCGTGTTTGTTTTTTTTGTTTCTTTGCAGCGCAAAGTACTTTTTGATTTTATGGAAAAGAAAGATATTATTCAGACACTGGACGACATACGCGACATGATGGCGAAATCCTCGCGCTTCCAGGCCATCAGCGGCGTGTCGATAATCATTGTGGGACTGTACGCCAGCCTGGCCTCCCTGCTGGTGTTCTTGCTTTTTGGCGTGCGACCGTCAATTTGTCCGGAGCTGTCCAACACCCTTGTACTGAACACCCCGTACCGCATCCGCGTGGCGGTGCTCGCGGCGCTGGCCCTGTTCATCCTCTCGTTCGCCACCGTTACCCTGATGGCATGGTGCAAGGCCAAACGTCTTAACCTGCCCTTTGCCTTCGACAAGCGCATGTTCCAGATGATCCTCAACTTCTTCATCCCCCTCGTGGCGGGCGGCCTTCTTTGCCTCGCCCTTATCCTGCAGGGACACTACGGACTTACCTCTTCCATAATGCTCATATTCTACGGGTTGGCTCTCATCAGCACCCAGCACTACACCTACTCGGCCATGCGCTTCCTGGGCTACGGCGAGCTGCTCCTCGGCCTGCTCGACTGCTTCACCGTTCAATACGGCTTCCTCTTCTGGTTCCTTGGGTTCGGAGTGTTGCACATTCTGTTTGGAATAGTTTATACTTTGCGTTTCGGAAAAAAACAGGCGGCATGATTGCAGGTTTCGAACATCTGAACAAGGCTTTTGAGAGCAAGATCCGGCTGGGGATCATGTCGGTGCTGGTGGCCAATGAGTCGGCGGACTTCACCACGCTGAAGTCGCTGCTGCAGCTCACCGACGGCAATCTGGCCAGTCATACCCGCAGTCTGGAGGAGATGGGCTACATCCGTTGCGAGAAGTCGTTCGTGGGTCGCAAACCCAACACCCGATTCCTCGCCACCGAGGCGGGCAGGAACGCGTTTGCCGCCCATATCGCCGCCTTGGAGGCCTTCCTTCAAAATCAGAAGGAATCCTGACCTTGATTTTTTTTGCTTATAAACTTTGTAGCACAAAGTACTTTTTAATTATTAATCACAAAATCAAAAATGTCATGAATGAAGAAAATGTTGAAATGAAAGTTTCTGAAGCAGTCAATCCGGCTCCGAAGGGTGGGGCGGAGAAGAAAGAGTCCACACTGGGCAAGTCGAAGTTGTGGCTTAAATTGTTGTTGATTGCATGTATTGGCCTCTGCCTGCTGATTCCGCAGCAGATGATACTACATTTGGTGGACGAGCGGAACAGCACCCTGCGGGAGGCCGAGCAGGAGGTGGGCGGCAAGTGGAGCGGCTCGCAGCGCATTGCGGGCCCGGTGATCTGCATCCCGTCGGTAAAGAAAGACGGCAACAGCCTGTATATCCTGCCCGAGAACCTGTCGGTGCAGGGCGACGCCCAGGTGCAGACGCTGCGAAGGGGCATCTTCGACATCACGGTGTTCACCGCGCCGCTCGACATCCAGGGCGAGTTTGCGTATCCCGATGAGCTCTCTTCGTATGCGTTGAACAAATATGATCTGGAGCGGGCGCATCTTCTGATTGGGGTGCGCGACTTGCGCGGCCTGACAGAGAATGTGACCCTGCAATGGGGGAATAATTCGTATCCGATGAAGTCGGATAGGGAAGCGGGGCTGGGCTCCGTGCTCCGTTGTCCCGTGGACATGAAACCGATATGGAACGGCCAGAAGGTCTCCTTTTCGGTCAAGCTGCATTTGAAAGGCTCCGAAGAGCTCTATTTTGTCCCGGTGGGCAATTCGAACACGGTAACCCTGACTTCCAACTGCGCCACGCCGAGCTTCGATGGCAGTTATCTGCCGGTGAAACGCGAAGTGGGCGAGAATGGCTTCTCGGCCTCGTGGAAGGTGCTGGCATTGAATCGCGATTTCTCGCAGGTGGTCATCGACTGGGGTGCCTCTGTCCGCGAGTCGGCTTTCGGGGTGAACATGAAGGTGCCCGTGGAGCAGTACCAGCAGACCACCCGGGCTGTGAAGTACGCCTTCCTGATCATCGCGCTGACCTTCTCGGTGGTGCTGTTTGTGGAAATCCGCAAGGGCAAGCATATCCACCCGGTGCAATACCTGTTGGTGGGACTGGCGCTCATTCTCTTCTACACGCTGCTGCTGTCGTTTTCCGAGCACATCGCCTTCCTGTGGTCGTATGTGATTGCCTCGGTGATGACAGTGGGGCTCATCACGGCATACATGGCGGCGGTGCTGAAAATACGCAAGACGGCATTTGCCATCGGGGCGTTGCTGTCGGCATTATACCTATTTATATATGTCTTGCTGCAATTGGAAAGCTACGCTCTGCTGGTGGGCAGTGTAGGCCTGTTTGTCATCCTGGGCTTGGCGATGTACGCGTCGCAGAAGGTGGACTGGTACCGGGAGTAGAGATTGTAGTCTTTTAAACTTTCGCCCCCACGGGAAATCTACACGCGCCGTTCGCAAATATTTTTGTATTTTTGCGGCCGTTTAGAATTAAACACTAAATCCATACAACAATGAAGAAAGTATTAACCATCGGATTGTGCCTGTTGTTTGTAGGTGGCACATTAACCGTAAAATCCCAAGAAGAAATGACGAAAGATCAGAAAACCAGTTACGCTATCGGTATCAATTTCGGTACACAGGTGAAAAATGACGAGGTTCCATTGGAAATGGATGCCTTCATGAAAGGTGTTCGCGACGGCATGGCTGGCCAGAACCAGTTTACGGAACAGCAGATGCAGGAGATCTTCATGCAGTTCCAGATGGATATGCAGGCCAAGCAGCAGGCCAAACAAGCCGAGCAGGCCGGTAAAGCAGTGGAAGAGAAGGCCAAAGGACAGAAGTTCCTGGAAGAGAATAAGAAAGACCCTGAGGTGAAGGTCACGGCTTCCGGTCTCCAATACAAAGTGCTCACCGAGGGCAAGGGCAACAAACCTTCCGCCACGAGCAAGGTGACGGTGAAATACACCGGCAAGCTCATCGACGGCACGGTGTTCGACTCCACGGACAAGAACAACGGCGGCGAGCCCATCTCCTTCGGCCTCAACCAGGTGATCCGCGGTTGGACTGAGGGCCTTCAGCTGATGTCCCCCGGCTCCAAGTACATCTTCTACATCCCCTCCGACCTCGCTTATGGCGACCAGGGTGCCGGCAAACTCATCCCCGGCGGCGCGACGCTGATTTTCGAAATCGAACTGATCAGTTTTGAATAATACAGAAGGGTAGGTGAGCGCCTACCCTTTATTATACCATTATGAATATGATGAAAAAGATATGCACCTTGTTGTGCTTTCTGCTCTGTGTGGGTCTGCTGACGGCCCAGGTGGAACAGGACTGCGGCGCGGTGGACTGCCCGGGCCGCTGCGGCCGGTTCATTGACAATAACGGCGACGGCTTCTGCGACCGTGGACGACTCTCCTCGCCCCAGAACACGGTGAAGGAAGAGGCTCCTGCCACGGTGGAGGAGCAGCCTGCCGCACCCGCAAAGCATGTGGATGCCGCGAAGCCCGAACGCCCATCGGCTGCATCCCAGCCCACCAAGAAAGAGGAGGCTGTTGCCGTAGAGGACACGTTCGAACCGCTCGAACCTATCATCGAGGATGACTTCTCGCCCTCGGCACCCGTGGATGCTCCCAAGGAGAAAAAGCCCTACGATTTGATATGGATTTCCCTTGTGACACTGGGCCTCTATGCCGTTACTCTCATCCTGGTGAAAACGGGCCGCATGAAACTGGCCGTCCATCGCAAGATTTGGAACTTCCTCTTGCTGATTACTTTCTTGGTCTCCTGCCTATTAGGATTCTTCTTGGTCATCCAGATCAACTACCATCTGGCCTGGGATGCCCTCGCCACGATACGTTACTATCATGTGCAGTTCGGCATTGCCATGACGATAGTGGCTATGCTTCATGTTTTGTGGCACATCCCTTATTTCAAGACCTATTTCAAGAAAAAAAAGGGCGAATAGATTCATCGGGAGGGATTTTTTCTCTCCCGTTTTTTTTGTATCTTTGCCGCCTGAAAAACCAAACCTGAACCTATGTCGAAAGATACGCCCGATGTTGAAGAGGGGGCTGTTCTTCCTGTAGATGAGCCCGAAACCTCAGACCTTCATAAAATCATCTATGTGCAGTCCATGTACAAGGAGTGGTTCTTGGATTACGCCTCCTACGTGATTCTGGACCGCGCGTTTCCCGATGTGTATGACGGACTGAAACCCGTGCAGCGCCGCATTCTCCACTCGATGGACGAGTTGGAGGACGGCCGTTACAATAAGGTGGCCAACGTGGTGGGCAACACGATGAAGTACCACCCGCACGGCGACGCCTCCATCTACGCCGCGCTGGTCCAGCTGGGCCAGAAGGGGCTGGTGATTGACACCCAGGGTAACTGGGGTAACATCCTGACCGGTGACCCGGCGGCTGCCGCGCGTTATATCGAGGCACGCCTCTCGAAATTCGCCTTGGAGGTCGTCTTCAACCACAAGACCACCGAGTGGCAGGTCTCCTACGACGGGCGCAACAAGGAGCCTATCGCCCTGCCCATTAAGTTCCCGCTGTTGCTCGCGCAAGGCGTGGAGGGCGTGGGCGTGGGCATGTCAACCAAGATTCTGCCGCACAACTTCAACGAGCTCATTGACGCCTCCATCCATATCCTGCGGGGCGAGGAGTTTGAACTTTACCCGGACTTTCCCACGGGCGGCACGGCAGATGTGAGTCGCTACAACGACGGCGCGCAGGGCGGCAAGGTGCGCAACCGCGCTAAAATCAACATTGTAGATAATAAGACGTTAGTCATCACCGAGATACCCTACGGCACCACGACAGGCAAGCTGATCTCCGAGTCCAAAAGCTCCATCACCGCCGCCGTGGAAATGGGCAAGCTGAAAATCAAGAAGATTGACGACAATACCGCCGAGCATGTGGAGATTTACCTGCACCTGCAGTCCGGCGTCTCCCCCGACCAGACCATCGATGCTCTGTATGCCTTTACCGACTGCGAGATTACTTATTCCACCAACGCCTGTGTGATCTGGAACGGTAAGCCCGTGTTTACCAATGTGAAGGAGATTCTTCGCATCAACACGGAGAACACGGTGAACCTGCTCCGTCGCGAGCTGGAAATTGAGCTGGACGAGCTGAAGCAGAAATGGCATAAGATTTCTTTGGAAAAAATCTTCTTCGAGAAGAAAATCTACAAGGAGTTGGAGAAGGAAAACGTGGAGTCGTGGGAGGTGCAGGTGGACAACATCGAGCGCGCCTTCGACCCCTACCGTTCGCTTTTCCGGCAGGAGATCACCCGCGAGGATGTGCTGGCGTTGTGCGAGAAACCGGTGCGCAAGATCTCCATCTTCGACATCAAGAAGGCCGAGCAGGACATCGCCGACCTGGAGCTGGCCATGGACGAGGTGCAGAACCATCTCGACCATCTTATCGACTATGCCGTCAACTATTTCCGCCAGCTGAAGAAGAAATACGGTGCTGGCCGCGAGCGTCTTACCGAGCTCAAGAGTTTCGACAACATCGTGGCCTCCACGGTGGCGGTGGCCAACCAGAAACTCTATGTGGATAAGAAAGAGGGCTTTGTGGGTACTGCCTTGAAGAAAGACGAGGGCGTGGAGTACGTCTGCGACTGCTCCGACCTGGACGAGATCATCGTCTTCCATGAGAATGGCAAATTCTCCATCAGCAAGGTGGCCGGCAAGCATTTCTTCGGCAAGAACATCATCCACGTGGAGGTGTTCAAGCGCGGCGATGACCGGCGCATTTACAATATGGTCTATCAGAACGGCACCAACGGCCCGTCCATGGTGAAGCGTTTCGCCATCGGCGGCATCTCGCGCGACAAGGAGTACGACCTCACCAAGGGCAAGCCCGGCTCCAAGGTGCTCTATCTCACCTCCAACGCCAACGGCGAGGCGGAGGTGATACGCGTGAAACTCAAACCCAAGCCCAAACTCAAGAAGAAGGAATTCGATTACGACTTCAGCCAGCTGTTGGTGAAAAGCCGTTCCGCATTGGGCAATCTGCTCACCCATTATCCCATCGCGCACATCTCGATGAGCCAGGAGGGCGTCTCCACGCTGAGCGCCATCAACGTCTATTACGAGGAGGCCGTGATGCGCCTCAACAACGACGGACGCGGCACGCTGCTGGGCGCTTTCAAGGAGGATGATAAGATTTTAACCGTTTATAAATCAGGAAACTATCGTATCATTGGTTTCGATTTGTCCAACCATTTTGAGGATGATTTGGGCATCATCCGCAAGTGGAATTCCAATCTGCGGATCACGGTGGTCTATTATCAGAAGAAGGAAGACAAATACTACATGAAACGTTTCGCGCCCGATGACATGCGCAAGCGGGTTGATTTTGTGCCGGACGACGGCGACACGACCATCGTGGGCATCTCGGTGGACTATCTTCCGCAAATCAAGGTGGTTTACAGGGAGAAAAAGGCCGAAGAGGACAGCGAGGTCATCCTCTCTTGCGCTGAGTTTGTGGAGGTGATGAGCTCCAAAGCCCGTGGAAAGCGCGTCAACTATCCGAATATCAAGAAGGTGGTCTTCATTGAGCCGCTGCCTTACGAGGAGCCTGAAGAGGAAGCCGAGGAGGAGGAAGAAGAGCCTGAGGAAGAGAAAAATGTGGAGAATGTGGATGATGCCGTGGCCAAGGTCATTTTCAAGGATATAAAGGTGGAAAAATCGGATAAGAACGCCCCTGCCGAAGAGGAGGGAGACCAACTAAGCCTTTTCTGATGCCTTCCATCCCAGCATAGCCCCGACATGAAACGTCTGAGCCTTTGTTTGTTAGTTGCAATCCTGTCTGTTTTGGCACTCTCGTGCCGACACAGGGTGGATCCGCCCACGCCGTACGACATCCGCATCCCGCCCGGTTTTCCGACGCACTTGAACATCCCTGCCGACAATCCCATGACGCAGGAGGGCGTGGCCTTGGGCCGTATGCTTTTCGAGGATCCGCACCTGTGTGGCTATCAGGGCTCCCATCCCGACTCGCTGATGTCGTGCGCCACCTGCCATGTGAAGGCGCATAATTATGATATAGGTACGGACAATCCCCGTTTCACGGACGGTGTGGCGCGTGGCCGCACCACAGGCATTGCCACCCGCCACAATGTGATGCCGCTTATGAACTTGGTTTTCAATCACGAAGGCTATTTCTGGAACGGCAGCGTGAATGTGCTGAATCCCAATCCGCAGATGCGTACCATAGAGGATATCGTCCGCATGGCGGTTGTGGCCCAAGACGAGATGTGCGGCACCGAGGTGGCGGCAGTGGCGGCCATCCGTGCCGACAGCCGTTATCCGGAGATGTTCAAGAGGGCCTTCGGCACGGAGGAAATCACGATGGAGCGCATCCAGAAAGCCATCGCCCAGTATGTGCGCTCATTGGTATCGTGCAATGCCAAATTCGATCGCTATCTGCAAGGCAGGGAGCAGCTCACCCCGCAAGAGTTGCACGGTTATGTGCTGTTCACCACGGAAGAAGGGGCCGACTGCTTCCATTGTCATGGCAGCGACGGTTCTCCGCTTTTTACCACTAATTTGTTTTATAACAATGGGTTGGATGCCGTTTTTACGGATGATTACGACCGCTTTGGATATACGGGTGACATTATGGACCGGGGGGTGTATCGGGCACCCTCGCTGCGCAATGTGGCTGTATCGGCGCCGTACATGCACGACGGGCGTTTCAAGACCTTGGACGAGGTGCTGACCTTTTACAACGAGGGCCTCCAGTATTCGCCCTACGTAAGCCCGCTGATGCACAAGTTGCAGGAGGGCGGGCGGCACCTGTCGCCCTCGGAACTCGCTGACTTGAAGGCTTTTTTAGAAACGCTGACGGATGAGGAACTTTTGGAGAAATGAATGATAAAAACATATATTATCCGAAATTGATAATAAGGGCCCTTCTGCTCCTGCTCTGTCTCTCGTGCCTGCGCGTGGGTGCGCAGACGCAAGAGCCTCTGGTGCCCACCACGGAGAAGCTGTACGAGGTGTTCCGCAGTTCGGAGAACCGCTATCGTCCCATGGTGCGCTGGTGGTGGAACGGCAACAGGGTGGACTCCGCCGAGCTGGTGCGGGAGCTGCGCCTGCTGAAGGAGGCCGGCATCGGCGGAGTGGAGATCAATCCCGTGGAATTTCCGCGCCGCACCGACAGCCTGAACATCCCCGCGCTGGACTGGCTCAGTGACCCTTGGCTCGACATGTTGCGCGTGACCTTCAATGAGGCGGAGCGCTTAGGGATGACCTGTGACCTGATTGTGGGCAGCGGCTGGCCCTTCGGCGGCGAGTTTGTGCCCGAAAACGAACGCAGCACCATCTTGATGAACTACACCAAGGCGGTGACAGGTCCTTGCACGGTGGAACTGCGCGAGTCGGACATCTTCGCCGACGCTGACCCGCATGTCAACTCGTCTTACAAAGGGCACACCTTCCATCTGCGCGACCTGCTGCTGATACCCACGCCCTGCACCAATCTGTCGGACGTGCGCCCGCTTGTGTCCACCCGTGACGCGGACGGTGTCTATCGTTTCAATGTGCCAGCGGGCAACTACACGATCTCGGCGCTGGTGGTCATCCGCGGCTTCATGGCCGTGATGAACGGTGCTCCCGGCGCATCGGGACCCGTGGTTGATCACTACAACCGGCAGGCCGTGTGCAGTTACTTCGAACGCATGTCCTCCGCCATCGAAAAGCATTTGGGAAAATCGTTGTCCGAACATTTAAGAGCTTTATTTGTCGATAGTTTTGAGTTGGAGGGTGCCAACTGGAACGACCGTTTCGCCGAGGATTTCCAAAGTCGCTATCATTATGATGTGATGCCTTATATTCCGTTTTTCCTGCGTAAAACCAAAGGCATGGGTGACCCGGTGAATTATCAGCCTCCGGTGGAAGTGGGTGAGGCCCAGCAAGATACGGTGGAGCGCGTGCGCTATGATTTCGAGCAGCTGAAGGCGGAGAAGTTGCTGGTGATGCTGCAGGATTTCAATGACTGGTGCCACGCGCATGGCGTGCGCTCGCGCGCGCAAGCGTATGGGCGCAACCTCTTCCCGTTGGAAAGCAGCCTCAAGGTGGACATTCCCGAGTGCGAATCCTGGACCATGACCTGGACCCGCCACAAACTGGGTGAGGAGATGTCGGAAAAGGACTATAGGAAGGGCAGGGCCTATACGATGGTCAACAAGTACGTGTCGTCGGCGGCGCACCTGGCCGGGAAACCCCTGGTCAGCTGCGAGGAGATGACCAACACCTACACCGTGTTCAACATGACGCTGCAGCAGCTGAAGATCGGGGGCGACCAGACGGCTATCTCCGGCGTGAACCATACCGTCTTTCACGGGTTCAACTACTCGCCGCCGCAAGCACCGTTCCCCGGCTGGATCCAATATGGGGCCTTCTACAACGAACGTAACAACTGGTGGCCCTATTTCCGCAAATACACCGATTATAAAACCCGTTTGTCGGCTGTGCTACAGAATGTTACCTATCAGGCGGATATCGCTATCCTGAACCCTATCGGCGATATGTGGAGCACCCTCGGGATGCAGAACGAGCCTTTCCCGTCAAGAACCATAGTGCCCTACAAGACGTTCATCTGGGAGGCTATCAGCAAGTGCGGCGGCAATGCCGATTACATCACGGAGAGCATTTTGAAGGATGCGGAAATCCGGAACGGGCAACTTTGCTGCGGCTCGTGTGCGTACAAGTTGCTGATTCTGACCAATGTGGAAAGGATTACCCCTGATGCGGCACATAAGATCCTCGATTTTGCTCGGCAGGGTGGGCGCGTGCTCTGCATCGAAACCGTCCCTGACAGGTCGTTGGGCATGTACGTAGCCCCGCCCATCGACAACCATCAGGCGGACAGTCTCGTGCACGATTGCATGGCCCGTCTGCAGGCGATGGACAGCACCCGCTTTGTCTTCGCCCACAAGCCGGACAGCAATTTTCTGGACTGGTATCAGGCACTGATGCAGCATTATGACCTGCCGCACGTCCTGGAAATCGACCATCCCAATCCCTATCTGATGCAGAACCATTATCGGACGGCGGATGGCAGCGATGTTTTCTTTTTTGCCAATGCCAGCCGCTATAATGATGTGGAAGTGAATATGTTGGTGGATTCGTCCATTCTCTTCTATGATGGTTCCCAACGACGCTCATTATACCGTTGGGATCCGGAAACCGGCATCCGGAAGCCGTTTTGTTTTCATGAATCAAAAAACAAGATACGGCTGAACCTGGAAACCGCCCAATCCTGTATTTTGGTTTTCCAGAAGCAGGAGATGCCGCAGGAAGTATGTGTCAGCTGGCCAATTGAAAAGTCGGATTTTCCGAAAAAATATTTGAAATATCGTATAACTCCGTTGTCTGCTGACTGGCGTGCAGAGTTCCATCACAGTCTGTTGGATAGTGTTTGGAGTGTGCGGATGGATTCCTTGAGAGACCTGAACACGATTGATTCGTTGCGCACATTCACCGGGACGGTAGTGTATAAAAAGGATTTTATGATGAAAAAAATATCGGACAAAATGGAGTATGGGGTGAACCTCGGCTTGGTGGAGGGTGTGGCGGAACTCTATGTGAACGGCGTCTGTCTGGACACCTTGTGGTATTGTCCCAGATATTATTCGATTGGAAAATATTTGCACAAAGGCCGTAATGAACTGGAAGTTCGGGTTACGACTACGATGGGTAACTACTTGAAAACATGGACTGACCGTCCCGATGTGCAGCATTGGGTCAACCGGAAGGGCAGGGAGCAGTGGTGGCAGCCGATGGGGTTGGTGGGTCCCTGCCAATTGTATGAGGTCAGGAAAATTGATAAGCTCAGGATTAAGAATCCTTCGGTAAAAGAGCTATGAAAAAATGTTAAATGTGGGCAGGATACGGGTTGTTAAATAAATTAATTGTATTTTTGCCGCCAGTTTTGAAAATTAATCATTAAAATCAGATAAAATGAAAAAACAGATTTCTTTGTGGATGATTGCCATCATGTTGTTTGGCGTTGTTACCACTTTTGCCCAGAAACCCTTTGCGGGCACCATCACGTTTGAAACCACGGCGGAAGGTACGGATGACCCTAATATTGCCGCACAGTTGGCCGAAATGTCACAGGAGGTTATTGTGATGGGAAACAACACCCGCACCAATATGAGCCAGCCTGGTATTGATGTTATTTCAATTGCCAATGGTGACTATAATCTGAAAACCACGGTGATCGATATTCCCGGATATGGCAAATATTACATCGAACAGGGTGCTGAAGAGTTGAAGAAGACTTTTGATAAGGTGAAATTTGATTACAAATACACCGATGAGACCAGAACTATTGCCGGATACAATTGCAAGAAGGTGGATGTTACGGCTACAGATCTGGAATCGGATGAAGAGAATACGCTGGTGCTTTGGGTGACCGAGGATCTGATGACGGGCCCCAACATCAATTTCGGCGACTATCCTGGCTTGAAGGGCTATGTGATGCGTACGGAAGTGAAAAGAACATTAGAGGGTAACGATATTACGATCATCGTGCAAGCCACTTCGGTGAAACCCGACAAGAAAGTGAAACCCACCACGTTCCTTCGTCCGTCGGATGCTAAATCTTTTGATGAGGCCCCCGAAGATTTGAAGAAGATGCTCGGTGTGGGCGGAGACGACGAGGAGTAAAACAATAAAGGTATTGTCCTATGGAAAACACCTGGCGTGCCTTATCCGCTCAGGAAATTGAGCAATTGGAAAAACAATTCAATAGTGCCGACGACTGGAACCTCGTTTCAGTCGTTGACGCTTTTAAGGCGGACGGTATTCACCGTACGCATTTTGGCGGCAACGTCTTTATTGGGGCGGGTGTGCGGATTGCAAACGTCGGCCTTCTGGCTGGCTACCGTCTTGGCGACGGCTGTCGCCTGCAGAATGTGGGCGAGCTCTCCTTTACGGGCTATCGCTTCGACTTTCCCATGGAAGTCTGCAACGAGGATGGCTCACATACCATCACTGCCTGTCCGGAGATGACGACGGCGGATGCCTGCCTGGCCGCCAGTGTGGCGGCGGATCATCCGTTGCGCACGATGCGTGCGTCGGCGGAGATGTATGCGGCTATGACGACAGGCTTTATTGGCTGTGGTGTGGAGATCCGCAATGTGCGGGCCGTGCGCGACGCATACGTGTGTGAGCACGCGCGCCTCTCGGAATGTACGCTGCTGGAGAATGTGCTCGTACACTCGTCCGCCGAGGAACCCACCTTCCTGGGTGCCGGCGTGGTGGTCCGTAATGCGGTCTTGGGATTGCAGAATGTGGTGGATGCGAACGCCATTGTGCGCCATGTGGTGACGGGCAGCCATGTGTCGCTGTCCGATGGCCTGCGCATCTCGCACACGGTGGTGGGCGACAATTCGCATCTGGCCTGCTGTGAGGTGCTCCATGCCCTGATATTCCCCTTTCATGAGCAACACCATAACAACTCGTTCCTTATTGCCTCGAAATTGCAAGGGCAGACCAATGTGGCGGCTGGTGCCACGCTGGGCTCCAATCATAATGGTCGGATGAACGACTGCGACCTGGTGGCCGGGCGCGGGTTCTGGCCGGGGTTGTGCGTCTCGGTGAAATTCCCGAGCCGCTTCGCCTCCTACACGCTGATGGCCAAGGGCGATTACCCATACGAGATCAATCTCAAACTGCCCTTCTGCCTGTTGAACAACAACGTGCATGACAATGTGTTGGAGATTATGCCCGCCTATTGGTGGATGTATAATGCCTTCGCCTTGCGGCGCAATGCGCGGAAGTTCGTCCAGCGTGACCATCGCAGGGTTGTCAGCCAGTATATACAAACAAAGCCTCTCGCGCCGGATACGGTGCAGGAGATTATGGATGCGCTGAACCTTATGCGTCTGGAAGATGAAGCTCTGATGCAGGGGGTGGAGCGTTCCAAACGCAAGGTTCGCGTCCTCAAGAAGAAGGAGGCGGAAGCCGCCTATCGGGAGATGCTGCTGTATTATGTGGTGGACACCTTGAAGGAATCATACGACCGCGATCCCCTCCAGCTGTTGCAGATGGTGAAACAGGCGGAGCGGCATGCTTGGACCAATGTGGGGGGGCAGCTGATGCTCCAAGCGGAGGTTGACAAGTTGTGGCAGCAACCCTCCTCCGATTGGCAGTCTATGCATGCCCGTTATGCGGAGCAGTGGGAACGCTATGAGCTGGACAACCGTCAGAATGCCTGCTTTGTGCTCAAGTATCTGTGTGATGCCAAGCCGGACCTGGAGAAGATGCAGATGCTCTTTAAAGAGGGAGTGGATGTGGCGGCTCGGTTTGAGGCCCGTGCGGATGCCGAGCGATTGCGGGACCATTCGCTTAATTCCTAAGTTCCATAATTCCTTAATTCTTCAAAATCAAATTCCGACGGCCATCGCCCTAATAGGTGAGCCGTTTTTTCGGCTGGTCCATGGAGAAGACACCGTCGCCGGTGGTTCGGATGACGAACAGCCCGGCGT
>JBGUMF010000041.1:0-34822 GCA_045116675.1 Bacteroidales bacterium
CCACACGCTGCCCAGCATGGCGGCGCAGGGCTTGCCCCAGCGGGAAGGCTCGTGCCCCATCTTCTCGAAATACTCCTGGAAGGTGAAGCGTATCTTCCGGTAATCACCACCCACGGCCACGATTTTGGACATGGATTCCAAAATGGCGAATACGGCGGCGTGGAACGGCGAGCGCATGGCGATGTATGGATTGTACCCGAAGGCCATGATGGAGGCCGTGTGGGTATGACCATGTAACACCGGCAACTTCTGGGCGGAGACCTGGGTTTCTGTCAGCTGGCGCTTGCCACCGAAAGGCATCAGCACCGTGGAGGCTCCAATGGTGGCATCGAACATCTCAATCAAGCCTTTCTGTGAAGCCACGTTGGGATTGGTGAGGCAGCTGACCATCTTGTCCTGCCACGTGTTACCCGCAACAGGCTGGGACTCCAGCACATTATCGGGGATGGCATTGATGACCGCCTTCATCCGCTGACGCACGCCGTTGGTGTTGATGAAATCGCGGCTGAGGTTGACAATGGTCTTGCCGCGCCAGGTCATAGTCAGGCGGTTGTCGTCGGTGACATGGGCGATGATGTTGGCCTCGATGTTCTCCTGACGGCAGTATTCGAAGAAGGTGTCCACATCGTTCTTATCCACCACCACGCTCATACGCTCCTGCGATTCGCTGATGGCCACCTCCGTGCCGTTGAGGCCTTTGTATTTGGTTCTGACAGAATCCAGATCGATGTTCAGCCCGTCGGCCAACTCGCCGATGGCCACGCTCACACCCCCCGCGCCGAAGTCATTGGATTTTTTAATCAGACGGGTAACTTCCCGGCGGCGGAACAGGTGTTGTATTTTGCGTTCCTCGGGGGCGTTGCCCTTCTGCACCTCGGCGGCGCAGGTGTCGAGGGATTTCTCGTTGTGTTCCTTGGACGAGCCCGTGGCGCCGCCGATGCCGTCGCGGCCCGTGCGCCCGCCGAACATGATGACAACGTCGCCCGGCTGCGGGTGCTCGCGATGCACATGGTCCACGGGGGCGGCCCCGACCACGGCGCCGATTTCCAGACGCTTGGCCTGGTAGTTCTTATGATAAATCTCGCGCACATGCGTGGTGGCCAAGCCAATCTGGTTGCCATAGGAAGAGTATCCGGCGGCGGCACCCTTGGAGATGACCGACTGCGGAAGCTTGCCCTCAAGGGTTTCCGAGATGGGGGCATTGATGTCGCCGGCACCTGTCACGCGAAGAGCCTGATAGACGTAGCTGCGCCCACTCAGCGGGTCGCGGATGGCTCCGCCCACACAGGTAGCAGCCCCACCAAAGGGCTCAATCTCTGTAGGATGGTTGTGCGTCTCGTTCTTGAACATCAACAACCATTTCTCCGGCTTTCCGTCCACATCTACGGTGATATAGACGCTGCATGCATTGTTCTCCTCCGACACTTCCATGTCGGGCAGGTTCCCGCTCTTGCGCTCGTATTTGCCATTGATGCTGGCCATATCCATCAGCGTCTGCGGCTTCACACGGTCGCCATAAACCTCCCGCCGCATGGCCAGATACTGGTCGTAAGCCGCTTGCAACTGGTATTGCAACGTGCTGGGGGTAAACACAATATCCGTCAACTCCGTTTCAAAGGTGGTGTGGCGGCAATGGTCGCTCCAGTAGGTGTCCAACAGCTTGACCTCCGTATCAGTAGGCTCGCGATGCTCTTCATTGCGGAAATATTCCTGTATGAATTTCAAATCCTCCAAGGACATGGCCAACCCCATCTTCCCACGAAAATCCTCCAGTTGTAATTCCGTCCAGGATGTGAATCCCTGATAAACAGGCACATCCTGCACGTCCGGGTTCTCGGTGAGTTCAAGCAGAGACATATCCTTCTCACGGGCCTCCACCTCATTGATACAATATTTCTTAATCTGTGCAAACTGCCCGGGTGTCAGGTCAGCATCCAGAATGTAGAGGTTGGCACTCTTGATGACCGCTTCGGTCTTGGGATCCAGCAGCGAAAGACACTGCATGGCACTGTCGGCACGCTGGTCGAACTGGCCGGGCAGAAACTCAACAGCAAAGTGCAACCGGCCTTCCAAATCCACCTTCTCATAGATATTGTCGGTCACCGGCTCGGAAAAAACGGTCGTCTTGGCCTTCTCCAAAAGAACCTCATCTATATGGAAGATGTCATAGACCTTCAGATGCCGAAGGTTGGTGATATTGATGTTAAAATTGTGGTTAAGAGTGTCTTTCAGACTGGTGGCCTCCACATTGAAGCCCTCTTTTTTTTCTACGAAGATACGAATGTCGCGCATAAGGACGTTTTTTTTATATGCTGGCAAAAATACGAAATAATCTCCAAATTCATTAAAGCAAACATTCACCCTATTCGAATTTCCGCGAAAAATGTTATTTTTGCCCGCTAAAATTTTAAGAAGATGTTACAGATACAACTTTTAAGAGAAAATCCACAAGAAGTTATTGAACGACTGAAAATCAAGAATTTCGATGCCACAGATTTGGTCAATGATATTCGTCAGCTGGATATAGATAATCGCGCAATCAAGAAGAGTTTGGACGACAACCTGATGGAACAGAACCAGGGGGCCAAGAAGATCGGCCAGTTGTTCAAAGAGGGCAAACGTGACGAGGCCGATGCCTTGAAAGCCCGCATGGCGGAGTTGAAGGAGGCTGAGAAAGAGGGCCGTGCCAAATTGCAGGAACAGGAAGCCCTGTTGCAAACCAAGATGGTGCTGCTGCCCAACCTGCCCAACCAGGCCGTGGCACCCGGCAAAGGCGCTGAGGACAATGAGATTGTCTATACGGAAGGTGACGCCTCCAACCTCGGTCCCGAGGCCATGCCGCATTGGGATCTGGTGAAAAAATACGACATCATCGACTTCGAGCTCGGCACCAAAATCACCGGAGCAGGTTTCCCGGTTTACAAAGGCAAAGGCGCCCGTATGCAGCGCGCCCTCATCGACTTCTTCCTTGACAGCGCCATCGAGGCCGGATTCACGGAAATCCAGCCGCCGTACATGGTGAACGAAGATTCCGCCTACGGCACCGGCCAGCTGCCCGACAAAGAAGGACAGATGTACCACTGTCAGATAGATAACTTCTACCTCATCCCCACCGCCGAGGTGCCGGTGACCAACATCTACCGCGACGTCATTCTCAAGGAGAGCGACTTCCCGTTGAAGAACTGCGCCTACTCCGCCTGTTTCCGTCGCGAGGCCGGCTCCTACGGCAAAGACGTGCGCGGCCTCAACCGTCTGCACCAGTTCGACAAGATCGAAATCGTGGTCATCGAACACCCCGACCGCTCTTACGAAACGTTGGAGAAAATGACCAACTACGCCAAGGGCCTGCTCACCAAGCTGGGTCTGCCTTTCCGTGTGCTGCGTCTGTGCGGTGGCGACATCAGTTTCACCTCCGCCCTCACCTACGACCTCGAAGTCTATTCCAAGGCCCAGCAGAAATGGCTGGAAGTCAGCTCCGTATCCAATTTCGAGTCCTATCAGGCCAATCGCCTGAAGCTGAGATTCAAGGATGCCACCGGCAAAACGCGTTTGGCTCACACGCTGAACGGCAGCGCTTTGGCCCTGCCCCGCGTACTGGCTGCCATCCTCGAAAACTACCAGACCGACAAGGGCATCATCGTGCCGGAAGTGCTTCGTCCCTACACCCGTTTCGACATCATCGACTAAACTCCTTTATGAAGAAAATCCTCTTTGTCCTACTGCTGGTCCTCTCCTGTGGCGCTTTGTTTGCCCAACAAAGCGAGGAGGAGAAGTTGGCGTTACAATATTATAAAGACAAAGAATTTGACAAGGCCGTTGAACTGTTTGAGAAAATCCAGTCCAAAAAGCCCAACTCATACGTTTATTATTACTACTACTACTCCCTGATGGAGTTGCAGCGGTATGATGATCTGGAGAAACTGTGCAAAAAACAGGTGCGCAACTTCCCGAATGTCCAGCGTTACAAGGTGGACCTCGGCTACGCGTACGAGCGTGCCGGCGAAAACCAGAAAGCCGAAAAACAGTATCAGGAACTGCTGCGCAACCTCCAAGCCAAAGAGTATTCCATTCAGGAATTATACAGTGCTTTCTACTCCCGTTTGAAATACGATTATGCCATCGAGTGTATCCTCAAAGGACGTAAGTTGCTGAATAACGATAAATTCTTAGCCAAAGAAATCATCACCATGTATCAGCATCTGAACCAGACGGAAAAAATCATTGACGAGGCCCTGAATCTGGTGAAGGAGGATGACGAAACCTATCTGGAACAGGCGCAGACCGCCATCCAGAACCTGTTGCAGGATGACGAAGACCAAATCAAGTACAACACCGTCAAAACCACACTGCAGAAATACACGCAGAAATATCCTTCCAACATCTCCTATCTGAATCTTCTGCTTTGGATCAACCAGCTGCACAAGGATTTCCCAGAAGCGTTGGAACTGGCCAAATCCATTGACAAGCGGACCAAGAGAGAGGGTCTCAAGACCTATCCGCTAGCTCTTGTGGCAGCGGAAAACAAGGACTACGAAACCGCCATTGAAGCCTTGAACTACGTGATTTCCAAAGGTGAGGATGCTATGAACTACGTTTTGGCCAAGATGAAAATCCTGGATGTGCGCTATCAGCAGCTCACCTCCACATCACCCGTCAAGATGGTGGATGCCATGAATTTGGAGCGTGATTTCCAAAAGGCTCTGGAAGAGAACGGCATCCATTCCGGCACTATGGATTGGATCCGCAAATACGCCCATCTGTTAGCTTTTTATGTGAACAAACCCCAGGCGGCCATCGACCTGCTCACCCATGCTTCCTCCAACACCAAAGACAACCGAGAAAAGAACCAATACAAAATCGATATAGCTGATATTCAGCTGTATATGGGCGACATTTGGGAGGCTTCGCTGAACTACTCGCAGGTGGACAAGGCACTGCCGAACGATGCCTTGGGCAGCGAGGCCAAATTCAAGAACGCCAAACTCTCCTTCTACATCGGGGAGTTCGACTGGGCCAAAAGTCAGCTCGACGTGCTGGCCGCCGCCACTACCAAGCTCATCTCCAACGACGCCATCTACTTCTCCCTGCTGATTGCTGACAACCAGGAGGAAGAGGATGAAGAAGAGGACGACGAGGACACCACACAGATGTTGTTTGGCCAGAATACCCAAAACCTTCCCCTGAAAAAATACGCCGAGGCCGACTTTCTCATTTTCCAAAACAAAGACGACAAAGCCTTGGAGGTGCTGGATACGGTCATTGCCATGGCTCCGTTCGGCACCTTGGTGGATGATGCGCTATATCAGAAGGCACTTATCTACATCAAGCAGAAAAACTATCTGGGTGCGGAAGCCCTATTGAAGAAAATCGAGGAGAACCACGGCACCGAGCTGCTGGCCGATGACGCTGTCTATCAATTGGCTGAGCTGTATGAATATTATCTAAAGGATATTTCAAAGGCCATGGAATACTATCAGAAAATCATCCGCGATTTCAGCAGCAGCCTGTATGTGGTGGAAGCCCGTAAGCACTATCGGGCTCTGCGGGGTGACAATATTCACTAAAACCGGATCAAGATGGATGTTCGGGCAAAAAAGAGGTTAGGCCAGCATTTTCTGAAAAATGAGGACATTGCACAACGCATCGCGGAAGCCGTGCGCACGCCTGACGCACACGTGCTGGAAATCGGTCCCGGCATGGGCGTGCTCACCCAATTCCTTCTCCAACGCCATTTCGCTGACTTTTCCGTCATCGAGCTGGACGAGGAGTCGGTGGCTTACCTGCAAACCCATTTCCCGCAACTGGGCGACCATCTCATCGCCGGCGACTTCCTGCGCTTTGACCTCGGCGCCTATTTCCCGGACAAGTTCGTCATTGTAGGCAATTTCCCCTACAACATATCCTCCCAGATTCTCTTCCGGATGCTGGACTACAAGGACCGCGCTGTCGAGTTGGTGGGTATGTTCCAGAAAGAGGTGGCCGAACGTATCACAGCCACGGCCGGAAAGAAACAATACGGCATTGTAAGCGTTTTGATACAAGCATTTTACGATACCGAATATCTGTTTACGGTAAATGAAAACGAATTTCTTCCACCGCCAAAAGTGAAGTCGGCGGTGGTCCGCGTGACCCGGAATTTTGACAAGAAACTGAATTGTAACGTGGAAAAATTCAAGATGGTGGTGAAAACGGCTTTCAACTACCGTCGGAAGACCTTGCGCAATGCCCTGCAATCGCTTCCTTTTGCCCCCGATGTGGTGGCCTCCAATCCCCTTTTCACACGCCGTGCCGAGCAGTTGACCCTCGCCGATTTTGAATTGTTAACCAATCTGTTAGGCTAATTTCCTTTATTCTTCCCCATAGCACAATTGTGCAAACAGCCGAACCCCGACGGGGACAAGTTCATCCGGAAAATCGAATTGCGGATGATGCAGTGGCGGCTGGTCTATGCCCGACCCCAAGCCGAACAAAGCTCCGTCGTAATACTGCGTGAGCAGGCCTAAATCCTCCCCCCACGAGAACGGGGTCTCCTTTTCCCTGTACGGCAATCCGCACGCTTCAGCGGCGCGGCGGATCACCCGTACCGCATCGGGATGGTTGTCGGAGGCGGCGAAATACTCTTTCCAAGCAATATCGTGGCCGAGTCCCGCCGCGCCGCACACCTCGCCTACCTGTTTCTCCACGTCAGCCTTTGTCTGCTGCAGCAGCGCATCGTCCTTGGCACGCAAGGTAAAGCGCAACACACCATGACCGGCCGCCACGCCATACGCAGGCTCGCCAATGCGGAACTCCACCAGCGTCACCAAGCGGAAATCATCGCGAAGCATATCGTACTGATTCAATACCAGCAAGTTGTCGGTAATCGTTTTGGCGGCAGAATAGGGACACAACGCTTTCTGCGGCTCAGCGGCGTGCGCCGTGTGCCCGTGCAGGTGGATGTCGCAGCTGATGACCGAGCAGGTGAAACTCCCCTCCCGGCAAATCACCGTGCCCAACTCCTCGCCGGGAATATTGTGCAGGGCGAAAACCCTATCCGGTTTGTATTCTTCCAAAATGCTGGTTTCCAGAAACTTTCGTGCACCCTCGCCCGTCTCTTCCGCCGCCTGGAAAAACAGCAGCACCCGACCTGCTGAGGGCGGGTTGGCCGCCAACCTCTCCGCCAAACCCAGCAAGATAGTCGTATGGCCATCGTGCCCGCACTTGTGCGACACGCCCGGCGTGTGCGAAGCGTAGGGCACATCTATCGTCTCATCTACGCGCACGGCATCAAAGTCGCCACGGAACAGCAGCGTGCGCCCCGCGTGACCACTGTCGTAAACAGCCAGAATATGATTGTTACCAGGAAATGTCAGCAGTTTTGACGGTTGCAACGTAGCCAGCCTGTCCAAGATGAACTGATACGTGCGGTGCTCTTGGCCGGACGGCTCCGCCAGCTGGTGCAGCGCATGACGTAATGTGCTATAATCGGATTCCTTGCTGGTAAACTCCATCTTTACTCAAAATTTTTGCAAAGGAACAAAAAATTTAGTGTTAGTATTATTATTGTTTTATTATATATTTGTAAAATTTTTACAATATGAATTTATCAAACTACCCTTTGGCAAAAATCCTGTTTCCCTATATTTTCGGCATATTATGGGCTTATTACTTCCATATTTCATGGTTGGTATGCAAGATTTTGACGGGTTTCATCGCTTTTATTTTGCTTTTTTCGCTTGTTTTCTTTCGTTTTCGGCATTATAAATGGCAGGGCTTAAAGACTGTTCTGCTCGTCACAGGCTTCGTGTTGGCGGGGATGACGGTTACCGTTTTCCGATTATCACCCCATCGCTCCGAAGATCAAGCCGCGGCGTTGGCACAGGAATCTTACTGGATGGCCCGCGTCATTGACATTCCCGTGGAGCGGGAAAAAAGCATGAAGACCCTGGTCGAAATCCAACATTCCGCTTTCGGGCGCGCGATGCGGGAACAAGTGCTGCTGTACGTGCAAAAGGATTCGGCGGCCCAAAAGCTCCGCTACGGCGACATTCTGTTCGTGGCGTTTTCGCCCGAAGAGATTGCCCCGCCAAAAAACCCGGATGCTTTTGATTATCAGAAATATATGAAGCGAAAAGGCATTTCCTATTCGGGATATGCGGGAGCAGGGCATTGGAAAGTGGTGGGCCGAGACGTGCCCAACGTGTTCCGGGAAATCGCCCGCATACTGCAGCAGCGACTGTCGCGCACCTTTGCCCGCAGCGGCATGTCAGGGCAGGAATACGACATTATCCGAGCCATCCTGTTGGGCGACGACGACACGATGGAACCCGACCTCAAGGCCTCCTACGCCGCCGCCGGCGTAAGCCACATCCTGTGCGTGTCGGGGATGCACGTGGGCATTATCTTCATGATTATCGACTTCATCCTCAAGCCGTTGGACTTGTTCCGTAGTACACGGATTGTCAAAACCGTTCTCCTCGTGTGCATCATCTGGCTGTATGCCGGCATCACGGGACTGTCGCCGTCGGTCACGCGCTCGGCGACCATGTTCACTTTCGTCTCCGCCGGCACACTCATGCGCCGGAGCACCAACGTGATTCACAGCTTGCTGGCCTCGCTCTTTATCCTATTGACTATCAACCCTCTATTGCTTTTCGAGGTGGGGTTTCAACTTAGCTACGGCGCGGTGTTCGGCATCGTGTGGTTCCAGCCGCTCATCGCGGGACTGTTGTCGTGCAGGACCAAAATCGGCAACTACTTTTGGGAACTGCTTTCGGTGTCGGTAGCTGCCCAAATCGGCACGTTTCCCATTTCCATTTACTACTTCGGCCAGTTTCCCAACTATTTTATCCTCGCCAACTTATCGGTCATCACATTGTCGTTCATCGTGATGATTACAGGCATTCTGCTGCTGGCCGTATCGTGGGTTCCGGGACTGGCCGGCTGGGGCGCGTGGCTCCTTACCCGCGAAATACGCCTGATGAACGGCATCATCGGCGGTATCGAAGGGTTGCCGGGAGCGCTCACCACAGGCATTGACTTCTCCGTGCCGCAAGTATTATTTCTATATATTTGTATAATAAGCATTTACCTGCTTTTTCAATTCCGGCGGCGGTGGATTTTCTGGGTGGTATACGGAAGCTTCGCCCTTTTCTCCTTCTGTTTTGGCATACGGAAAACGGTGTTGATGCGGCAAGAGGAGGTGACGGTGTATGCCATCCGTGGAGTGTGTGCCCTTGACTTCTGCCACCGGCAACAGGCAGTACTCTTTTCGGACTCCATCCGTGATGAAAAGAGTCCGCATTATAAGCATTCTATTCAAAACCACGCTGTTAAACAGCACGCCAGCCGTCAATTTGTACCCGTGGACACATCGAATTTCGACGCACCGTTTCTCTGTAAAAGAGATCCTTTCATACGATATCGTGATGAAACATTTTACCTTCTGAAAAGAAAAGAACGCCTCTATCCCACCCCATTAAAAGCAGTTGTAGATGTGCTGATCCTGCAGCACAACCCCGTGCAAAAGCCGGAAGAGGTGGCTGCCATTCTGACCTTTAGGAAGGTCATTGCGGATGAAACCAACAGCAACTATTACAAGGAACGATGGCGGAAGTGGTGTGCGGAGAACGGGGTGACGTTTGTAGCGGCACAAAACAGGCACATCAACAAAAAATAGTGGCGATGAACTGTTTCAAAAAAGCGATAAATGGATTAAGGAAACATCAAATTGTTTGTCATCCACTATAGAAAGCGTTGCCTATTTCTTTATCAGTTTCGAGGGAATAATCCGATCTGCCACCACGGTGTCGTCCTCAATGTGAAAGACATAGACCCAGCGTTTGTTGTGCGAAACCATGCGGCGGGCGTGAGGATGATAACGGCGGATGTCTGCGAAATGGCTGGGCAAATATATGTCTGCCAGTATGGATAAGGAAAGAACCTCGTTCGTCATCATGTCAATATAAAGATTAGCCCCTTCGCATGAGATTATGGAAATAAGAAAACCGAATAATTGTTTTAAATCGGATTCGGCCGATGCGTCGATCCTAATCTTGTAAGTTGTCATAATACGCATTTACCATGTACCGAAGTTTTCCGAAATACTCTTCTACCGTCATGCAATCCTTGACACCGAATTTTGCATCGGCTTCCGCTTTCAACCGGGCGTAGTAGGCATCAAACCCGTCTGGCTTGTCGTCCAAGGACTCAGGTGACAGACTTGAAATGACAACATCGTTACTATTGGCAACCGTTGACCCGTATGTGGCAACAGGTTCTTCCACTTGGGGCAAGGGATTTTCTTTGGATTTATACTTTTTTGTCTTCATTTTGAATATTAAATTTTAGAGAGCAAAAATACAAAAATTTCGAAATGATAAAAGAAGGCATCTACATTATTCCCCACCCTAATACATCACCATTCTTCCGTCTTCGTATAATTCAACTGTGATGTTGCAGTGTGTCCACATCAAAAACTTGATTTTTTCGCCCGCTTGAACAGGCTCCTTGCCTGTCAGTCGTGTCAGGATTTGGCGGACTTGCGCATGTTTTTGTTTCACATTGGCCATTGTCCCGGAACTGCGGGTGTTATTCCTTTTCTATCAGGTAAAACCATTTCAGACTAAAAGAAATGGTTTTGCTGGCAATTGGCACAATTTTTGTACTTTTGCAGCTTTTAAAAATAGAACGTATAAACTATGGCAAATTTTCTGACCAAAATCTTCGGCACCAAGGCTGACCGGGACATGAAAGAACTGAAACCGCTGTTGAACAAAGCCTTGGAAGCCTACGAAACCATAAAGATGTTATCCACGGACGACCTTCGACATAAGACCGTGGAGTTTAGGGAAATCATCCGTGAAGCCACCAAAGTGGAAGAAGACCGTCTGGAAGAGATCCGCGCCTACCTGGATTCCAACTACGACCTGCCCATTGAGGAGAAGCAGGATTTGTACAAGGAGGTGGAGAAACTGGAAGACAAGGTTTACAACACCACGCAGAAGGTGCTGATGGACATCCTTCCGGAGGCCTTTTCGGTGATGAAGGAGACGGCCCGCCGCTTCAAGGAGAACGAGATCATCGAGGTGAAGGCCACCGACTTGGACCGCGACCTGGCCGCCACGCACGACGGCATCGAGATTGACGGCGACATCGCCCGTTACCGCAACAGCTGGTCGGCGGGCGGCAACATGATCACCTGGGACATGTGCCACTACGATGTGCAGCTCATCGGCGGCATCGTGCTGCATGAGGGCAAGATTGCCGAGATGGCGACCGGTGAAGGTAAAACCCTCGTGGCCACCCTGCCCGTCTATCTCAACGCCCTCCCAGGCAAAGGCGTGCACGTGGTCACCGTGAACGACTACCTGGCCAAGCGTGACTCCGAATGGATGGGACGGCTCTATGAGTTCCTCGGCCTCACCGTGGACTGCATCGACAAACACGAGCCCAACTCCGACGAGCGTCGCCGCGCCTACAACGCCGACATCACCTACGGCACCAACAACGAGTTCGGTTTCGACTATTTGCGTGACAACATGGCCCGCAACACCGGCGAGCTGGTCCAGCGGCCCCACAACTACGCCATCGTGGACGAGGTGGACTCCGTGCTCATCGACGACGCCCGTACCCCGTTGATCATCTCCGGTCCCACACCCAAAGGCGACCAGCAGGAATTCGACCAGTACAAGCCCATCGTGCAAAAGCTGTACGACGCCCAGCGCGTGCTGGTAACGGAAATCCTGACCAAGGCCAAGAAACTGCTGGCCGAGAACCCGGATGCCAAACCGCAGGACGAAGGCCCCATGCTGTTGCTGCGCGCCCACCGCGGTCTGCCCAAGAACAAGGCCCTCATCAAATACCTCAGCGAACCCGGCATCAAACAGATCCTGCAACGCACCGAAGCCTTCTTCATGCAGGACCAGAACCGCAACATGCCCATCATCGACGAGGAACTCTATTTTGTGATTGAGGAAAAACAGAACACCGTCGATATCATGGAGAAAGGTATTGATGTCATCAGCAAGGATGCCGACGAGGCCAAGCTGTTCATCATGCCCGATGTGGGAGCCGAAATCGCCGAACTGGAGAAGCAGAACCTCAGCCCGCAGGAGAAAGCGGCCAAAAAAGAGGAGATCTACACCAACTTCGCCGCCGCCTCCGACCGCATCCATACCGTACACCAGCTGCTGAAAGCCTACACCATGTTCGCTAAAGATGTGGAGTACGTCATCATCGACAACAAGGTGAAAATCGTGGACGAGCAGACGGGCCGTATCATGGAGGGCCGCCGCTACTCCGACGGTCTGCACCAGGCTATTGAAGCCAAGGAAAACGTAAAGGTGGAGGCTGCTACCCAGACCTACGCCACCATCACGTTGCAGAACTACTTCCGTATGTACAAGAAACTGGCCGGCATGACCGGTACCGCTGAGACGGAAGCCGGCGAGTTCTGGAACATCTACAAGCTGGACGTGGTAGTCATCCCGACCAACAAGCCTGTCATCCGTATCGATGCCGATGACTTGGTATATAAGACCAAACGTGAGAAATACGCCGCCGTGGTGAATGAGATTATCCGCCTCCATGAAGAGGGACGGCCCGTTTTGGTGGGTACCACCTCCGTGGAGACCTCCGAGTTGCTCTCCAAGATCCTCTCGGCACGCCGCATCCAGCACAACGTGTTGAACGCCAAACTGCACAAGAAGGAGGCCGACATCGTGGCCGAAGCCGGACGTGAGGGCACCGTGACCATCGCCACCAACATGGCCGGTCGTGGTACCGATATCAAGCTCACCCCCGCCGTCCGCGAAAAGGGCGGTCTGGCCATCATCGGCACCGAGCGTCACGACTCCCGCCGTGTGGACCGCCAGCTGCGAGGCCGTTCCGGCCGTCAGGGCGACCCGGGCAGTTCACAATTCTTCGTTTCTCTGGAAGACGACCTCATGCGTCTCTTCGGCTCCGACCGTATCGCGAAGGTGATGGACAGCATGGGCCATCAGGAGGGCGACGTCATCCAGCACAGCATGATCTCCAAATCCATTGAGCGGGCCCAGAAGAAGGTGGAAGAGAACAACTTCGGCATCCGTAAACGGTTGCTGGAATACGATGACGTGATGAACAAGCAGCGTTCCACCATCTACCGCAAACGCCGCAACGCCCTCTTCGGCGACCGTCTTGCCATCGACATCGCCCAGATGGTGGAGGATGTTTGCACCACCACTGTTTCTGAAAACTGGGAAGCCAAGGACTACGAGGGCTTCTGCACCGACATGATCAAGACCTTCGGCTGCGAATCGCCGTTTGAAGAGGGATATTTCCTCCAGGAGCGTCCCCACAAACTGATTGAACAACTGTATCCTACTGTTTATGAACATTATAAACAGAAACTAATGCACGTCAGCGAGCAAGCCTATCCTGTCATCGAGCACGTCTATATGGAGCACGGCGACCGTTTCCAGAACATCGCCATCCCCTTCACCGACGGCACCAAGACCATCAACATCATTGCCCCGCTGAAGAAATGTTACGAGACCAAAGGCCGCGAGGTAGGTTTGTCGTTCGAAAAGGGCATCACGCTGGCGGTCATCGACAATGCGTGGAAAGAGCATCTCCGCGCCATGGACGACCTGAAGGAGAGCGTGCAAAACGCCTCCTACGAGCAGAAGGACCCGCTGTTGATCTACAAGCTGGAATCCTTCAACCTCTTCGACCAGTTGCTGGTGCGCATCAGCCAGGAAATCGTCGCCTTCCTCAATAAGGGCAGACTGCCTATGGCGGAGGAAACCCAGGTACACGAGGCCCAGCTGCCGCAATCGGATGCCAAGAAGTTGACCACCGGACGGCAAGAAGTGCCCGGCGGCGGACGACAAGTGGCTCCCGGCGGCAAGGGCGCACAGCCTATCCGCGTGGAGAAGAAAATCGGCCGCAACGAGCCTTGTCCCTGCGGCAGCGGCAAGAAATACAAGAACTGTCATGGCCGTAACGTCGCCGAATGATGAAACGCGCCATCCTGTCTGTCACCAACGACCTCTACACTGACCCCCGTGTGGACAAGGTAGCCCTTTTCCTCACGCGGAACGGCTTTGATGTCACACTGGTGGGCCGGCGGTACGGCGATTCACCTACCCTCGAACCCCGGAAATATCACACCCACCGGATGCGACTTCTCTTCCGGAAAGGCAAGTTTTTTTACGCAGAATATAATCTGCGGCTGTTTTTCTATCTTTTGTTTAAAAAATGCGACATTTTGATTGCCAACGACTTGGATACGCTTTTGCCCAATTTCTTGGTAAGCAGGTTACGTCGTAAAAGATTGGTCTATGACAGTCACGAATACTTTTGTGGCGAGCTGTCAGTGGTGAGCAATCCCGTGGCATTTCAGGTGTGGAGTGGCATTGAACATTTCTGTTTCCCGAAATTGAAAACGGTGATTACAGTGAGCCTGTCCATTGTGGACCAGTATGAATTGGAATACGGCATACGTCCCTATTTGGTGCGCAACATCCCGCCGGCGGGCACGCCGCCCATTACCGAAACACGGGAATCGTTGGGTATGCCCGCGGGCAAGTTCATCCTGATCCTGCAGGGCAACGCCATCAACGAGGGACGCGGCGGCGAGGAGCTGGTGCAGGCCATGACGCTGCTGCCTGACGCACATCTGATGATTGTAGGCAACGGCACGGTGCTGCCAGTATTGAAAAAGATGGTGAAAGACTTGAGTATTGAAGATCGCGTCACTTTTGTGGGCCGCCAGAACCAGCAGATGCTATTCAACTACACGGCATTGGCCGATGTGGGCATGGCCCTCGACCGCGACATCAGCGAGAACCTGCGTTTCAGCCTGCCCAACAAGATCTTCGAGTACATCAAGGCGGGCACGCCGCAGGTGGTTTCCGATTTGGTGGAGCGGGCCGCCATCGTCCGGCACTACGGCGTGGGCGTGGTGGCCGAGTCACTGACCCCGGAGGCCATCGCCGCCGCCGTGAAGGAGCTGCAGCAGAACCCCGACATCTACGCCAACTGCAAGGCCAACTGCCGCACCGCCGCCAAAGAACTCACTTGGGAGAATGAGGAAAAAGTGCTGGAGGAGATTTACTTGTAAATATTGCCGACATGAATGGCGAATCCCTTTACCTGCTGCTCTGCTTCGTTTCCGGTTTCACGCAATGTGCGCTGATCGGCTGTGCGGTGCTGTTGTTCCGGCACCACCGCACCTACCAGTTCCAGAAACTCTTCGCGGCGGTTTTGATGCTGCATGCCTTCGGCTTTTTCAACAATTTCGTGGTGGCCTCCTGCCGGCACCTGCCGTTCTCCGAATTCCTGAATCTGCTGCTCATCTTCTATGATTACATCATCGTGGGTGCCTATATGATGTTTGCCGTATCGCTGGTCTTCCCCAACCGGTTCCGCATCGGACAGCTGCTGCTGATGGAAATCCCTTTCGTAGGCGCGATGCTCCTGTTCGCCATCACGAAAAGGCCCTGGGTGTATCCCGTCATGCAGATCTTCACGCTGGCCGCCTCGTTAGCCCTACTGGTTTCCCTTCTGATTTCCATAAAGAGATACACTGCCATGCTGCGCGACAACGTAGGTGACATGGAATACTTCGACCTCCGCTGGAGCGCCGTCCTATGCATTCTGCTTTTTGTAATCCAGCTGCTGTGGGCTTTTGAAAGCGTTTCGCAACAGACCTGGTTTTCCGCCCCACAAGCCGACAAAAACCTGCTCTTCGACACCCTCTACTGCTTGGTCACCATCGTATTTGTTATCTTCGTGACACGGAAAATCGTACAGCAGAAAGTGTACTCCATTTCCAACGAAGGAAATGAAATCATTACCACATTCCAAAATGTCAGTGCGGAAGATGGAACTCCAACCGATGCGGATGCGGATCGGGCTTCTTATCATGAGTCTTTAGTGGACAAAAACATCGAAACCATCATTCGCGATAATCGTTATTATTTAGACAAATCACTGACATTAAACAAGTTGGCATCGGTTTTGGGAACCAACAGGCAGTATCTGAGCAATTACATCAACCAAGAAAAGGCGATGACCTTCTACGACTTCATCAACGATTTCCGTTTGGAAGAGGCCAAGGCCCTGTTAGATGCCCACGATGAGGAACATTCGCACTCTTTGGAAGAGATTTGCAAGATGGCCGGTTTCAACTCCTACTCCACGTTTCTGCGCTCCTTCGCCAAGAAGTACGGGCAAACGCCCAGTCAATATATGAGGGGGAAAAAGGGGTGAAAAGGGTATGGATACCTCGCGAAAAAAGCGTAATTTTGCCCTCGAATATCAAACCCTTTACAACAGATAAAAACAGGTACTATGAAATATGTCATCATCGGCGGTGTGGCCGGCGGAGCTTCCGCAGCCGCGCGCCTCAAACGCATCCAGGAAGATGCCGAAATCGTCATTCTTGAGAAGGGCGAACACATCTCGTATGCCAACTGCGGCATGCCCTACTACATCGGCAACACCATCGAGGAACGCAAGAAGCTCTTCGTGCAGACGCCCGTCTCCTTCGGCAACCGCTACGACGCGGACGTGCGCACCCTCAACGAGGTGACGGCCATCCACCGCGACCGCAAGACCGTGACGGTGAGAAACCTGCGCAACGGCAAAGAATACGAAGAAGCCTACGACATCCTCCTGCTGTCGCCCGGCGCCGAGCCCATCATCCCGCCCGTGCCCGGCACAGACCTGCCCAACATCTTTACCCTGCGCAATGTCAGCGACTGTGACCGCATCAAGGCCGCCGCCGCGCAAAGCCTGTGCGACGGGGCGGAAGCTGTCATCATCGGCGGCGGCTTCATCGGTCTGGAGATGGCCGAAAACCTCCACAAGCTGGGATACCGCGTCACCGTCGTGGAGAAGGCGGACCACATCCTCACCCCGCTCGACTGGCCCATGGCCGCCATCGTGCAGCAGCACCTGGCCGACAAGGGCGTGCGCGTCATCACCGGCAACGGGCTGGCTGCCTTCCAACAAGAGGGTGACGCACTATTAGTTACGCTGGATGACGGCACGATGCTGCCCTGCCGGATAGCCATCCTCAGCATCGGCGTGCGCCCCAACACCCGCCTAGCAGAGGCGTGCGGACTGAAAATCGGTGAAGCCAAGGGCATCTGGGTTAACGAATTTTTGCAGACTTCCGACGAGTGCATCTTCGCCGTGGGCGACGCCATCGAGTTCCCGCATCCCGTCACCGGAAAGTCCTACTGCAACTTCCTGGCCGGTCCCGCCAACCTGCAGGCCCGCATCGCAGCCATGAACATGGTGTATCCGCAGACGGTCCGTTACCAAGGCTCCGTCACCACGGCCATCGCCAAGATCTTCGACCTCACGGCAGCCAGCACGGGATTGTCGGAAAACATGTTAAAAAAACATAATATCGAATACCAAACCGTCATTGTGCATCCGGCGGCCCACGCCACCTACTATCCCGGCGGCTCCCAAATCCACTTGAAGCTTAACTTTCACCCGCAAAACGGCATGATCTTAGGCGCACAGGCGGTGGGTACGCAGAACGTGGACAAGCAGATTGACGCCATCTCCCTGATAATGAAGCACCAGGGCACCATTTTCGACCTCGTGAACAGCGAGCATGCCTACGCCCCGCCTTATGGGTCGGCCAAGAGCCCGGTGATGTTTGCCGGCATGGTGGCCGAGAACATCATGGCCCATCTGATGAACCCCATCCAAGCCGCCGAGCTGGACGAACTTTTGGACCAAAAAGAAGACATCAACCTGCTGGATGTGCGCGAGATACAGGAATTCAAGACCGGCTCTATCGAAGGGGCTGAGAACTATCCTGTGGATGAATTGCGCGAGTTTTTGGACGACATCGACCCGGACAAGAAGACGGTGGTATTCTGCGAGGTGGGCCTGCGCGGCTACGTGGCCTCGCGCATCCTGATGCAGTCGGGCTTCGGGGAGGTCTATAATCTCATCGGCGGCATGAAGACCTACCGGCTGGTGGGGAGATATTTGACGAAGAAATAAAAAACAACTAATACTATCCCAATGAAATTAAAACACTTACTCCTAACATTTTGCGTGGCGGCTCTATGCTTCCCGCTCAACGCCCAGGAAACCGAACTCGTGGGCGCCAACTGCACCTCCATCATGGTGGGTTGCAAAGCCTCCACCGACGGCTCCGTCATCACTTCGCACACGTGCGACAGCAAGTACCGCACCTGGGTGACCATGGAGCCCGCCGCCGACCACAAGCCCGGCACCATGCACAAGGTGTATAAGGGCACCATGCACACCAGCACGCCCAACGCCATGGAGAACGTGACGCTGGCTGGCGAGATTCCCGAAGCGGCGCACACCTACGCCTACATGAACACCGCCTACCCCTGCATGAACGAGAAGCAGCTCGCCATGGGCGAGAGCACCTTCTCCGGACCCGACACCCTGCAGAACGAAAAGGGCATGTTCCTCATCGAGGAGCTGCAGCGCATCGCCCTGCAACGCTGCGACAACGCCCGCGACGCCATCAAACTGATTGGGGAACTGATAGCCCAGTACGGCTACGGCGACGGCGGCGAGTGCATCACCATCGCCGACAAGAAAGAGGTGTGGCAGATGGAAATCCTCGGCGAGGGTCCCGAAAATCTGGGCGGCATCTGGGCGGCACAACGCGTGCCCGACGACGAGGTGGCCGTGAGCTGCAATGTGGCCCGCATCGGCAAGCTCGACCGCAAGAACAAGGATTATTTCCTGTGCTCCGACAACATCGAGAAGGTGGCCAAGAAGTATGGTCTCTGGGACGGCAAGGGCGATTTCATATGGTGGAAAGCCTTCCCGTCGTCCTATTCCGGCAAAAAGAACTTCAAGGAGCGCGAGTGGTACATTTTCACGCAACTGGCTCCTTCGAAGCACTTTGCCCTGGACGCCGACGAACTGCCCTTCTCCATCAAGCCGGACGAGAAAGTGTCGCCGCAGCGCGTGATGGAACTCTTCCGCGCCAACTACGAGGGTTGCCCCGAACTGGACCAGACGCAGAACCTGCTCTATCCCAAGAAACGCAAAAACGAGGCTGGCGAAATCGTCTATGACACGGTGGTTTGCCCCAACGCCAATCCTTGGATGGACGGCAACGAGCGGGCCATGTACAACATGCTGAAACCCGGCGCGGTGACCTTCTACCGCGGCGTGGCCATGTCGTGGTGCTCCTACTCCACCATCATCCAATGCCGCAGCTGGCTGCCCGATGAGGTGGGAGGCCTCTGCTGGTTCTCGCTCGAAAACCCGGGCCAAAGTCCGCGCATCCCCATCTTCGCCGGCTCCACCAAGATGCCCGCCGGATTCAACATCTGCGGTCATTTCGGCTACAACGACAACGCCGTGCTCTGGCACTATCGCAAGGCCAACAAGCTGGCCCAGGTGCGCTGGGGCGTCGCCAAGAAGACCGTGCTGGACAATGTGGCCCGCTTCGAGACCAAAGCCTTCAACGAGCTGCCGGACCTGGAGAAAAAGGCTGTGGGTCTGATTCATGACAGCAAGACCAAAGAGGCCCAAACCGTTTTGAACCAATATTCCGCCGATTTTGCCGGTGCCACCCGACAGGTCTGGGAGGAGATGGAACACAAATTCTGGGAGATGTTCTGGACCGGTTTCTAAAACACATATATACTACATTTTTTATATTCAAAAAAAGTGTATATTTGCGCCCCTTATTTAAAATAACAAGAATTTATAAATCAAATAATTAAAATCCCCAATGAAAGTTTATCAGACGAAAGAAATCAGAAATGTTGCCATCATCGGTGGTAACCGAGTAGGTAAAACCACCCTGGCTGAAGCCATGGCCTTCCACGGAGGTGTAATCAGCAGACGCGGAACGGTAGAAGATAAGAACACCATTTCAGACTATCGCGATGTGGAGTTGGAAAGACAGCAGTCCATCCAAAGCACCGTGATGTATGCCGAATATGAAGGCAAGAAGATCAACATGATTGACTGTCCGGGTTTTGATGACTTTATTGGTGAGACCATCGGCGCTCTCCGCGTCATGGATACTGCCCTCATGGTGATCAACTCCCAGAACGGCGTGGATGTGGGTGCCGAGATCCAGTGGCGCCGCACCAAAGAGATGCACGTTCCCGTCATGTTCGCCGTGAACCAGCTCGACCACGAGAAGGCCAACTTCGACGAGACGCTCCATCAGCTGAAGGAGTACTTCGGCGGCAGCGTGATGCCGTTCCAGTTCCCGGTGAACGCCGGCATCGGCTTCGACTCCGTCGTTGACCTGCTCCAAATGAAACTCCTCAAATTCCCGGCCAACGGTGGCAAGATGGTGGTGGAAGACATCCCCGCCAACCTCGCCGACAAGGCTGAGGAGATGCACAGCGCTCTCATTGAGGCCGCCGCTGAGAACGACGAGGCTCTCATGGACAAGTTTTTCGAGGAAGGCACCCTTTCCGAAGAAGATATGGTGAAAGGTTTGAAACTCGGTATCGCCAACCGCGGCACCTTCCCGGTGATCTGCGTGGCCTCCAAGACCGACCAAGGCGTTGACCGCCTCATGGACCTCATCATCAAGAACTGTCCGTCGCCGGACGAGGCTCCCGCTATGAAGGCCACCAACGGCAACGAGCACAAATACAACGCTGGCGAGCCGTTCGTGGGCTTCGTGTTCAAGACCGCCATCGAGCAACACCTCGGCGAAGTCGCTTTCATGAAGATCGCCGACGGCGAAGTGGTGAAGGCTGCCGACTTGACCAACAGCAACACCAACACCAAGGAGAGAGTCTCCCAGCTGTTAGTGTTCGCCGGCAAGAACAGAGTGGAAGTCGAGAAGGCTGTGGCTGGCGACATCGTGGCCACCATCAAGCTGAAGAACACCCCGACGGGCACCACGCTGGTGGCCAAGGGTGATGACATCATCGAACCCACCAACTATCCGGATCCCAAGTTCCGCACCGCTGTCCGCGCCAAGAACAGCGCTGACGACGAGAAACTCGGCCAGGTGTTGAACGAGATCCGCAAAACGGACCCGACCTTCCTGATGGAGCAATCCAAGGAGCTGAAGCAGATGATCATCTCCGGCCAGGGCGAGCAGCACCTCAACATCGTGAAATGGATGATTGAGAAACTCAACAAGATTGAAGTTGAATACTATGCCCCGAAGATTCCGTATCGTGAGACCATCACCAAATCCGCTGAGGCTATGTATCGTCATAAAAAACAGTCCGGTGGTTCCGGCCAATTTGGCGAGGTGCACATGCTCATCGAGTCCTACTACGATGGTATGCCCACCCAGACCAAATACCCGATCCGTGCCACGGAGACCTACGATCTGCCTTGGGGCGGCAAGCTCATCTACAACAACTGTATCGTGGGTGGTGCCATCGACGCACGCTTCATGCCCGCTATCCTCAAAGGTATCATGGAGAAGATGGAAGAGGGTCCGCTTACCGGTTCTTACGCCCGCGACATCGTGGTGAACATCTACGACGGTAAAATGCACCCGGTTGACTCTAACGAGTTGGCATTCAAGTTGGCTGGCCGCAACGCCTTCAAAGAGGCCTTCAAGAACGCCGGTCCGAAGATTCTGGAGCCCATCTACGATGTGGACATCTTCGTGCCCGCCGACCGTATGGGTGATGTGATGACCGACCTTCAGGGCCGTCGTGGTATCATGATGGGTATGGATGCCGAAGGCGCCTTCCAGATGATTCACGCCAAGATTCCGTTGGCTGAGATGAACAAATACTCCACCACACTGAGTTCCATCACCTCCGGCCGTGCTTCCTACAGCATGAAATTCGCCGAATACCAGCAGGTTTCTGCCGATGTTCAGGGTGAAATCATCAAGAAGTACGAAGAGGAACACAAAGACGAGGAATAATCTTAATCCTATTATTATATTTATGGTAGAGACGGCGTGCAAATGCCGTCTCTTATTTAATATCCCTCTGCCATGCCGTTTGTAGATACGCATACACACATGTACCGGGAATACTATCCGGAGGAGTTCGAGGCCGCTGTGCAGCGTGCCATTGACGCGAACGTCACTCGGATGATCCTGGCCGGCGTGAGCAGCGAGACCCTGCCGCAATTACAGGAGGCCACCAGTCTGTTCCCCGACAACATGTTCGCTTTGGTGGGCCTGCATCCCGAGGAGGTGAAAGCGGACAACGACGAGGAATTGGCTCTCTTGGAGGCGCATCTCAGCGACCGCAACGTAATAGGGGTGGGTGAAATCGGGTTGGACTACTATTGGGACCGCACCTTTGAAAAGGAGCAGGAAGATGTGTTCTACCAGCAGCTCTGTTGGGCCCGCAACCGCCAGATGCCACTTTCGCTGCATATCCGCAGTGCCTATTCGGAGGCCATCGGCATCCTGCAGCGATTCAAACCCGGCGAGCTGAAGGCCGTGATGCATTGTTTCTCCGGCGGCATCCAAGAGGCCGAATGGGCCGTCAAACGCGGTTTCGCCATCGGCGTGGGGGGTGTCGTAACTTTTAAGAACAGCAAACTTCAGGAGCTGTTGCCCAAGGTGGGACTGGAAAATATAGTGCTGGAAACGGATGCACCATATCTGGCTCCCGTACCCCATCGGGGCAAGCCCAACGAGAGCGCCTATATTCCCCTCATCGCCCAGAAGATAGCGGAAATCTTCCAGATGTCTGTTACCACCGTTATGGACCAGACCACAGAAAACGCCCACAGGATTTTCAATAAATTGCCATTATAGTATAATAAAACCCGTTAATAAACGTTAACAATCCGTTTTTATAAAAAAGAATATGATAGAATCTACTATTTTCACCCCTTGTCAGATAGGCCCCATCACGCTTCGCAACCGCACCATCCGTTCGGCGGCGTTTGAAAACATGGCGCATGGGAACAGACCTACCGAAGAATTATTCAACTATCACACCGCTGTGGCAAGAGGCGGTGTAGGCATGACGACAGTAGCGTATGCCTCTGTCTGTCAGAGCGGTCTCTCTTTTGACGGCCAACTGTGGCTCCGCGAAGAGATCATCCCGGATTTGAAAAAACTTACAGATGCCATCCATGCTGAGGGATCCAAAGCCTCCATCCAGATCGGTCACTGCGGCAATATGACACACCGCAGCACCTGCGGATGCAAGCCGCTCTCTCCGTCGGGACGTTTTAACCTTTATTCACCCACTTTCACGCGCCAGATCACCAAAGCTGAGATCTACGAGATGGTGGAAGACTTCGGACGCGCCGTTGATCTCTGCCGTCGCGCCGGCTTCGACTGCATTGAGCTTCATGCGGGCCACGGCTACTTCATCAGCCAGTTCCTGTCGCCCTACACCAACCGCCGCAAAGACGAGTTTGGCGGCTCTCTGGAAAACCGGATGCGCTTCATGAAGTTGGTGGTTTCCAAGGTAATGGAAGAAGCCAAAGACGACATGGCCATTGTGGTGAAAACCAATATGTATGACGGTTTCCGCAGTGGTATGAAGGTAGACGAGTGCATCAAGGTGGCGCAGGAGCTTGAAAAACTCGGCGTACACGCTTTGGTACTCACTGCCGGATTCGTGAGCAAAGCCCCCATGGAAGTGATGCGCGGTGCCATGCCCATCAAGACCATGGCTTACTATATGGATATGAAGAAGTTCTGGTGGCTGAAATTCGGTCTGCACCTTGGCGGCCGCATTGTCATCCCGACGGTACCCTACAAGGATGCCTACTTCTTCGAGACAGCCATGAAATTCCGCAAGGCCCTGAAAATGCCGTTGATCTACGTGGGTGGTATGGTGAAGAAAGAGGATATGGAGATGGTATTGGATGCCGGTTTCACCGCCTTCCAGATGGGCCGCGCCCTGATTCAGGACACCGATTTCGTCAACAAGCTGCACTCCGGCGAAGTGACGGCCAGCGGTTGCGGACACTCCAACTACTGCATCGGACGTATGTACACGCTGGATATGAAATGTCATCAGTGCATGGAGAAGAACGGTCTCCCCTGCCGCTTGCAAAAGGAAATTGAGAAAGCCGAAGAGGCTGTCAAAAAGAGCAACCGGTAATGGCAGACATTCTGATTGTGGACCGGGTTCACCCTTATCTGGCGGAGCAGCTTTCGCTTCGCGGGTTCACCTGCCACACGGACATGACATTTACACAAGACTCATTCAAAGCCGGGCCAGACTGCTGGTCCGGCTTGATTATCCGTAGTCGCTTTGTTATTGACAAAGCGGTGATTGACTCCAAGCCCTCGTTGAAATTCATCGTCCGCATCGGCAGTGGTGTGGAGAATATCGATGTGGCGTATGCGGAGAGCAAGGGCGTGCGGGTGATATCCACCCCGGAGGGCAATGCCCACGCCGTGGCGGAGCACTGTCTCGGCCTGCTGTTGTCTTCCCTGCGGCACATTGCCTCCGCCGACCGTGAGGTGCGCGCCGGCCAATGGCTACGCGAGAAGAACAAGGGCACGGAGCTGAACGCCCACACCTACGGCATCATCGGCTACGGGCATACGGGACCCGCCTTCGCACGCCTGCTGACCACCCTCGGCTGCACCGTGCTCGCCTACGACCGTTACAACGCCTCCGCCGGCGACACGTACGCCCACATGACGACCATGGAGGAAATCTTCGACCAGTGCGACGTTATCTCCCTGCATGTCAACTACCGTCCTGAAAACCACTATCTTGTCAATGACGAGTGGATCCGCGCCGTGAGAAAGCCCTTCATCCTGCTCAACACTTCCCGCGGGCAGGTGGTCAACACCGCCGACGTGGTGCAACACATGAAAAGCGGCAAAATCCTGGCCGCCGGCCTTGACGTGCTGGAATACGAAAGTCCCAAGCTGAAAAACCTGCCCAAAGAAGAGTGGCCCGAGGCCATGGAACAGTTAGCCGCGATGGATAACGTGATCCTCACCCCGCATGTGGGCGGACAAACCCTGGACGCGGAACTGCGCCACGCGCAAGTTGCCGTGGAAAAGATTGTGGGAAATCTATTTAGTCTCTAAAATCTGTTGCAATTCATCCGCTGAAAAGCAGATGTTCATAACGGAAGGCTTGCCCTTTTTGCCTGCTTTCTTCTTCCCATTTGTCTGCATCGGCGGGATGATGTAACGATAACACAACCGGAGGTTGGTTTGTACGCACAGTCGGAGCAGGTAATCTGTCATCGCATTGTCATTCCCCTGCAGGGCTGATAGTATAACCATGCGTAGGACATTCTCTGAGAGAACCATACCCGGTCTCAAAATGGAATGGTAAAACACCAGTTTTCCCCCTTCCAAACCGATAGAATCCAACATTGTAATATCATCGAGACGCACGGGACATTGTTTGTTGGTGGCATCCATGATGGGATATAACGCTTCCATCGGGTTATTTGTTTCTTTTTCTGATTCTTCATATACAACATCCGCCACTTCTTGAGCGGAAAAACGGATGTGCAGCGTGTCGCCCGTCTCCACAATGGCGTAGTGGTATATCAGTCCGCTGTGTACTTTCTCCAGCTGTTGATACAAATTGCTTTGCGTTAAGGCAAACTGCAACTGCCTCCGCAGGCCCTCCTTCAACACATTCGTATCTGTTGAGATGAGCTGTCTGACGGAATCTACCCGAGCGAAATAATGGAGGTTTTCCAGATCGTAATTCATTTTGTAGATAACAATCTCGCCGGTTTTCATCGGCATCATTTCTTGGTTGTATTGCTCAATCTCTTCAGCAAAGCTGGTGGCAAGCATTTGTTCCGCAAAATGCTCTGCTGTAATGGAATCATTTATTTCCGCCTGATATTTCGCAGCTTTTATCTCCTCAGGTGTCAGGAAAAAATCTATAGTCTTATGCGTGTTTTCTTCAATGAACAGGATTTGCATCCTTTTAATATGCTGAAAAATAGCATTCCATGTAATCACGGTGTCTAAAATCTCCAACGTGTCGGAGCTGTCCTCCACAAGGGATTTGTAAACAGAAGCAAAATATTGCTTAACCACATCCACTTCTTCAGATGATAGAGAACCGAAAGGTATTTTATTCTCGTTGACAATAACGGCTATTTGAAACAGGCTGTCCTGATAACTGGCCTGTATATCCTTGATTGTATCGGAAAGATACATCTCTTTCACCTCATCACTCATAAACGTTTCCGCAATTTCGTTCATAATAAGGTTCATCCATTCATCATCTAATAGAAAGGGTTTGAACCCATTATGACGGAGTTCTTTTATTCGTGACAGCGGAATTGGAATTTTTATTCTTTCATTCCCATTTTCGTTATACAGATTGTATAATATGGAGTATTCTGCCGTGATGAACTCATCCACCACATCCGTATCTTGGAGGAGCTGTTTTTCAACATTGTATGTATAAAACGAAAGTCGCTTGGTTAATTCTGTAAAAACCAATGGATGAACCGATTGAAACCATACGATGGTGTCTTGGATGATTTTGATGGAATCTGTTCGAACAGGATTTTCCTCGGTTAGGAATGTGTTTTCCCGTTCCTGATGGTAGATTTGCTGGCGAAAGTATTGTCTTTTCATCCATTTTTTACTGTTCTTGTAGGCATGTTTGGTGCGGTCGGCCCAAATCTGCCGTGCTTCCGCAGGGGAATATTTGATTGAAAGAACAGATTTGGATCCCGGTTTCACCACATTATAAACAAAGCCACCCTTGATGTCGCCCAATTTTTCCAGCAGATAATTATATACTACCGCTTCTTTGCGATAGCGGATTCTATCGGCGAAATAGGCTCTCAATTCCAGCGAATCGCAGCCTGTCAGGAAGTTATCATTCAGTGTAATATGAAAAATCAGGTATCCGGGTTGGTATGTCAGTTTGTTGACCATCCACCATCCTTCATTGTACGGGCAGTTTTTTTTGTGGTTCATTCCCACCACCTTGGCAAACATCTCCCGGTCGATAGGTTGCGCCTGAACGGAAAGTGTCAGACTTGAAACGATAAAAGCCAGCCACAACCATATCTTTTTCATTCAAGTCAAGTGTTTACTATAGGAAAATGTGGTTTTTACTTGTTGCGGGTCTTGTACATGTCCAGCACGTTCTGCATGAGCATGGCGATGGTCATGGGGCCTACGCCTCCGGGCACGGGGGTTGCGGCACTCAGTCGTTGTTCCAATGCCTCGCGTGTGCGCGGACTGTACACGTCGCCCTCCAAACCCTCTTCCGTGCGGTTGATGGCCACATCGATGAGGATAGCACCCTCCTTGAAGTCTTCCGGTTTCAGCAGGTTGGGATGGCCCGCTGCCGTGATGATGATGTCGCCGATGCGGGTGATGTCCGACAGGTGGCGGGTGTGCGAGTGACAGAGCGTCACCGTGGCATTCTGGCGGATGAGCAGCTGCGCCGTGGGCTCTCCCACCAGCTGGCTGCGCCCGATTACCACCGCATGTTGGCCAGCGACTTCTATATTGTTGGTTTCCAGCAAGGTCATGATGCCTTTGGGCGTGCAGGGCATCACATAAGGCTCGCCCAGGTGCAGCAGACCTACGTTCATCAGGTGCAGGCCGTCGGCATCTTTCCTGTAATCAATGGATTCCAGGATGCGG
Source organism: Bacteroidales bacterium (assembly GCA_045116675.1). GTDB lineage: Bacteria > Bacteroidota > Bacteroidia > Bacteroidales > WCHB1-69 > F23-D06. The sequence continues at coordinate 27,506 of JBGUMF010000041.1, forward strand.
GCACTGTCGTAATGGTCGGGAAGCGGCAACTGGATAAGGACGGCATCCACCGAGCGGTCGTTGTTCAAGCGGTCCACGAGGTCCAGGATATCCCGCTCCGCTGTCGTGGCGGGCAGCAGATAGGTCTGGCAGTCCATGCCGAGCGAAAGGCAGGTTTTCTCCTTGCTTTTCACATACGACATGCTGTCGGGGCGGTCGCCCACCAGGATGATGGCCAGTTTGGGCACGCGGAACCCGATGGCCTTGATCATCTCCACTTCTTTCGCTATCTGCGCTTTAATCTGTTGGGCACAAGCCTTGCCGTCAATGATTTTCATAAGGGAACAAATTAATCCGAATACTTGATTTTATCAATGGTGATATATGCGCCGGGGTACAGGTCGCGCACCTCAACCAGCATCTTGTAGGCATCCAGGCGGGTCATGAAGTCGCCCACACGGATTTTGAAATAGGGTTCTTTATACGATATGTATGCCGGCACTTCCGGGAAGCGGGCCTGGAAGAGCGCACGTTCATTTTCCGCCGTATTGCGGGAGTTGGTGCCCGTGACGGCCAAAATCTGCACCCGATACCCTTTCATCTCGCCCACTCTCTCCCATACTTTGACATAATCCGACTGGATGGCCTCAATTCCAGGCTCCACATCATACTGGACCTGCGCCATCGAAAACATGCAAATTGCTAACAATAAAAAGGTTGCAATTACGTTTCGCATAAGTAAATTTTTGGCAAAAATAGAAAAAAACATGAAACCACGCTTTTTTATTTCCGGAAACGGATTTCCGAAGATGAATCACCTCGCAAATTAATCGTACTTTTGCCGCCTATTTGTTATACAATGAAAAAAATCATTTTGATAACCGGAATCCTGGCCCTGGTCGCCACCTCCTGTTCTCCGAAAATCAACGGGGTGCGGAAACATCGTCGTGACCGCAATTGCGGATGTGAGAACATCATCCCTCAACCGACGGATTGCACCTTAACCTCCACCGCGGACTTCTCCCCAAACCCTGCACTATAGTCTGCCATGAAAAAGATTTTATACCTGCTTGTCCTTTGTATGGCTTTGGCCGCCTGTCACTACGACAAAAACCGGATTGTGATTGAGGGTACGCTGGATAATGCCGGACGTGAGCAGATACGGCTGGCCGTCATCCTGCCCGATGGGAATTGCTTTATTGATTCAACAAAACTCAAAAACGGACAGTTCCGTTTCGAAATCCAAGCCCGCAGCCAAGCTGAAAAAAACCGCGCCGCTACCCCCATGATGTATCAGTTATCATTGTCTGACGATAACACCCTGACCACCATAGCCAAGGGCGGCGATCATATCCGCATCTCCGCCAATGCGGAAAACCTCATCCGTGGATATCATGTGGAGGGCGGCGAGGAGGCCGTCTTGGTAGGACAGATAGACAGTGCCTTGGCCCTTTTTGCAGATTCCTGCGACCATCTGCTCGCCATCTTCCAGCAGTATGTGGACAACGATTCTGTTCGGGAAAATATCGAAAAGACTTATCTTCCTATGACGGAACAGCATAAGGCGTATCTTGCAGACTTCATCCAGCAGCATCCCGACAAGATAGCCTCCTACATTGCTTTATACCAAAGCTACAACCGCCGTTATTTCTTTAACGAAGACGAAAAACTGGGAATGCTCAAACAGCTCAACGAATCGCTTCAGCGGCAATATCCCAACAATCCCTATCTTCTGGAAATGCAACAACACCTTGAGGTACTGACATTAAGAGAACAATACAAACAACGATATGATACTGATTAACATAGGAGACGAATTACTGATTGGCCAGGTGGTGAACACCAACGCCGCCTTCATTGGCCAGCAGATGGCCTTGGCTGGATTTTCCCTCACCGATGTGCTGACCATCGGCGACAACGGGGACGATATCCGCCAGACCGTCAACATGGCACTGGCCAAAACCGACATTGTACTCATGACCGGCGGTCTCGGACCCACCAAAGACGACATCACCAAGAAGGTCATCTGCGACATTTTCCAGCGGTCGCTTGTCATGGACGAACCCACCCTCGAACATGTCACCCAGCTGTTTGCCGCCCGTGGCATGGAACTCACCGACACCAACCGCGACCAGGCCTTGGTGCCGGACGGGTGTACCGTGCTTTACAACCCGTTGGGAACGGCTCCAGGCCTTTGGATGGAAGACAACGGGAAGGTGCTCATCGCTCTACCAGGTGTGCCTTTCGAGATGGAACATCTCATCAAAGAAGAAGTTATGCCCCGTCTCAAGAACCGTGACCAGCAACATCATGCCATCGAATACCGCGTGCTGCAATGCACCGGCATAACGGAGAGCGGGCTGTCGGACATGCTGGCGGACTACGAGCGGGAGCTTCCCGCCGAACTCAAGCTGGCCTACCTGCCCAAACCGGGAATCATCCGCCTGCGTCTGACGGGACAGGGCGACAACCGCGAAGAGCTGCTGCACGTATTGGACGAACAGTTCCAGATACTGAAAACCCTGACGAAAGAGTATGCCTTCACCGATGAGGACATTGATTTGGAGGAGGTGGTGGGCCGGTTGTTGGTCAAGGCGAACAAGACCTTGGCCACGGCGGAGAGCTGCACCGGCGGCTATATCGCGCATCTGATCACCAAGGTGCCCGGCAGCTCGCGCTATTTCCAAGGCTCTATTGTGTCATACAGCAACGAAATCAAGCGCGACCTGCTCAACGTGCGCGAAGACAACCTCAAACGGCGTGGCGCAGTAAGCGAGCAGGTGGTCAGCGATATGGCCCTGAATGCCATGGGTCTCTTCGATGTGGACTACACCATCGCCACCTCGGGCATCGCCGGTCCTGGCGGCGGCACCGAGCAGAAGCCGGTGGGCACCGTATGGGTTGCCATTGCCACCCCTGTCCGCCTGATCACCAAAGAGTTCCATTTCGGCAACCGCACGGGCCGTCAGCAGATTGTGGAACGGGCCGCCCATGCCGCCCTTAACATGCTCCGTATCGCCATCGAACAGGATCTGAATATATGAACCCCCTGATTGTCCGTTTCAAGCAATACCTGATGTATGAAAAGGGTCTGTCACCCAAAAGTGTGGAAGCCTATCTGCACGATGTGACGCTATTGGATTCTTTTTTGGAAGGTAAAAAAATTGAAGATGTGGTTTTGGAAGATCTTCAGGCCTTCATTCAGGATTTGTACGAAAAAGGCATCACGGCGCGGTCGCAGGCCCGCATCATCTCGGGCTTACGGGCTTTTTACAAATTTCTGCTGTACGACGGCACCCTGACAGATGATCCGACCGCCCTGCTGGACGCGCCCAAAATAGGACTGCATCTGCCGGATGTGCTCTCCGTGGAGGAGATTGAGGCCATCATCAGCGTCATCGACCTCAGCACGCCGGAAGGCCATCGCAACCGTGCTATGGTGGAGATGCTGTATGGCTGCGGCCTGCGCGTGAGCGAGCTGGTCACCGTGCGACTCTCCAATTTGTTCTTCAACGAAGGTTTCATCAAAGTTGTGGGCAAGGGCAATAAGGAACGGTTTGTGCCCATCGGCGACATGGCCCGCAAGATGGTGGAGCTGTACTGGCACGGCGCACGGGAACGTGTGAAAATACGGAAAGGCGAGGAGGACTACCTCTTCCTGAGCCGGCGCGGTACGCATCTCACACGGGAGATGGTTTTCATGCTGGTGAAAAAATGGGCCAAAATGGCCGGTGTTGAAAAGACCATCAGTCCGCACACCTTCCGCCACTCTTTTGCCACGCATCTCATCAACGGCGGCGCCGACCTGCGCGCCGTTCAGCAGATGCTGGGCCACGAAAGCATCACCACCACGGAGATATACACCCATCTCGACAGAGACTTTATCCGAAGCAATATTGCCCTTCATCACCCAAGATACTGATTATGCGTTATTTCATACATCTTGCCTATAACGGTACCGCCTATTATGGATGGCAAATCCAGCCCGACCGCCCAAGCGTGCAGGAGACGCTGGAGAAATGCCTCTCGCTGCTTCTGCACAGCGAACGCATACCCATCACCGGCTGCGGACGGACGGATACGGGTGTTCACGCATCCTGCTTCTATGCCCATTTCGACCATCCGGAAAGTTGGGATGCGGAGCGGTGCAGCCAGTTGGCCGACCAGCTCAACAGCTTCCTGCCCGCAGACATTGTCATCTATTCGATTTTTGCCGTCAACGACGATGCCCACGCACGCTTCGATGCCCAAGAACGTACCTACCAGTATCATATAGCCACCCGCAAAAACCCGTTCACCTACCCGTTCCGCCTCCGCTACCACCAACCTTTGGATGTGGAGCGGATGAATGAGGCGGCGGCTTTGCTGTGCCAACATGAGGATTTCACCAGTTTTTCCAAAGTGCACACGCAAGTCAACAACTTTATCTGCCATGTGATACGCGCGCAATGGGAGGTGTGCGACGAGGAACTCATCTTCACCATCACAGCCAACCGTTTCCTGCGCAACATGGTCCGGGCCATCGTGGGCACCCTGTTGGATGTGGGCCGCGGACGGCTGACAACAGAAGAATTTAACCAAATTATACTGAAAAAAAACCGCTGCCAAGCCGGCACTTCCGTACCGGCCTGCGCACTATTTTTGACAGATGTGCGTTATAGCTGGGATTCCATTTTACCGAAACAATAATTTACTATGGTAGAAAAACATATCTTCTCTTTCATAAAAACAGGTGTCCTGACGATGTTGTGCGGACTGTTGTGTGCTGTAGGCTGCCTGCTCTCTTTTAACAGCTGTCATCGGCACAACTACAATACGGATGTGAAGCTGGTCTTCTCCACCGACACACTGATGTTTGATACGGTCTTCACTACGCTCACGTCCGTCACCCGCAGCTTCACCGTTTTCAATCCCAGCAAAGAGCCCGTGAAACTGGACATCTTTTTAGCTGGTGGCGGACAATCGTTCTACAGCATCAATGTGGACGGCGTGTCCGGACGCGAATTCCATGAGGTGGAGATTCCGGGGCACGACAGCATTTTCGTTTTTGTGCGAGTCAATATTGATCCGGGCAACCAGAACAACCCGTTCCTGATTACGGATTCCGTCCTATTCTACAACACCAACCGCCGGCAGGCTGTGCAGCTGGTCTCTTTCGGGCAGGATGCACATTACATTCTCCCCGACCATCATAACATTTCATCCATGCCCTATTGCATTGTGGCACATGAACATGAACACACCCATTGGACCAACGACAAACCCTGGGTGATATACGGATGGGCTGTGGTGGATTCGTTAGGTAAGCTCACCATCGACCCCGGCACGCGGATCTACGTCCACAGTGGCGGCGGTATCTGGGTATATCGCTACGGCAACATCCAGGTCAATGGCACTGCCGACGAGCCGGTGTACTTTGCCGGCGACCGCCGCGAAAGCTTCTTCTCCGACGACTATTCCCAATGGGGTTACATCTGGATCAACGAGGGTACGGAAGACAACCTCATCAACAATGCCGTCATTACCAACTCCGCTACGGGAATCCGCCTTTCGTCCCTGCTGGAATATTTGAATAACAAGACGATTATCCAAAACACAATCATACAAAACAACAAGGATTTCGGTGTCTTTGCCGAGGCTGCCAATATGGAGATGACCAACTGCCAGATCAGCAACAACGGCAGTGCCAGCGTGGTGCTCCAAGTAGGCGACTACACCCTCAATCACGTCACGGTGGGCAACTATTTTGCCCAAAAGGCCCGCACCGACCCGGCCTTTATCCTGCATAACTACTATACCTCAGGAGATATTACGTATGTCGGCAACACCAACCTGACCTGCAACAACTCCATCATCTATGGTTATTTGGACAATGAGTTTTCCGCCTCCAAGCGCAACGGCGCTGATTTGACCTACACGTTACGCAACTGCCTTCTCAAACAAGAAGCATCGGCAGAAAGTCATTATGTGAATTGCCTGTTCAATCAAAATCCTCTGTTCGTGTCTTCTTACCAGCAGGATTTGGAATTGATGGAAAACTCCCCGGCCATTGATGCCGGCATGGAAGGATTGGGCATCACGACCGATTTGTTGGGGCGTATGCGCAATGGGAAACCTGACATCGGGGCATACGAATACTATCCCACTTCGGGTTCAAAACGCAGGTAAGCGGACACTATTCCGTTTCCAAACTGTGCAATAAGGCAATCTCCTCCGGCCAGAGGCTCTCGTCGGGCGTTTCCAGAATGATGGGCATATTGTCGAAACGGGGATCTTTCATAAAACGTTTGAAAAAATCCATTCCCAGCAACCCTTTGCCGATGCTGTCGTGGCGGTCCACGCGGCTGGCAAACTCCTTCTTGGTGTCGTTGAGGTGGATGGCTCTCAGATAATGGGCTCCGATAACGTCGTCAAATTCGGCAAACGTCTTCCGGTAGCCCTCCTCCGTCTTGATGTCATACCCGGCGGAATAGGTGTGGCAGGTGTCGAGGCACACGCCCACGCGGGTTTTGTCCTCCACCTTGTCGATAATGGCAGCGATATGTTCGAAACTGAAGCCCACATTGGTGCCCTGTCCCGCCGTATTCTCGATGACGGCCGTCACGCCCTGCGTCTTGTCCAGCGTGATGTTAATGCTTTCAGCAATCCGCGTCAGACATTCGTCCAGCGAAATCATCTTGAGATGACTGCCGGGGTGGAAGTTCAGCATGATGAGGCCCAGTTGCTCGCAGCGGCGCATCTCGTCCAGGAAAGAGGCACGTGACTTCTCCAATGCCTCAGCTTCCGGCTGGCCCAGATTGATAAGGTAGCTGTCGTGGGGCAGGATGTATTCCGGCGTGATGCCCACCTGCTGGCAGTTGGCCTTGAACTTGTCAATGGAGGCCGCCGTGAGCGGGGCCGACACCCATTGGCGCTGGTTTTTGGTGAACAGGGCAAAGGCGGTGGCACCGACTTTAGCGGCATTAAGGGGCGCGTTCTCCACGCCGCCCGTAGCACTTACATGAGGACCGAGATATTTCATTTTGTTGATTTGTTTAAGTGTTGATTTGAGAGTTAAGAAATTAATGGATTGAGATTGGTGACTTTAGGTTTTTGAGCATTGGCAGTTTTAGCGGTGGCAAAAGTAGTGATTTTTTCATAAGGCAGCATTAAACATATATAGCTCTCCCTGATAATCAGACAACTTGAAAAGGAACAAGAATACTCTTTTTACAACAATAACAGAAAAAAAACAAAAAAGCCCTGATGAAAATCAGGGCTCGTGGTGCTGACGGGAATTGAACCAGTGACACACGGATTTTCAGTCCGTTGCTCTACCAACTGAGCTACAGCACCATC
>JBGUMF010000042.1:0-12560 GCA_045116675.1 Bacteroidales bacterium
GGGACTTGAACCCACGACCGGCTGATTACAAATCAGCTGCTCTACCAACTGAGCTATATCGGCACTAACGATTTTTTTCTTTCAAAGAACTCCTCTTTGTTTTGAGGCCGCAAAAATAGTCTTTTTTTTATAACCTGCGTCACCTGTTCCCGATTTTTCTTTTTATTTTATTATAAAAATCTATGAATCAATAAAATAATTTTACCATAAACAGGAATCTCAGATGGTTTTGACAGGAAGAAAGACCTTATATAAATATGAATGTATTCCCGTTTTGGAAGAAAAACGAAAAATATGCCGAAAAGTGGATTGGAATATGGCTGTTGTGGGTGCATGGTGGATGAAGGTGACGGATTGGAAAAAAAACAGGGACGTTGCGGTATTTATATTTTTTGTATTTTTGCCGCCGATTTTTAAAACTCATTCTTATGACAGAAGTAGAAATTTTAGAAAAGGTACAATCCATAATTGCAGAAAAGCTCAGCGTTGATGCTGCTGACGTTATGCCGGAGAAGAGTTTCACCAACGACCTCGGTGCCGATTCCTTGGACACCGTGGAGCTGATTATGGAATTTGAGAACGTGTTCGGCGTTACCATCCCCGATGAGGATGCTGAAAAGATCCAAACGGTGGGTGACGCAGTCGCCTATATTCAGGGCCATATCAAATAATATCGGAACACTCTCTACTACCGTTTCATTTGTTTGATGGAACTCAAACGAGTTGTCGTTACGGGTTTGGGTGCTTTAACGCCGATTGGTCTCGGCGTGGAGTCGTATTGGCGTGCCCTGCTGCAGGGTGTGTCAGGTGCGGGTCCTATTACCCATTTTGATCCGGAGAAGTTCAAAACCCGCTTCGCTTGCGAACTGAAGGGTTTTGACGTGGACAACTATATGCCGCGCAAGGAGGCCCAGCGCATGGACCCCTGCGCGCAATACGCCCTTGCGTCCACCATGGAGGCTCTGGCGGATTCTGGTCTGGATGTGGAACGTGTGGACAAGGACCGCGTAGGAGTCATCATCGGTACTGGCGTGGGGGGCTTCACCGCCATGATGGAGACGGCCAACGTCTTCGTGGAGAATGGCCGCACCCCGAGGTTTAGCCCATATCTGCTTTTGAAAGTGCTTGCCGACATGGTTTCCGGCTACATCTCCCTGCGCTATGGTTTCCGGGGACCTAACTATGTGACTTCGGCGGCGTGTGCCTCGGCGGGTAATGCCATCGGCGATGCCATGAATCTCATACGCCTCGGCAAGGCCGACGTGATCGTGTCTGGTGGCACGGAGGCGGCCATCGTGGAGGCGGCTGTCGGCGGCTTCGACGCCATGCGCGCGCTCTCTGTACGCAACGATGACCCGCAGCATGCCTCACGTCCCTTCGACAAAGACCGTGACGGCTTTGTGATGGGGGAGGGCTCCGGCATCCTGATTCTTGAAGAAATGGAGCACGCTCTGGCCCGTGGGGCCAAGATCTATGCCGAACTCGCCGGTGTGGGCATGTCCGCTGACGCGTCTAACGCCACCGCTCCTGACCCGAACGGCAGCGGGGCCGTGCGCTCTATGCACAACGCCCTTGAAGATGCCGGCCTGACACCGCATGACGTGGACTATATCAATATGCACGGCACCTCCACTCAGCTCGGCGATGTGGCCGAGTGCCGCGCTATCCAGACCCTCTTCGGTGACCATGCCTTGGATATGGTGATGAATTCCACCAAATCCATGATCGGGCATCTGCTCGGTGCCGGACCGGCGGTGGAAAGCATTGCCATCCTGATGTCGATGCGTGACAGCATCGTCCATCCCACCATCAACCTTCAGCATCTGGATCCCATCCTGCCGCAAAACTGGAATTATGCCGCCAACACGACGGTGGAGAAGGAGGTCAATGTGGCCATCTCCAACTCTTTCGGCTTCGGCGGCCATAATGTCACCCTGTTGTATAAGCGCTTCCAACCGTGATGAACAGGACTGACAAGGAGATACGATGCTATTTTAAGAACATTTTTGGCTTCCATATCCGCCATCTGGATCCTTATCGCATTGCCTTGACCCACAAGTCGGCGTCAGTGCGCGATTCGGTTTGCGGGCGGCTCAACAACGAGCGTCTCGAATATCTCGGCGATGCCATTCTGGGCTCTGTGGTAGCCGACTTCCTCTATCACAAATATCCGTTAGAGGCGGAGGGCGTGCTTACCCGCATGCGCTCCAAACTGGTCAACCGTGCGCGGCTGAACACACTGTCGCGGAAATTGGGCCTCCACGATCTGCTCAACACCTGCGGGTGCGATCACTCCGTCTCCGCCGACGGCAACGCCTTCGAGGCGGTGGTGGGCGCCATCTATCTGGACCAGGGCTACCGCAAGACCTACAAGATAATCATTAACAATATCCTCTGTACCCATCTCGATATCGACCAGATTTTCGGGGAGGATGACGACTACAAGAGCCGGATTCTGATCTGGGCACAGCATAATCGGCATAAAATCCAGTTCGAGACCGCTTCCCAAGGTGGCGACCGCAACGCGCCCTACAAGGTCGTGTTGAAGATGGACGGACAGGTGTGTTCCGAGGGACTGGGCCGTTCGGTGAAGATGGCCGAGCAGGCCGCCGCGGAGAAAGCACTTGCTTTGTTGTGAAAAAATATTCCATCCGGATATTCGTATTTAATATATTTGTATTTTTGCAGCAGGAAATTTAAACATTCATCAAAATCGCATAATATGAAAAAGATTTACTTTGTAGCATTATTTTGCTTGACTGGCTTGTTGGCCGTTGCCCAAAGCGTGTTGACCGATGCCTCATACGCCACCGATTTCACGCTTTATGAGATTGACAAAACCTCGGGTCAGATTTTGTCAAACAATCCTTATACGCTTTACCAATATACCGATTCGGGTAAAACGGTTTATCTTGATTTCTTTGCAACATGGTGTGGTCCATGTTGGTCGTACCATACCTCAGGTGCCTTTGAAGATCTTTATGCCGCCCATGGTCCGAGTGGTACCAATGATATCATGACAATGGGCATTGAGGGCGATGAAGGCAACTATGCTGCTTTGAGTGGCACGGGTGCGGATGCCGGTGGATATGCCTCACAGGGCAACTGGCTTAGTGGTGTTGAATACCCGATTTTCCCCTCCAATATGAGCCCGAATACTGCTGCGGCGGTTACTGCTTACAACATCACCTATTTCCCTACGGTGTATATGGTATGTCCCACGCGTATCGTGTACGAGATAGGCCAGCGGACAGCGGAAGTGTTGTATAGTGCCAAATCATACTTCTGTCCCCAATACGATGAGTCTGTAGCGATTAATGGCGCATTGGCACAGTTTAGTATTTATAATGAAATAGGCGGTATCGATGACGCGTATCTTTGTACGGCAACGGCGACACCTAAAGTGGTGCTTCATAATGTGGGTCAGAACACCATCACCTCTGCCGAGTTTACCATCACGTTTGACGGTCAGACCAGCACCTACAACTGGACGGGCAATTTGAGCCGATATCAGAATATCAAGGTGTCTATGCCGCAGATAACGACTTCCACACACGGAAGCCATACTTATACGGTGGAACTGACCAAGACGAATGGTATGGCGGAGTCGGATGCGACAAACAACACCCGCACATTCACCTTTAATGTCTCTGCAGAAACTCAGACAGGTGATTTGGATGAGAATTTCGCTTCAGGTATAGAATTCCCGTGGTTTAATCCGGATGGGGATTTGTCTGTATATCAAGGTGCTGTCTATTATTACACGCCCAATTTCTCCTCCGGGGCTGTGGCCAACCTCTATACTCCTATCGTGGATGTTTCCGGTTTGGCACATCCGGTGTTGAAATTCGATCTGGCTCATAAACAAAGATCTTCGACTAAGAAAGACAAACTGCAGGTCCAGGTGTCCGGCAATTGTGGCTCGTCATGGAGCACGTTGTACAATGTGACGGATCCGGATCTGGCCACAGTGTCCGGCTATGCGAGCTCGCAGGCGTATGTGCCTTCTGCATCTCATTGGCGTACGGAAATTGTGGACCTCTCAAGTGTGTCCAATCCGCAACAGGTGGCGTTGAGATTCCATTTTGTCAGCGGAAACGGTAACCTTGTCTGGATTGACAATGTACGCGTCGTGGACGGCACGGATGTGGAGGAGCATGACGCCCGTCCCATCTCGCTTTTCCCCAACCCCACATCGGATGTCCTGAATGTGAGCACGACTGATGCAATCAGCGAAATATTGGTCTATAATATTGAGGGCCAGCTGGTGCGCGTTCTGGAAGGCGACAACCACATTGTCTCCCTGGCAGGTCTCGCCAACGGCATCTATACCCTGAAGATAATGACCGAAAAGGGTATGACCATCCAAAAGGTGGTGAAACAATAACAATCTGATTAAACATAAGGAGAAGGCTGCTGAAAGGCGGCCTTCTCCGTTCTATATTTATACTCAAAAAAGATGGAAAAAGAGGTTTTCAAGGTAGAAGACCACCTTTGGTATGTGGTGGTAAACCCGAATGCGTGCGACAGCCACTGTTTTGACAACTGGCCTAAGGTGTCTGCCGCTTTGGATGAGGCAGGCATCCGCTACGAGATGCACATATCGGACACCCAAGGCAGTGGCATGGTGGCGGCACGGCGGATTTGTGAGCAGGGCGGACGGCATATCATGGTTATCGGTGGCGACGGCACTATCAATGAGGTGGTGAATGGCATTTTCCTTTCCGGGGTGGATACAAAAGAGGTCTTCCTCGCGGTGATGCCGCTGGGACGGGGTAACGACTGGGCCCGCGCACACAACTTCCCTACCGACCTTGAACATGTGATGGAGGTCTTCCGTCGCGGGCACTTTCTCCGCCACGACATAGGGCGGGTTACCTCTGTGCGGGAGAATGAAGAACCCTTCCATCGCTATTTCATCAATATCGCCGGTTTCGGCTTTGATGCGGAGGTCATTTACGATGTGACCTACAACAAGCCTCATTTCGCTGGCATCTCCGTATATATGCTAAGTCTGGCCCGTATGCTTTTCCGCTACAAGAGTCAACCAATACGCGTGCAGTCACCGGACTTTACCTATGATGGAAAAACCTTCCTGATGGTGGCAGCCATCGGCAAGTATAATGGCGGCGGCATGTGCCAGGCCCCCGAATCCGTCGCCGATGACGGACTGTTCGATGTGGTGATCATCCCTAAGGTGAGCAATCTGCGTGTCATCGCCAACGTAAAGAACCTGTCCGACGGATCTCATATCCATAAGATAAAGGGAATTCGAAGTTTCCGCACGGCCTCGCTGGTCATCGGGTCTGATTGTCCGGTGCGCGGTGAGGTGGAGGGTGAACTGCTCCCGCTGGGCAAGTATGAGATTTCCATGCTGCCTAACGCGTTGCATGTGCTCACCAATCTGGCTTGAAAAAACTTTCTGTTACCCTTTGATTTGGATGGAGAAGCCTTCTGTGAACAGGGGCTCCAGCAGGGCACGCATCTCTTCCACAGTGAATTTCTGTAACCCCTCTGCCGGTGTGGGGCGGTCGATGGTATAGACCATGACCTCGCGGGGCTTCAGCGTGCGCACGATGTCCATCCAGCCGTCTAAGACTTCCGGGGAAGAAGAGTCGAAGTCGTTGCTTTTCAGGAACATCGTCTGCAGGACGAAGTTACCGTCAAAGCCGCGCAAGGCCTCCACCACGGCCTTCACGTCATAGCCCGGCGCGGGATGGTTGATCCGTTCGGCGAGCTCGTTGGTCGGGGCGTCGATTTTCATGATGGGGTTGTCCACGCGCTTGAGGGCAGCCAGGATTTCCGGACGGTGCACGCGCGTGGCGTTCGACAGGACGGAGACCTTGGCGTTAGGGTAGTACTGGTCGCGCAGGCGCAGCGTGTCGTCGATGATTTGCGGGAATTCGGGATTCAAGGTCGGTTCCCCGTCGCCGGAGAAGGTGATGGAATCCACGGGGATGTCATTGCCCGACAGCTGTTTCAACATGGCTTCCAAATCGTTGCGCACCTTTTCGGCGGTGGGCAGCACGGTGTCGTTGCGGCCGTCCTTGTTCCATCCACATTCACAGTAGATGCAGTCGAAGGTGCAGATTTTGCCGTTTTCCGGCAGCAGGTTGATGCCTAATGAGCTGCCCAAGCGGCGGCTGTGTATGGGTCCGAAGACGGTTTTTTCTCGTAGCATGATATTCAGTGGATGATTGTTTTTTGCGGCGGCAAAGGTAACGATTTTGCGGACACGGCGGAATGGCTACAGCAAGAGGTCTGACAGCGACACCTTGGGCACATAATGGATGCCGTTTTCGCGGTAGTAGCGGTGGCTTTCCCCTTCCCGGATTTCCGTCAGGCGGATGGTTTCCGCCCCTTTGCCGACGGCGAGGATCAGCAAAGGTTCGCAGGGTAGCGCAAATGCCTCCGTGATGGCACTCTTGTTGAAAGCCCCGATCATCAGGCCGTTTAATCCTAAGTCCACCGCTTTCAGCAACATACTCTGCGCGGCGATGCCCAAGTCGATGTCCACGAGCTTGCTTTCGGGCTCGGTGCTGCACACGATGATGAATGCCTCGGGCTCAGTGCCTTCGAAAGGCAGGTGCAGCTCCGGCAGGGCTCCGCCCATCTTGATGTTGGCCAGCACTTTGTCGGCTCCGCTGTCGCGGGTGACGAGCTTGAAGCGCAGTACCTGCTGGTTGCGCGCGGAGGGGATCTTGGTGTTCACGGCCACGATCTTCTCCAATGTGGACATGCCTACCACCACTTTCTTGTCATATCCCCGGTAGCTGCGGTTGCGGGCCAACAGGGCGTCAAGGGTGTTTGCTTTGCGTGGGGCAGGACGATTGGCACGTTCGCGAAGCTCTTCGAATTTATTCTCTAAATAGTTGTCTGCCATTGTCTTGTATAATCAGTTGTGTTGTGCTAAAACTTGAAATTCTTTATCTCTTTGCGAATACTGCTGACCTGCTCTATAATGGCTTTCACCAGTTCGTAAAGGAGGTTGTGCTTTAGTCCATCCGTGGCAGTTACATCCATAACGATCTTATTGTCATTGGTTTGGATGGTCATGTCACGCAGAGGTAGGATGCCTTCTTCCCCTGCAACCTCGTTGATAATGGAGTTCAGGTCCACGCGGGCATACAGCGGGTCTTGCGTGCGGATGCCCGCTGGCGAGGATTTAGTAGGATTAAGGATGCTTTGCATAATCTCAGCTTCACCGAAGAGAAACAGTAGGTTGTCTTTTGTCATAATAAAACATACTGTGTCATAGCCATATACCCATGTGAAGGTTTCGTAATCCAAATTCTTCTTGTAGGTGGTGAGCGTGTAAAGGTCATACCCGTCCGTATGGGTGTGTGCGAGATGCTTGTGGTTTACTAACGAATCTTCGGATGAACGTTTGTAAGGTGCCTCTTCGATATCATCTTCGTCATTTCCGGACTCTTCCTCGGTGACGACTTCAACAAAAGCAGTATCTTTCGACTGAGTGGCCTTAAAGATAGAGTCCAATGCATGGTTGCGGAGGATTACATACTGTTCCAGCGCCGGTTTCACCCTCTTGGGATCATCAATGGTGGTGCAAAGCAGGGTTCCCTTCTCCGAATGTATGGAGCCTATGAAAGGATGGTTGAGCAGTGGCGCTACTGCCTGTAAATCGGGATTGGAGGAGAGGAACGGGATGAGTGAGTCGCCGAGACCAACCACATTGCATGAGATGACGGCAATCGGATTCTCCAGCACGTATGGCAGCAAACGTTGGGTCCCTTCGGGGGAGAGGAATGTCAGAAAGGAAGGTTTCAGCCCTTCCGGGGTGGACTTGTATATCTCCGTGGAACTCCAGATGCGGTTCTGTTCTGTGCCGTACTTGCTGAACATGAATATGTTGAGTCTATCCAGACTGGAGGAGAGGGACGTGTTCTGTTTCTTGATGAATCCGCTCAGCATTTTCATGTCAGGATGTTGGGCGTTGTAAGCTACAAATGAGCTGACACCTTTCGTGACGAACATCTGTCCTGTTTCGCTGGCGAGGAAAGACGACTTTTGCATGTTCTCCCAACTCTGCAGGACTGTTTCCTGGAGTTCGTTGGGGGATGTCTCAACATCGTCATCGATTCGGTTGTTCAAATATAAGCAGGCTATGTCGTCAGTGCAGAGGATAGCTCCGGAGCCGGAAGCATCAAGTAGGAGCCGGAAAGTCTGACCGTTATGTGTGATGGACTTAAAAGAGGCTTTCTCGCCCATCTTCCGGGCAATCTTTTCGAAATTCTTTTCGTTGTTGAGCGGGATGAGAAGGCAGTTGTTGTTGATGAATGCGGCTGTTGTCGAGAAGTCAATCCCGGACTTGTCATCCATTTGTATCCAACTGCGTACAAAATTCTTAATGATTTTTTTCTCTTTGTATAATGGGTTCAGAATCTTGTCGTTGTCCAATGCTGCCAATTCAAGGATGTTTGATAACTCGCTCCAGTTGATCAGTTGAAGCTGATAGCAGCCGTCGGGCACAAGTTTGAGCACGCGGGGTGTTTGTGTGTTTTGTCCGAAGATGGTGCAAAAGAAAAAACAAAACAGGAGCAATAATTGTATTTTCTTCATTGTGATATGTTTGGTTTCAAATGTGTCTTTGTGTAAGACGATAAATAATTTGCAAAAATAGTTTTTTTTGGCTTTATTTCTTATTTTTGCAAAAAAAAGAATGAAAAAGAAGTCGGCCTTGTTTCTGTTTCTTGTTCTGCTCGTTTTTGCCGTGCAGGCGCAGAAACATGCCCCGAAGTGGAAACCCGCCGACCCGCCGAAACCGTACGGTCCCGTGCCGACCGCCGCGCAGGTGGCCTGGCAACGGATGGAAATGAATATGTTCTGCCACTTCGGCCCCAATACGTTTACAGGTTTGGAATGGGGCGAGGGCACCGAGCCCGAGGACATCTTCAACCCCACTGCCCTCGACTGCAACCAATGGGTATCTGTAGCGAAAAAAGCAGGTTTTCAGGGAATTATCCTCACGGCCAAACACCACGACGGCTTCTGTCTGTGGCCCAATCCCGTGAGCACGCATACCGTGCGGGAGAGCGCGTGGCGCAACGGCAAGGGCGATGTGCTGAAGGAACTGTCGAAGGCGTGCGAAAGGGGAGGACTAAAGTTCGGCATCTATATCTCCCCGTGGGACCGCAACGCGCTGACGTACGGTACACCCGAATACAACAAGGTGTTCCTCAAGACGTTACAAAGTGCCCATAAACACTACGGACCCATCTTCGAGCAGTGGTTCGACGGAGCCAACGGCGAAGGTCCGAACGGAAAACGACAGGTCTATGACTGGAAGAAGTTCAATGGGCAGACGAAGAAATTACAACCCAATGCGGTGATCTTCAGCGATGTGGGTCCCGGTTGCCGTTGGGTCGGCAACGAGCAGGGCACCTGCGGGCGCACTTGCTGGTCGCGGCTCGACGTGGAAGGGTTCGGACCCGGTGCGGATTCCCCGTCGCAGGACACGCTCAACGCGGGCAACTACAACGGCGTGTGCTGGATTCCTGCCGAGACAGACGTTTCCATCCGCAAAGGCTGGTTCTGGCGCGAGAGCGAGCACCCGAAGTCCGTGCAGGAACTCTTGAAGATCTACTACAACAGCGTGGGCCGCAACTCCCTGCTACTCCTCAACGTGCCGCCCGACAACCGAGGCCTTATCCCCGCCGAGGATTCTCTGCGCCTAATGGAGTTCCGTGAGGCGTTAGACAGTATTTTTGCGAACGATTTGGCGAAAAAGGCACACATTGATGCGTCTAATTACCGAAAGGTGGTTAAAAAGACTAATGTTTTTGAATGTCAGAATGAGCTACCAAGCTGGTTTAATTTATCCAACGATAGTTATGACACCTATTGGGCCACCGACGACACCGTGACCACAGCATGGGTGGTATTTAAGTTCAATGCCCCGCAGACCTTCAACCGAGTAATGCTACAAGAATACATCCCGCTCGGGCAGCGGGTGGAGAAGTTCCACATAGAAGTCGAGGATGAGAACGGCAACTGGCGCACCATCGCCGAGGAAACTACTATCGGCTACAAACGCATCGTGCTGACCGAAACCGTCACCACCAAGAAAGTTCGTGTCGTCATTGACAAAAGCCGTGCCTGCATTGTATTGAATAGGGTGGGGCTGTTTATGGATGCGATTCTGAAGCGATAATTAACAATTAACAATTAATAATTAATAATCCACCTGATTGCTGTACCCTGAATCCTGTCCCCTGTACCCTGATTACGAACTCCTACTATCCTCCATATCTTCCCCTTTCTTTTTCTTCGGCAGCCGGCCGGCCTTCTTCAGTGCAGTGGATAATATCCACTCAATCTGGCCGTTGGCACTGCGGAATTCGTCCGCAGCCCATCGCTCGATGGCCTCGTATATTTCCGCATCCACCCGTAAGGCGAAATTTTTTTTCATAATTAACGGGTTGTTTTCACGTCCTGTAGAGACGGGACACGTCCCGTCTCTGCAAAACGGAAATTTGGTATTCGGTTACTGATACAACGTTCCTGTATTGATGACTGGCGATGCCGATTCGTCGGCGCAGAGCACCACCAGGAGGTTGGAGACCATGGCGGCCTTGCGCTCCTCGTCGAGTTCCACGATTTTGTCCTCCGACAGTTTCTTCAGGGCCAGGTCCACCATGCTGACAGCGCCTTCCACAATCTTCTCGCGGGCGGAGATGATGGCGTCGGCTTGCTGGCGGCGCAGCATCACGCTGGCGATTTCAGCGGCGTAGGCCAGGTAGTTGATACGGGCTTCCACAACCTCTATGCCGGCGATTTCCAGATGCTTGCGCAACTCAGACTCTAGCCGCTCGTTGATCTCCTCGCCACCCGAGCGCAAGGTCACTTCCTCATCGTTGCGGTCCATGTTGTCGTAGGCGTACAGGCCCGCCACCTTGCGCAAAGCGGCATCGCTCTGCACCCGCACAAAGGAGTCGAACGATTTGGTGGAGTTCACCTGGTTCTGCGTGATGGTTGTGCGAAGGTCCGAGTCCACCTCGAAGCAGGCCTTGTAGGTGTCGCGAATCTTCCACACCAGCACCAGGCCGATCATGATGGGGTTGCCGTTCTTGTCGTTCACCTTGATGGGTTCCACGTCCATGTTCTTGGCGCGCAGCGACATCTTCTCCTTACTGTAGAAGGGATTCACCCAGAAGAAGCCGTTCTGCTTCACCGTGCCGGAATATTCACCGAAGAAGGTGAGCACCCGCGACTCGTTGGGTTGCACAATCATGAAGCCTACCAGATGCAGAATGTAGGCGAACAGCAACAGAAAACCGGTCGCGATGGGCAGCAATATCCATCCAGTGGGTTCGCCTTCGGCGTCCAGCATGCAGTCGAATTTGGCGAAGCATACGACCAGCCAGATGGAGACTGCCAGCAGTGCAAGATTGAAAAAAAGATGCAGAAAACCGTTGTTTCCCGCGGTCATGGTTTTGTTAAATTCCTTGGATTCCATAATGTTATGTGTTTTAGGGGTGATTAAAATAATATCAAAATAATATCACCGCAAAAATACACTTTTTTTAATACAACGGCATTATGGGATTAATTTTTTTATTTTTGCATCGTTTTGTCTGTTGGGGAGAAGATGGGGTACAATTAATAATAAATAGTTAATAGTGAATAATTAATAATGAGCTATGACTATGAACTTTCTTACTTTTATTATAAACATTAGAAACCTTATAAACTTTAAGAACATTACCAATATTATAAACCCCTTATGAAAATCGCCCTTTTTGCCGCTGTGCCCGATGAGGTTGGCACTTTTGCCGACCACGTTAACTTTACCGGTATCGGTCGCGAGAACACCACCCGCGCCATGATCAAGTTTATGGAAAAACACAAGGATGAGGATTTTACAATGCTCAACATCGGCTCTGTAGGCTCGCACGACAAGCCAGTGGGCACTATATTGAGTATTGGTGAGATTCTGTCCGGCAGTTCCTTGTTTTATGAGGAGAAAATGCTCCCTTCGCGCTTTGATGTCAAGGCCGATGCGCAAGTGCCGACGGCGACGTTATACTCCTCCGACTGCTTTGTGTCCCCGGAGGTTTTCACTGATGCCTATCTTGCCGCCACCAAATCCAAGGTCGACTGCTTCGACATGGAGTCATCGGTTTTGGTCTCTTTTGCGCACGAGTATGACAAAAAATATGTCTCTTATAAGATTGTGTCCGACAATTTGGACGTGGATATTGAGGTGTGGAAGCAGCGAGTGCAGGATTTGTCGAAAGTTTTAGTTGCTCATATTCAGCAAGTTTTGAGTGAATTGGGCCAAAATGAGAAAATTGAAATTTTAAAATAGGGATTATTAAGAAAAAAGTGTATTTTTGCACCCTCAAAAGGAGGAAAGATGGCCGAGTGGTCGAAGGCGCACGCCTGGAGAGCGTGTAACCGCCAAAAGCGGTTCCTGGGTTCGAATCCCAGTCTTTCCGCAACGCGTTGAGAAACCTGATCTGTTAGCTCAGTTGGTTTAGAGCGCTTGCTTGACAGGCAAGAGGTCACAAGTTCAAATCTTGTACAGATCACACGGAAAG
>JBGUMF010000043.1:0-8622 GCA_045116675.1 Bacteroidales bacterium
CCCTAACGCCGTTAGGCGTTGCATATCTGTAGAAAAGGGGCCACACGCACACACCATCGCGGCGCGGCAGGCGCGTGCCACGGAGAAAAGGATTGCACGCCGCGAAACGTTATGGGACATCCGGCGAGAACGTGGAGAACAGTTCCGGAAAGGCCGTCACCGACGACAACGCAATCATCTTTTTTGTTTGTGACATCCTCACCGCAAAAATCTATTGTTCTGAAAGTCATTGCAGATTGTGACGTTTTTTTGTAGTTTTGCCGCGAAAAAATTGAATATGAAAAAGGTTGCTTTATTTGTTTTGTTTGTATTAGCTTGCTGCAGTGTTTATTGCCAAGAAAAACAGTATGATAGTAGAATAAGTGATTTGGAAGCTTTTTCTAATCGAAAAGGAACATTTATACTTCAAGAATCTCAAAATTTTAAATATTTTTCCGAAATTACGGACAGATTGGATTTCACTTGTGAAGTTCTAACAGACCTGAAAACTAATGAAAAAAAAGGAGGAGTAACACTTACCATTTACTTTGACAATCCAACCTTAACTGTATGTGCTGATGAAATTTTAGAGAGAAACAAATTCTATATTGATTTTGAAGAAATTGAAACACTATCATCTTTTTTCACGTATTTTAAAGATAATCTATATACGACAGAACCAACTGTTTTCACTAAAATGAAATTCATCTCTACAGAAAGCACTGAATATTCAATTGCTTATGATCCTGCTCAAGTGAAATGGTGGTTTAAAGTATCCCCATATCCATACGTCAATGAGTTTACTTACTCTTTGAAAAAGGGAACCGTAGATAATCTCTTAACTTTGCTGAATCAATCAAAAGAGATAATAATAGAAAAAACAAAACAAAAATAAGGCTTTTCGCGGTGGGATCATCCCGTTCTCCGTGGCATGTGTGTGCCGTGCCGCGATATTGCGTGCGTCGGCCCTATTTCTACCCACCCCGGCAGGCCGGCGGCCTGCCTAAGGCGTCTGCGAGGTGCAAAATCATTCCTCATTGGAATTTACCGAGCTTACGTTCCTGCCGGGACGCAGGGAGATTCCGCCGCTCCTGTCGTCGCCGACAATAGCGTTTCGCGGAATCCCCAAACATTCAGGGTGCCGCCAACCGCCAACCGTAAATCGAAAATCCCCAACTGCCTCAACTTCTTAACTGGCTGGCGGCGCGGCACGGCATCTATCTGTTCTCGCGGGCGGTGTGGCGTAGTTTTACTTGTATGTCGGGGAACATTTCCCGCAGGTGGCGGGCGGTTTGTTCGGCGAAATAAACGGAGCGGTGCTGCCCGCCCGTGCATCCGAAACAGACCATCAGATGGTCGAATTTCCGTTCCAGATAGTTGCGTACCGCTTGGTCCACCAGCGCGAAAGTGTGCTCCTTGAACTCTTGAACAGCAGGATATTGCTCCAGATATTCAATCACGCAATCGTCTTGGCCCGTGAATGCGCGGTACTGGGGCTCGCGTCCCGGATTGGGCAGTGCCCGGCAGTCGAAGACGAAGCCGCCACCATTTCCGGAGGGGTCCATGGGCAGTGCCTTGCGGAACGAGAAGCTCATCACCTGCACCGTCAGCCCGTCGGAGGAGCGGTAGGGTTTCACGAAGTCCGAGGCGATGACCGCCCGCAGCGCACGCGTCAGCTCCGGCAGCTGGATGGGCAGGTTGAAGGTGTCGAGCAGCCCCTCCAGGTTGCGCGCCGCATACGGGACACTCAGCAGGAAATGGGACTTCCGCTCAAAATATCCCCGATAGCCGTAAGCACCCATCGCCTGCAGGATGCGAATCAGCACAAAGCCTTGAAAATAGGACAGGAATTCTTCCCTGTTGACTTTAATGTGCTGCGACAGCGCCTCCAGATAGACCTCCAGCAGGTGTGTGCGGACGGCGGGCGGCATGTCAGCCTTGCCGTCGTATAGCAAAGAGGCGAGGTCGTATTGCAACGCCCCTTTTCTACCTCCTTGATAATCAATAAAGAAGATGTCGTTATCCCGAACCATGATGTTCCGCGACTGGAAATCGCGGTACAGGAAATAGCCGCTGTCAGCCGTCAGCAGATAGTCCATCAGACGGTTATAATCGTCCTCCAGAAGCTGCTCGTTGAACGGCACGTTCACCAGTTTCAGGAAATAGTATTTGAAATAGTTCAGATCCCACTGCATGGACTGGCGGTCGAAGGCGGCGCGCGGATAGGCCACGGAGAAATCAAAGCCCTCCTTGCCGCAGAGTTGCAGTTTGGGCAACGTGCGCACCACCTGCTCGTAGCAGGCCATCACCTTCGGCGAGAACGAGCCGTCCTCCAGGCGCTCGGCGCACAGCAGGTCGTACAACGTCTGCCTGCCGCAATCCTCTTGCAGATAATGTTGCTGGTCGGGGGCCACCACATACAGCTGTGGCACAGGCAGTTGTTTGCGGGTAAAGAATTCCGTATAAGAGAAAAACGCCTTGTTTTCGGCAATATCGTCGTTGAAGGCGCCGATCAGCGTGCGCCCGTCCGCAAGCGTAAGGCGGTAATAGCGGCGGTGCGACCCCGACAGGGGCAGCTGTTCGCAGGAAACGACATCCTGGTTGGCGTATTCTTTTGCCATCTGGCTTAAGATGGCGGCAGTGTCAATGGTTTCGGACATAGTATTAATGGTTTGCAGCCGCAAAGATACGACTTTTTTGTATGTACGGTGGAATATGACGGGTGTGAGTGTTGGCAGGCAACCTCTGGGTGCTAATTACCGGTTCGTCTTCACCGAAAAACTCTTGTTCAATAGGATTTTGCCAATGCCCACCAGATAGCCCCAACCATAGCTGACATGGATAACTGGAAAAACCGCCATCAGGATGGGGACGATTTTGGGATTGCGGGTGGATTTCAAGCTGAAAAGGAGGTCGGCAATAAGATAGAGAGCGAGAACGATCAGATATATGGCGAGGAAAATGGGGTGCACACAAGCGAGAATGCCGCCGAATATCAATCCAAGGACAAAGCCCGGCGGGAAGAATTGCCGTAAGGTGGCCGGCTTGCCCAACTTTTTGTTTACCAATGGTTTGAAAAGCCCGTATTGGTAAAACATCTTGCTCACTTTGCCAATTGTGTCGCGGGCGTAGTAGTTGATGACAACAGACGGAATCAGGTATATTTTCCCGCCATCGCGGATGATTCTGCCGTTGAATTCGTCGTCCTGATTGCGCACGAGGTCCTCGTCAAACATGCCTATTTTCTCGAAAATCGTTTTGCGGAAGCAGCCGAAGGGCACCGTATCTACGGGCATCTCCTGGTCTGCGCCGATGCGGAAGTAGGAGTTGCCCATACCAAAGGGGGAACTCAGGGCGAAAGCAATAGCTTGGCACACCGGTGTGTCGTTGATTGGCAGCGTGCGGCACACGCCGCCCACGTTGTCGGCCCCGAGCGCGTTGAGTCGCTCGGTCAGGACAGAAAAGTAGTTGTCCGGGTACTCCGCGTGCGCATCCAGGCGGATGATGATGTCGCCCTTGGCCACCCGGATGCCGATGTTCATCGCCATCGGCACGATCTTGTCGGGGTTGTCCAGCAGATGGATGAATGGGTACTTCTCCGAATATGCCCGCACCAGCTCCCGCGTGCGGTCGGTGCTCATGCCGTCCACGAAGAGCACTTCCATATTTTCTTTGGGAAAGTCTTGGATTAAAATGGATTCAATACATTTTCCGATGTATTTTTCTTCATTGTAAATGGGACAGATGACGGAAATCATACGGATTAGGCTTTTGTCAGGATGTCTTGGTAAATGTTTTGATAGGTACGGGCAATGGATGTCCATTGGAAGGTTTGGAATCGTTCCTCGGGCAGTGTCTGGTAGTTTTCCGGATGGGTGAGCAGTTTGTTCAGGGCCTCCCGGATAGAGTCGGTGGAGTTGGGATTGACACTTTCACCTACCGTTTCTTCAAAGAGACCGTCGATTCCTTCGTTTTTCGTGTAAAGCACAGACAATCCCTGGGACAGGGCCTCCACATATACCAGTCCAAAGGTCTCGTGGATAGAGGGCATGGCGAAGACACTGTTTTCTTTATACAGTTTCTGTAAAATGTCTTTGTCGAAAATACGTCCGTGGTAGGTGATGGTGTCGGAATGGACATTCACCTGATCCAAAACCTGCTGTTCGCACTCGCCGGTGCCGCCCACCAAGTTGAGATGTATGTCGGGGATGTCGTTTTTGAGTTGTAAAACAGCATCCATAAGCCGCAGCGCGTTTTTATTGCTGTCGAAATTGCCCACGAAGATAAGGGAGTGGTTCTTGCCATGCTGCTGCGGGTCGGGATGCAACGCCGACAACCAGTAGTCGTTCAGTCCGTTAGAGATGACGAGGCTTTTGTCGCGGAGCAGGGAGCGCATTCCGATGAGGGTAATATGTTTTGTCAAACGTTGTTGCAGCATCGGGGTGATGAAGACCACCTTTTCCGCCTCGCGGATGACGGCGCGGTGTACCCACCACAGATGGGGCGTGTATTTCAGGAAGGCGTTGAGGTCGCTGTTGCGCACGGCCACGATGTAGGGGATGCCGTATTGCCGTTTCAGTCGCAAGGCCACGGCTCCGTCACTGAACAGATTGGTGGCATGTACGCACGCCACATCGTCCAGGTTCACCTGCTTGGCGATATCTTTTCCGATCTTGTCGATTTTACGATTGAAAAACAATCGGTGCAGCGGCTTCAGAATGAAGGAATAGATAATGCGGGTATGCTCTCCTTCAAAAGCGTTTTGGCCGGTAAGGGATTCGTTACGTATGGGGGTGTACACGATTTGCTGAACCCCTTGTTGGTCAAGGTGCTGGTACAATTCCGTGTGTACTTTGCTGTAGGTAAAGTCGTTGCTGATATGCAGCACGGTGTTGCCGTGTGCGTCGCGGGCGGGAGCCTGCTGGTATTGGCGGAATGTGATGCCGAGGAGCAGGAAGGCCATCATCTGCACCGAGCCGGGCCCGTATGGGAAGTTGGGCTCCACGAAGCTGACCATCAGGGGTATTGTACACGCCACGAAGCCCACATCGCGCAGAGCGGTCCACCGTTCCCGGAACAGTGCCACGATGGTGCGGATGCCGAAATAGAGGTAGAAGGCCACCAATGGGAACGACCAGATACCATAGCGCACCATGCGTAGCAGGATGTAGTTGTGGATGATCAGAATGCCCGACGATTCCTCCTGCTCGCCAAGGAGCGGATCTTTGAGGAGGAACTCCAACCCTTTCTGATTCCGTTCCCAACGGTTGGAGGTTAGCACGTCAAGATTGGAGGAGGATTTGCCTCCAACCATAAAGCGCGTCAGCTCGTCGCTGATGAATCCTACATATATTATATAGGCAATCAGAAGGATGCCGAGAATGGTGAGGATGTTTTTCAGGGATGGACGCCATTCCCAATGGATGTCTTTGACAGAGAGAAACAATGCGCATGCCAGCAGTGCGAAGCAGTCGGAGCGTGCACGGATGAGCACGAGCAAAAGCAGGGTGAGAATGAAAAGAACCAGGAAATGCGTGCGTTGTTTGGGCAGTTTTAAGGCAAAGAAATACATGACGGCACCTGCAATGGCCACCATGCCGCCAATCTGGTTTTTGCCTTCGTCCAGCATGTAGTGTTCGGGCACAATGAGATTGCCTGCCCAGAAGAAACAATTGATGACACACATGACGATGAGCCCCAATGTGTAATAATAGCAGATGTTTGCCCATTGTTCAAGGTCGTAGTCCAAGGTCATGCCGATACCGACGCACAGGCATGCTACCACCAGTTGCGACAGGTCGGCGGGACGGAACCGATGGCCGAGTAGTTTGAACACGACAAATTCCACCGCCACAATTAGGATGGTGAGGATGAAAAGGCGCATGAAACGTTCGGAGCAGTAGGTCTCGAGGGAGAAGGTGAGCACGAAGGAGGCGGCCATGCAGGCCATGATGGCATAGCGGAGGATGTAGTACGTGACGGTCAAATAGACCCACGGGAGGTAGGAGGCTACGACCATTCCCAAAGTGGCCAGAAGCAGATATTGGGCGATTTTCTTTTTCATTGCTGTAAAATCTATTTGATTTTGGAGATGGTTTTCAAACTATTTGGATGGATTGTGTTTTAATGCATGGATAAGAAGGTTTCGGCGGGTGTCGTTCTTAAGCATCGTCAGCAGACTTTGCTGCGATTTGGACGTGCGCCCTGTCAGACGGTGGAGGACTCTCTTAAAGATGATTTGGGTCCGGGTGGCCAATGGCAGTCGGGCGTCGAAACGCTCAATGATGGGAAACTCTTGGGTAGTGGCCAGCTTTTGTACAGCATCATGGAGGTAACGGTCATAGGCTGGGACATCGTGCAGGTAATGGCACAGTTGCTCATTGTGCCGGCGTCGTTCTTCAGACTTGTCAATAGAGATGCTCCTATTGGCATTGTTCAGCGTATCTACGGTCTCGAAAGTGAGCTGTCCGTTGCAGAGTTGTCCGATGACGCAAAGCCCTTCGTACCAATGCGGTTTGTCAGCTTTGAAGTCGGGGCTTTTCTGGCTGTTGAAGAAGAAATTGCCCAGACTGTAGAAGATGGTTTTCCCCTTGTAGGTTTCCCATCCCTGTGGGCAGTGGGGATGCGTGCCGATGACCGCATCGGCACCGTAGTCGATGAAGTCACGGTAGCGTGCGATGGTCTCCGGCATGGGCACGTCGAGGTATTCGATGCCGTCGTGCGGCAGCACGAACAGGAAATCCACCTCTTTTTTCGCCGTCATGATGTCGTGGTTCACCCGCAAGTCGTTGAGGTAGGCGCAGGCCAAACCGTCGTGTTGCCGGAGTTGGTCGAAGACACCCTGTTTCTCCGCGAAGCATAATGCCATGAATCCGATTTTCACCCCTTTTATCTCCACAATCTTAACCTTGTAGGCCTCCTCGTAGGTGCCCGACCCGAAGGTGCGGTGCCCCAAAGCGGCTACCGTTTTAAGGAAACCCTCTTCCCCGCAGTCGAAGACGTGGTTGTTGGCCATCGCAAAAAGATTGAAACCCAAGGCGGACAGGAACGCGGGCGCATCGTCGTTTTGGTGAATCGGGACGTGCGGTTGTGCCGGTTCCGGCATCAGAGGAGCTTCAAAGTTGATGACACGTAGGTCGCAGTTCTCCAAGAGGGCCTTCAAATCCTCAGAAACGGAGATGTGGGCGGTGGAGGGCTTGGAGCAGAAGTCTCCGGCGAAAAAGATTCGGATGTTTTCCATTGCGGTAGATTTATCGGGTGTTTGGCGGTGGAAGGATGGTTTTCTGACCGAAAAGCAGGTCGGTTTCCGGCAGTCGTCCCCGGTCGAAACCGCCGCCGGGCGTGAAGGTGAGTTCACCGAAATAGGCCTTGCCTTTTTCCAGGTAGAAGTCGGCGCGCACAAACGGGAATGGCTTGGAGAGTTTTTCCGCATAGTCGAAAAGCTGGTCTATGCCCTCCGGTTTGGGCAGCGTGAAACCCTCCGGGGCCGCCTTGCCCTGCTTGTTCAGTCGTTGCAGTTGCCATTGGCGGTCAAAAAAGTAGAAATCCGGTTTCTCCTGTGTTCCCCTACCGATACAGCACAGTACATATAGGGCTTCTCCGTTGAAACAGTAAAACTTGTAATCTACGGGCGAATGACCGTCTTCTGTTTCAATAAACTGCTCGCAGAGAATCCGTTTTTCTTTGAAGTCGTATTGCGGCTCGGCAGCGATGAGATGGAACTTTATTTTCTCAAACCTGTCCAAATCCCGTATGGTGGCGGGGATGTCCAGTTGGGACTTGTCCGGACAGATGACGTTGCCGCCACAGCCGAAGTTCCATTTCAGCACAAACTTGTCGGGCAGCTCGTCCCAGTTGATTTCCGATGCATGATGATATGTCTTAATCAGCGGATTCAGGATATGCTCTAATCCGCAATCCTTCACGTATTCGCGCACACGGAGCTTGTCGGCACACTGTTTTACCAACTCGTTGTCCTTGTAGTAGTTGAGTTTCATCCATTGGATTTTTTCGTCCAAGGTCTGCGGGTTGTCGAGATTCAATTTCCGGTGATGGTAGATTCGAAACAGGGTGCGCACACTCAATTTGGGCGACAAGGTCGTCAGCAGGTAGCGGAATGCGAGGTTTGTGTTGGAACGGAATTCCATAGTATGTTGATTTAGATGTGTTTACCAATATTCGTTTCTTGTGTTTGGCTTCGTGTAGGCCTCTTGGATGATACGTTCGGTGAGGTCCCCAAAGGCGGGTCCGAAGGCCGATTGGCTGAGGTCGGGGTTGGCGTTCCATTCAATGAGGATGGGGGTGCCGTCTTTACCGATAGAGAAATCCCACGCGGCAAGGTTGAAGTAGGGCAGACGGTAGTGTTGCCGCTTGGCGGTTTCCACCACAGCTTGGAAATTCGGAATCTCATATCCCTCCAGCGTAACGCCCACATCGGTTTTCTCCACCATATCGTTGCCGGGAGCCCCGTAAGCGTATTTGGCCAATGTCCCATCCGGATTGATGCGGGCACTGATGCCGCCAGAACTTTCATTGTCAATCACTTGGTCTTTCTGCCCAATCCGTATGACAGCATATATGAGCATCACGTCCATGCCTGACCGGTAGGTGAGCAGCCGGATGGTGTTTGCCGAGGTCGGGTTC
>JBGUMF010000044.1:0-10913 GCA_045116675.1 Bacteroidales bacterium
TGTGTGCTCTGTTCCAAGTCGGTTCCACTGGTCGGCAAACTGGTAGTCTAACTCTCCGAAATATCGGTTGTTATACTGACATCGCACCTTTCCGTCCGCCTGATGGCGAACGATTTCATACGTCCGTTGCGGCAGGTAATCGGACCGGTTGTCGGTCACCCCGTGCTGATAGCCCGCCTGCAAGTACCATTCCGTACTCGGAGAACTCTTCAGCATTACCTGTTGCGAAGAAATACCGTTTTGCTCATAACCATAGTACAGGAGGTTTTTGTTCATCGATTTCTGTACGATGAAATCAAAACCGAATTTGGAGGCGCTGTTGTTGAACGAAAAGGTGTTTGTTACAGTGAATTGGCGGCTCATCAGGGCAGTGTCCTCGATATTCGCATAGAAGGGGTTGAAATTTGGTCTTTGGTGCTTCAGTTGCGAACGGAGCATCGCCACATTGGAGAAGCGGGCCAGAAAGCGCCGGAAGCCGTCCGCCTGCTGCCACACCGCGGCTGGCCGCAGCTGCACCGTCTGCGTGAACTGGTTGTTGTACGTGTTCACATACTCCGTACCTGCGAGCCACACCTTCACATAGTCCGCCTCATCCTGAAAGGCCGCCACCTCAAATTCCCCGATGTCCTCCAAGCCGTCGCCGTTGTAATCCATCCACACATGCGTCCCCTGCCCTGCCGCCACTTTCAGGAAGGTGAACGTCTTCTTCAATTCCATGCCGCTACCCGCCTCATAATACGTGTTCAACACGATGGCATTCTTGCAGAAACGTCCTGTGTATTCGACATTTCCGACAAAATAATGTTCCGAAGCATGCCCGTCGATCGAATCCAGCAGACGCTGGTTCCGATAGGTGGCCGTGAAGAGTATGTGCTGGTTCTTAAGCCTGTCCATTCGGAAGGTGGCTCCCGCCTCATGGATTTCGGTATGGTGGCGAAGACGGTCGTCCATGGGCAGCATCTCCATACGGTTCTTGTAAGAAACCTGATACTGAAACGATGTGGAATCGCTTTTCAGATAGGCCATTGTTTCATAAAAAGCATAACTGGACGGGCGCAGCAAACCGGCATCCGCCGTTCGGAAAATATTATTTTCCAACAAATTACAAATACCTAACTCCAGTTTTGAAAAACGGTACGCAATCTGGTTCCGGGAAGACCAGAAAGCACTCCGCTGGACGGAATCCCGCGTGGACAGAAACGAGGTATTGGTCTTGAGCACCCAGTGTTTCAAATGATTGTCCGAAACCAACTCCTGCCGCAGGGCATTCACATCCCCTATCCGATTGAACCAGTTGAGACGATAATGTGTGGTGGAAAATTTCGGATGGATCAGGGCAAGCTCGGCATGCAACATCTGCTCCGAATGTGTGGATGACTGGTCCTCTGCCAAATTATACTGACGGGCAAACTCCACCTCCCGAAAGCGTTCCACCGCACGAAAGTTCTTGTGTACAAACTGCCAGTTCAGATCCGTCACCAGCGACCACAACTTGTTCTTTTCCTGTCGGTTACCCAGCATCTGCTGATGATAAACCCCCATATCGCAGGCAAATCCGACATTATCGTGATTATCCAATTTGGAGAACGTGTTGACATCCTTGTGAGAAAGGGCCAGTTCGACATGGGCCGACGACTGCGGACGGAACGCATACCGCCCCGACACGGTCAGCATCTGCGTCAGCATCGGGGTGGCCAGCTGGACCACCGGCTCATAATCGCCCTGCGGCACACCATCCACGGGAGCCACCCACCCGAATACACGACCGTTGGCCGTGCTCCGAAGCAGCCTGTACGACCCTTTATTAGGGCCCAAATATGTGAAGCTGAGGCGATAAAGCTGCTCGTTCTCTGAGGTGGAATGGACATATATATTATAATATTGTCCTGCCAGCAGGGTGTCACGGCGGGCATATAGAATCTGTTCCGGCGAGAAAACCGCCGAATCGCATTGCGCATAATAGGCATACGGCGTATCACCGTCCAATCGGGACAGGAACATCTTCTCCGCATCAGTCAATTCTGGTTGCACGGGATGGTTTTTCAGGTCTTGTTCCCGGAAATAATGGACATCCAGCGTCCAACGCTGGCGTTTCCCCAATGTCATGGAGTTGTAGGAGAACAGGCTATAACGGGTATAGTGGCGGTCAGTGTATTCAAATTCAACCACAATACGTTTCTCGGATGTGACCAACATAGCGGGTGTGAACGTGATTTCCGCCGTATTGTAATCCATCACATAGTCATGATCCTGCCCACGCGTCAGCAGGACACCATCGACGTACACGCGCTCGGAACCCGCCACAATGGTTATATTGATTTCATTAGCCTTCCCATAGAGACGATACGGTCCCTGCACACCGTTCTGCGGTTCTATCGACTGCCGGGCGTAGGTTCCTTTTGTCACGCCGCCACCCAACTGGCTGGTCATTCGGAATACGCTGTCCTTTGAAAAAAGGCCTTTCGCCTTCACACCTAACAGATTTCGTGACAAATAGAGGAAGCGGGACGATGGTTTTTGGGCCAGCACATCGCCGGCGGATATTTCTAAATATTGTTTAATACGTAATGTTATAAATATATTATTGATATCATGCAAGTATTGTGTATTCCCTTCCGGCTGGATGGGAATATTCTTGTCCGAAATGGAGGCCTCCACCCGCACATCCTCCGACAGTTGTCCGGAGAGCTGCAAGTTCAAGGTGGAATTCAGCACCAGATCCTGCCGGTTGCCGACCGAAACGCCACGCGAAATGGATCCGTTGCTCAGGAGCTGGTTATCCTGTTGCAAATCCGCCACCGTCCGAAGCTGGCCCGCGGCGGGCTGATAGCGGTAGGTGGGCGATTCGATGAGGGCGCGGGATTTGTGAGCGTATGGCTTGGCAAAATCCAGCGTATAAGTCTGATAGCGATAGACCAGCGTTTTCCCCAGCAGGGACGAATCCTGCAGATATACCACAGCGGCTATCGGATCGAGGCGATAGGCGGATGAGGGGACCTCGCGGATGACGAATGTCTCGGCCCGAATGGAGAGCGTGTCAACCTTGAATGACATGCTTTGCGGCACGACGTGTCGCACACGCCATTCGCCATCCGACTGGCAAAAAGCGTAACCCATTGACAACATAAAAGTTGCCAAAAGCCAAAGGCGACACTGCCTTATTTTCAGCATGATAGTAGAGCGTTAAAACATATCCGCATAAGAAAATGTTATTTTGGATAACTCATAATTATCAAATTTCGTATTTTTGCACGCAAAAATTATTTGACCAAAAACCAACAACGATAATGGAAAAAATAGAGTGCAACGATTTCAAGGACACCCGTTCCGGCTTTGGTGCCGGCTTGGTGGAAGCAGGCAAGCAGAACGCCAACGTATTCGCCCTCACGGCCGATGTCACCGGCAGCGTGAAGATGGGTGATTTCAAAGCGGCTTATCCCGACCGGTTCATCCAGGTGGGCATTGCCGAGGCGAACATGGTGGGCATCTGTGCCGGCCTTGCCCTGAGTGGCAAGGTGCCCTTCGCCAGTGCCTTCGCCGGGTTCATCACCGGACGCGTCTATGACCAGATCCGCATGACGGTGGCCTACTCCAACCTCAACGTCAAGATTTGTGCTTCCCATGCCGGCCTCACCGTCGGGGAAGACGGGGCCACCCACGAGATGATGGAGGACCTGGGGCTGATGAAGATGTTGCCGAACATGGTGGTGATCAACCCCTGCGACTACAACCAGACCAAAATGGCCACGATTGCCGCCGCCGAGTACAACGGCCCGGTCTATCTCCGTTTCGGACGGCCTTCCGTGCCCAACTTCACACCCTCCGACCAGCCTTTTATCATCGGAAAGGCCATCACGATGCAGGAGGGCACCGATGTCACCATCATAGCCACCGGGCATATGGTATGGCCTGCCCTGCAAGCCGCCTATGAGCTCTCGCAGCAGAACATTTCCGCCGAGGTCATTGACATCGCCACCATCAAGCCGCTGGATGAGGAAGCCATTCTGGCCTCCGTGGCCAAGACCCGTTGTGTGGTCACCGCCGAGGAGCACCTCATGAACGGCGGTCTGGGCGACTCCGTTTGCCAGCTGCTCTGCCGCCGCCAGCCCGCACCCGTGGAGATGGTGGCCGTGGACGACCGTTTCGGCGAGAGCGGCACTCCCAACGAGCTGATGGAGCTGTACGGACTGGACCAGCAGCACATCGTGGAAGCCTGCAAGAAAGTCATCGCACGCAAATAACACACCATGCCCGAAGCAACCGACGAATTCATACTCTCGCTGTTCCAAAACAGCAAAACCCGCGAGCAGGCATTCGAAATGCTGCTGAAAAAATACCAGCGGGTGATCTACTATAATGCACGCCGCATCGTGACCCTGCACGAGGATGCCAACGACGTGACGCAGAACGTGTGCATCAAGATCTGGCGCAACCTTGACAAGTTCCGCGGCGACTCATCCCTGAAGACATGGATCACTAAGATCTGCATTAACGAGGCGCTCTCCTTCATCGAGAAGAAGAAAAAGCTGCTCAACCTGACCGACGACAGCTACATGGATTTCCTTGTCGTGAGTCAGGCCGACACCAACTTCATCTCCCCGAACGAGATCGAACAGCTGCTGCAGGAGGCCATCCTGAAGCTGCCGCCCAAGCAGCGTGCCGTCTTCACCATGCGCTACTACGACGAGACCCCGTACGCCGAGATGTCCAAGATTTTCGACACCTCCGAGAGTGCCCTCAAGGCCTCCTACCACTTCGCCGCAGAAAAAATCAAAAAAAATATTTCCGAGCATTTAACCTTTTAGTTTTTATATAGTCAACGATTCTGTTTTTTTTCAAAAAAATGGAGATGATAGATCTTGATAACTTAAGCAAACAGGAGCATTACAACATTCCGGAAGGGTACTTCGAACAGCTGCCCGGACAGATGATGAACGTCATACGCAAGGACAAAGCCCGCCGGCGCAACATCTGGCTTTCCGCCATTGCCGCCGTGATGGCGCTGGTCATCTGCAGCACCGTCGTCATCGGCTACATGAACAATGACAAAATACCCGGACAGGTCGTGGCCGACACGGAAATCACCACCGCCGACAGCCAGTTGGAGGACCAGATGGCGGACTACTACAGCACCGAATTTGCCCAAATGGATTATTATAATTACTAAAAAGGATAATGAATATGAAACGATTGATTGCTTTCGTCTGTCTGATGACAGCCGTTCTCTGCGGCCTCCAAGCCCAGGTGAAAGAAGACCCCAACAAGATTGTCAAAGATCGCATGGACAACATGCGTAGCAAACTGAAGCTCACCTCCACCACGGAGCAAAACGCCTTCTGGACCGCCTACGAGCAGTACCTGCGCAACGAGGTTAAGGCATTCGAGACCTACCGCAACAACCTGGCCAAGCGCGGCATCAAGCTGAACGCCCCCGGCCAGAACAAGGAAGTCATCGCGAAGCTTTCCGACAGCCAGCTGACCTACCTCCACGACCAGAAGTTCGAGCTCCGCAAGAACCTCCTCAATCTGGAGTCCGCCTTCTACAAGAAAATCAAGGGGATACTCACCCCGCGGCACGTCCATGATTATTTAAACATCGAGGAAACATACAAAAGGGAGTTGGCCAACAAGAAAAAAGCCGCTGCCGCCGAAGAGAAACCCGCCACACCTGTCAACGCAGGCAAGAAACGGAGATGAAAAAAGACTGCCTTCGGGCAGTTTTTTTTTGCCTTTTCAAACGGGAATAAAAAAATTCACTGACTTACTGAACGATAAAGAAAAAAGTGTATTTTTGCCAGCCCAAAAATTAGGGGTATAAAACTATAATAATTAAAAGTTTAACAAATTAAATTGTATGCCTACAATTCAACAATTAGTAAGAAAAGGAAGAAAAAAGCTTACTTCACAGAGTAAGTCAAGGGCATTGGATGCCTGTCCGCAACGTCGCGGAGTTTGCTTGAGGGTTTACACAACCACTCCTAAAAAGCCCAATTCAGCCATGCGTAAGGTGGCGAGAGTAAGAATGACCAACGGTAAAGAGGTGAACGCCTACATTCCGGGCGAAGGCCACAACCTGCAGGAGCACAGCATCGTGCTGGTGCGCGGCGGTCGTGTCAAAGACCTTCCGGGTGTTCGTTATCACATCGTGCGCGGTGCGTTAGACTCCGCCGGTGTTGACGGTCGTCTCCAAGGTCGTTCCAAATATGGTGCCAAGAGACCCAAGAAAGCTGCGAAATAAGCTGTTTTCAACCAAAAAATCGTAAATTGAACGCCGTGATTGGCGATTCAAGAGTAAATAATCATTATTGAAGATACAAGAAAATGAGAAATTCACACGCAAAAAAAAGGATCATTCTTCCGGATCCGAAGTACAATGACGAACAGGTAACGAAATTCGTCAACAACATCATGTTGAAAGGCAAGAAAAACCTTGCTTTCGAAATTTTCTACAAAGCCATCGACATCGTTGAGGAGAAGACCAAGGAAAACGGTATCGAGGTTTGGAAAAAAGCCCTGGAGAACGTAACCCCCAGCGTTGAGGTCAAGAGCAAGCGCGTCGGTGGTACCACCCTCCCCGTCCCTGAGGAGATCAAGCCGGGCAGAAAGCAATCTGTAGGTATGAAGAACTTAATATCCTTCGCACGCAAGCGTCATGAACAGACGATGGCCGACAAGCTGGCCCAGGAAATCATGGCCGCGTACAAGAGCGAGGGTGCCGCTTTCAAGAAGAAAGAGGAAATCCACAGAATGGCCGAAGCCAACAAGGCATTCGCCCACATGCGCATGTAACATAACTTCTGACATTCACCTGTAGTTTCTGACTGAAAAGAGAACATTCCAACAATGGCTGAAGATCTGCTGAACATCCGGAATATTGGCATTATGGCCCATATCGATGCCGGTAAGACGACAACCACGGAACGGATTCTCTACTACACCGGAAAGAACTATAAAATCGGCGAGGTTGATGAGGGTACTGCCACCATGGACTGGATGGTGCAGGAACAGGAACGAGGGATCACGATTACCAGCGCCGCCACAACGGTGATGTGGAAACACCAGTCAAACGACTTCAAGATCAACATTATCGACACACCGGGACATGTTGATTTCACAGTGGAAGTCGAACGTTCTTTGAGAATATTGGATGGAGCCGTAGCCATTTTCTGCGCCGTGGGCGGTGTGGAAGCGCAATCGGAGACCGTGTGGCGGCAGGCCAACAAGTACCATGTCGCCCGTATCTGCTACGTCAACAAGATGGACCGTTCAGGGGCCAACTTCTACGCCGTGGTGGACCAGATCCGTGAGAAGCTCAACGCCAACCCCATCCCGCTGCAACTGCCCATCGGAGTGGAGGATTCCTTCATCGGGGTGGTTGACCTGCTGGAGATGAAGGCGTACCAATGGAATGAAGAGGACCAGGGCAACACCTACGAGGAAATCGACATTCCCGCCGACATGGCAGACGAAGTGGCTGAATACCGCACCAAGCTGATTGAAGCGCTGGCCGAAGAAGACGAATCCCTCATGGAGAAGTACTTCGACGACCCGGACAGCATCACCATGGACGAGCTGATAGCCATCATCCGCAAAGCCACCCTGGAGCACCACATCGAACCGGTGCTCTGCGGATCCTCCTTCAAAAACAAAGGAGTGCAGAAGCTGCTGGATGCCATCGTGATGTACCTCCCCTCCCCCTTGGACATGCCTGCCATCAAAGGCACGAACCCCAAGACGGAAGCCGAGGAAACCCGTCCCTGCGACGCCAACGCTCCTTTCGCCGCTCTGGCCTTCAAAATCGCCACCGACCCGTACGTCGGGAAGCTGACTTTCATCAAAGTCTATTCCGGCGTGCTCAAATCCGGCGAGACGCTCTACAACGTCTCCTCCGGCAAACGGGAGCGGGTCTCCAAAATCCTCCAGATGCACTCCAACAAGCAACAACCGTTGGATAGCGTATCGGCAGGAAACATCGTGGCCCTCGTGGGCATGAAGGAGATCCACACCGGCGACAGCCTTACCGACGAGAAGCATCCCGTGATTCTGGAAAGCATCACCTTCCCCGAACCGGTGATCCAAATCGCCATCGAGCCCAAAACCAAGGACGACGAGGACAAGATGATGCAGGCGTTGGAGAAGCTTTCCGACGAAGACCCCACCTTCATGGTGCGGGAAGACTCGGAGTCGGGGCAGACACTCATCAGCGGAATGGGCGAGTTGCACTTGGACATCCTGCTGGACCGCCTCAAGCGCGAGTTCAACGTGGACTGCAACCACGGAAAGCCGCGCGTGGCCTACAAGGAGGCGCTGGCCTCCCCGCTGCAGTACCACGCGGCCTACAAACGGCAGACCGGTGGCAAGGGTTCCTTCGCCGTCATGGATTTCCGCCTCGACCCGCTGCCTTACAGCGAGAAAGGGCTGAAGTTCCAGAGCGAAGTGAAAGGCGGGGCCATACCGAAAGAGTATCTGGCCGGAGCCGAGAAGGGATTCAAGCTCGCCATGTCGAACGGCAAATACGGTTTCCCCGTGGAGTCCATGTCGGTGACCGTTTTGGACGGGGAGACGCACCCTGCCGATTCTGACGCGCTCGCCTTCGAGATCTGCGCCAAGATCGGCTTCCGGGACGCCCTCCAGCAAATCGACACCTGCATCTTGGAACCCATCATGAAAGTGGAAATCACCACGCCTGACGAGTACATCGGCAACGTGACCGGCGATCTCAACCGCCGCCGCTCCGTATTAGAGCAGATCGACGCCAAGGTCGGCTTCCAGGTAATTACGGCTCAAGTGCCTTTGGCCGAGATGTTCGGATACGTGACGACCTTGCGTTCCATCACATCCGGCCGGGCAACATTCAGTATGGAATTCCAAAAGTATGCGGAAGTTCCACCCGAAGTCAAAGACTATATCATGAATGTCGGAAGATTTATTTTATAGAAAAAAACAGAAAAAAAACATATTACGTAATAATTAAAAAACAAAAACAGTGAGTCACAGAATTAGAATCAAATTGAAATCATTCGACCACACCCTGGTTGACAAGTCAGCCGAGAAGATCGTGAAGACGGTCAAGGGTGTCAAGGACGACAAGGATGTTGTATTGGTTGGACCTATTCCATTGCCAACGCACACCAAAATTTTCACGGTGAACCGTTCCACCTTTGTCAACAAGAAGTCCAGAGAGCAGTTCCAGCTCTCCACCTACAAGAGACTCTTGGACATTTACGGCACCACCTCCAAGACCATCGACGCCCTGATGAAGCTCGAGTTGCCGAGCGGCGTGGACGTTGAGATCAAGGTCTGATGAAAAAGAATATGAGGGAGTAATTGGCGGCGCAAGCCGTGAACGGCATCAACAATCCCTGCCATCGGATGGCATGGTGCCGCTCCTAAGCAATAAGACTCATGGACGCACCAGCTGTGTCTATGGGTCTTTATTATTTTATTGAAAAGGAAAAAACATAAAATATGACATCACGAATACTGTTCTTCATCCTTTTTATGGTCTTCATTACCTTCATGTTAGCATTGGACTTGGGGGTGTTTCACAAGAAAGACCACGTCATAAAAATCAAGGAGGCGGCCATCTGGACGGGCATCTGGGTGCTGATGGCCATGGGCATGGCGTTGCTCATCCGTTTCCACGCCGAGTGGATCCATGGCATCACCAGCCTGGCCGACCTGAAACTTTACGTACATGGTAGCTCGCTGGCCCAGGAGATTGCCGGCTTGGACTACGCCAGCGCGCTGGATGTGTACCGCAAGGAGATGGCGAACCAGTTTCTGGCGGGCTATTTCCTGGAGGAATCGCTCTCCATTGACAACATCTTCGTGATGATCATGATCTTTGCCAGTTTCGGCATCGACAAGCAGTACTACCATCGCGTGCTTTTCTGGGGCATCCTCGGTGCCATCGTGATGCGCTTTATCTTCATCTTCGCATTAGGGGCTGTAGTGGAACGGTTCTCCTGGATTCTGGCCGTTTTCGGCGTCATACTCATCTACAGCGGCATCAAAATGTTCCGCAATAAAGGCGACGAAAAAATCGACACCGCCAACCATCCCGTGGTGAAATTCACCGCCAAGCACTTCCGTCTCACGCCCAACTGCGACGGGCACAACTTCTTCACCAAAATCGACGGCAAACTCTTCATGACGCCGCTGTTTCTCGTGCTGTTAGTGATTGAGTTCTCCGACATCATCTTTGCCGTGGACTCCATCCCCGCCGTCTTCTCCGTCACCACCGACACGTTCATCGTCTTTTTCTCCAACATATTCGCCATCATGGGATTGCGGTCGCTGTTCTTCCTGCTGAGCAACGTAACCGACACCTTCTGGCTGTTGAGATACGGCCTTGGCGGCTTGTTATGTTTTATCGGGCTTAAGATGATCGGGCACGAGTTCTTCGGGCTCACGATCTCCACCACGGGCTCACTGATGATCATTTTAGGCATTTTGATTGTCTCCATTGTCGCTTCTCTCATTTTCCCCAAGAAGGTTCGTACTGCATAATCGTCTATGACATTGTTAGAATCCTTTCTGTTAGCCTTGGCCCTCTGCGTGGACTCGTTAGTGGTTTCCACCACGTGTGCGATGAAGAGCAAAATGAGCTATTCCCGCGGGGTGCTGCTAGCCTTCACCTTCGCCCTCTTCCAAGGCGGGTTCCCATTGATTGGCGCCCTGATCGGAAATGCCTGCCTGTCGGCCATCGAGTCGGTTGACCATTGGATAGCCTTCGGACTTTTAGCGGCGGTAGGCATCAAGATGATCGTGGACGGCTTCCGCAGCGGCGACGAACAGAAGGTGCTGGACATCTCCCGTTATTGGGTCATCTGCACATTGGCCGTGGCCACGAGTATTGACGCCTTCGTGGTGGGCATCGGCTTCGGGATGAACGCCAGCCTAGCCCGCAT
>JBGUMF010000045.1:0-15524 GCA_045116675.1 Bacteroidales bacterium
CAGCGAGGAGAACGCACACCCCCACCTCTCCGAAGACGGCTCCATCGCCCTGATCCACAACGGCATCGTGGAGAACTACGTCAGCCTTAAAAAAGAGCTCCAGCACCGCGGCTACACCTTCAAAAGCGCGACCGACACGGAAGTGCTGGTCCACCTCATCAAGGATGTTCAAACCCAGGAAAAACTCTCCCTGGCCGAAGCTGTCATGCTGGCCCTGACACGTGTGGAGGGCACCTACGCCCTGGCCATCCTCTCGGTGGACAACCCCGAAGAGCTTGTCGTGGCCAAAAAGGGCAGCCCCCTGCTCATCGGCGTCGGCAAAAACGAATACTTCATCGGCTCCGACGGCGCGCCCATCGTGGAATACACCAAGAAGGTGGTCTATCTGGAAGACGGCGACGTGGCCGTTGTGAATCCGAAGAAAGCACTCGTTATCCGTAACATCAACGATGAGGAGCATCTGCGCAAGAGACCCTATTTCCAGAAACTGGAGATGAGCCTTGACCAGCTGGAGAAGGGCGGCTTCGACACCTACATGCTGAAAGAGATTTACGAGCAGCCGAAGGCCATCACCGACAGTATGCGCGGACGTATCAACCTGAAAAAAGATGTCGTCTCCCTGGGCGGCATCATCGAATACGAGCACAAGATGATGAACGCCAAGCGTTTTATCATCGCCGCCTGTGGCACATCGTGGCATGCGGGACTGGTGGCCGAGCATCTCTTCGAGAGCCTCGTGCGCATCCCCGTGGAGGTGGAGTATGCCTCCGAATTCCGCTACCGGAATCCCATCATCCGCGAAGACGACGTGCTGATTGCCATCTCCCAGTCCGGCGAGACCGCCGACACCCTCGCCGCCGTTGAACTTGCCAAGCAGCACGGCGCCACCGTCATCGGCATCTGCAATGTGGTGGGCTCCACACTGGCCCGCGAAACGATGGCCGGTTCCTACACCCATGCCGGACCCGAAATCGGCGTAGCCTCCACCAAAGCCTTCACCGCACAAGTCACCGTGCTCACCCTCATGGCCCTCAGCCTCGCCCACAAGAAAGGTACCATTTCCCAATCCCAATATCACCGCCTCATCAACGATTTGGAGTCCATTCCTGAAAAAATCAGCATGATCCTCAAAAAAGAACAGGACATTCAGAAAATCGCACAATTCGTTGCCACCCGTCCCAACGCCATCTTCTTGGGCCGTGGCGTCAACTATCCCGTCGCACTGGAAGGGGCACTGAAACTAAAGGAGATATCCTATATCCACGCGGAAGGCTATCCCGCCGCCGAAATGAAACACGGCCCCATCGCCCTCATCGATGAGCATATGCCCGTCATCGTCGTGGCCACTGAACAGGAGACCTACGACAAGATTGTCAGCAACGTGCAGGAAGTTATCGCCCGCAAAGGCACGATCATTTCCGTGGTCACCGAAGGCGACACCACCGTGAAAAACATGTCCAAATTCTGTATTGAGATACCCCGCACCGAAGAGCTGCTGACTCCGCTGGTAGCCACTGTGCCGTTGCAATTGCTGGCCTACCATGTGGCACTCATCCGTGGATGCAATGTGGACCGTCCGCGCAACCTGGCCAAGTCCGTCTCCGTAGAATAACTCCTACTCCGCTATCACTTTCATCACACATCTTCCGCAGTCAAACTCCAAGCGGAAGCGGTGCTGCTCGTTCTGCAAATACCAAGTCGCCTTATTGTCCGGATG
Source organism: Bacteroidales bacterium (assembly GCA_045116675.1). Taxonomy (GTDB): domain Bacteria; phylum Bacteroidota; class Bacteroidia; order Bacteroidales; family WCHB1-69; genus F23-D06. Next base: position 1,718 of record JBGUMF010000045.1, read on the forward strand.
CTGTTTGAGGCATTGCCCGAGTTCATAACGGAGGCAGTACTTGCAGACCATTAATTCTTTACCTTTAAAATCCAAGGTCTTGTCCAACCCGTACTCAAAACGGGTTGCTCCAAAGTCCGCGTACACCTCCTCATGCAGCGAATTGATGATATTACGCTTATAATCAGCCTCCTCAAAGCAATCTTCCAACACACAACTTCTCTCCACATCCACCGCCTTGAAATGCTCCAACCGCGCCGCAATCAGCTTTTCCACACCTTCAGTCCGAAACCGGTTCATAATCGACGATTGTACAAAATAGCCTGTGGCATTCATCACCAGATTCCGCAAACGGAATGGTGTGTTTCCCAGTTTGGACAGTGCTGTCCGGATCTGCTGGTCCGCCATCTCCGGTTTCTGCGCCAGCACCTTTTCAGCCTCCATAGACACCGTAGCCTCACAGCCATCCTCATCTTTTAAGTACAATTGGAATCCTCTATCAGTTTCACGCAACAGCATATCCACAGAGATTTTCCGTTCTGTCGTCTTGCCAGCCAATATCTTCTCGAATGTGGAATCCACATTCCGGTACAAATCCACCGGGCCCGACGGTGTCACCGGGCGGTTCGGCACAATATGAGCCCCTTCCACCGTGTTCACCAGAAAGCCTTCTAATTCTCCCTTTGCATTGATGAAACAGAGACCGTCCTGCTTGGCTATGGACTCCGTACCCTGATAAAGCAAGCGTCCACGCACATCCTGCCGCAACCTACCGATAAACTCACCCATGGCCTTCGGCGTATCAAAAGATGCCATCGGTTCCCGTTTACCCTCTATAAAATAGGAGGTAAAACCACGATTGAACGTCTTTTGCGGATCCGGCACGAAGAAAAAACGGGTTTGCCCACTGCCCATCTTGGAAAAATCCTCCCGTCCCGACAGAATTTCATCCAAACGCTGCCGATAGTAAGCGGTGATATTTTTCACGTAAGAGGAATCCTTCAGACGGCCTTCAACCTTGAAAGAGGTCACTCCGGCATTCAGCATAGCCTTCAGATAGTCCGAACGGTTCATATCATGCAACGACAGTAGATGTTTGTCGTACAGAAGCGTATGACCTGCCTTGTCCTTCAGACTGAAACGTGTGCGACACAGTTGGGCGCACGCCCCGCGGTTGCCACTTCGTCCGGTCACCATCTGACTCATATAGCACTGGCCGCTATACGACACGCACAAGGCCCCATGGACAAAGGCCTCCAATTCTATCTGCGTATGGCTACGGATATTGCGGATGGTTTCCAAGTCCAGCTCGCGGGCGAGGACAGCCCGTTTGAAGCCCAACTGTTCCATAAAGCGGACCCTTTCCCACGACGCATTGTGGCACTGTGTGCTGGCATGAAGCCGGATGGGCGGAATGTCAAGTTTTAATATGCCCAAATCCTGAATGATCAGCGCATCCACACCCGCCTCATACAACTGGTGGATCAAGATGCGGACAGATTCCAGCTCATCATCAAAAAGAAGCGTGTTTACAGTAACATAGACCTTGGAACCATACAGATGGGCATAACGGACCATCTGCTCCACATCAGCTATCGAGTTACCCGCTGCCTGCCGTGCCCCAAAGCCGGAAGCACCCATATACAAGGCATCAGCACCATGGTCAATGGCGATTTTTCCCGTTTCGAGATTTTTGGCCGGAATCAGCAGCTCCACCCTATTCATTAGCAAAAAGATGCTCGTGCAACGGGAATTCCTTTGCCAACTCACCGGAAAAATAGAAGTCGTTTCCGATAACACCAAAAGTGTAAATTCGTCCGTTCACCTCTATCCTCGAACCACCGCATCTGGGGCTGGGCCCCGGTTTGGATGCCTGAAAACCCAAATTAAACAGTGTGAACAGGATATCCGGACGGTCCGAAATATCAAAACCGGCACGTTTCCACTGCATCATCGTCTGATGCAGAATACATCCCGTGTAAATGTAGGAATAGAGGTGGTTATGATAATCCGTCAATCGTCTGAAGCGTTCGCCCTGATGGTCCTCGGTGTTGAAATCCAACACATGCTCATACTCCTTGCCCATGTAAAACACGCTGGCAGAGTCTTTCAAGTTGCGTTCCACCTGCTGGGCTGTGAAATCCTTGATGCCATTCACACCAAAAGAGAATTGCGACTGCACGGAAAGGACCTTCACCGGACCGAGATATTGCTTGTACACCTCCCGACGGGAATTGAAAAGACGGATCTGCTCCCCTACCAGGCACCCCACTATCAGACGAGGCTCCACACCAGTGAGACGTGCGGCCTCTTCAATGACATCCTTATCTTTCACAATAGCAGCCTTCAACGCCGGCCACGCGGGTTCATTCATCCACGGAATCAAATTGTTCTGAATAGAAACGTCACCATATTTGTTATAATCCTCGTTCAGATTCCTAACCAACTCCTGATACCGTGCTGCAGTATCCCCCTCCTGCAAATACATATCCGCAGCATACAACATGCGGCTAATTCCATCCGCACGTTCATTATATTGGGCCGCATCCATAATCAGATGAGCATTCGTGGGATAAAAACGACTTAACGCCACCAGCTGCAAGTAGCTTTTCATATTGTCATCAAAAATCTTGGATGAATCCGTCAAACCATTCTCCTTTTGATAATCAGCAAGATAACGGTTATTTTCATCCACCCCGCCCCTGTTGTTGGTCAAGCCGAGTTTATACACACCCCAAGCTCCAATGATGGCCATACCGGATAAGGCAAACATAAAAGTCAGAATTTGGAAGATTTTCGTGCGAACCTTTAACATCCGCCACACCTTCCATAATGACTTTTTCTCCTGATTATTAGATACTTCCGTTGTCATTTATACTCTTGAAAAAAACGTGGCAAAAGTATAAAAAATCATCTGACCAGCATAATATTCCCTGTCATTTCCTTTTCCTGTCCGTCAACACAGGTTCCTTTGAAATAATAGTCGTAAACGCCGTTCTGACAAGGTTTTCCATTGAATGTGCCGTCCCATCCAACCTCTGCACGGGTCGTCTCGAACACTTTCTGTCCCCATCGGCTGTAAATGGCGAAATAAAAATCCTGCAGGATTTCGCTTTGTACACACAAAACATCGTTCAATCCATCCTGATTGGGTGAAAACGCATTGGGGATAAACACATACGGATGATCGCACACCAACGGAATGACGGTAATGGTGACAGTGTCAGTCTTGCTACAATTAAAGGTATCTGTCACCACTACGGTAAACAAAGTGGTTATGTTGGGATGCGCCGTTGTAACCGGCTGATCAGGGGAATCCAAATCCTCTTCCGGAGTCCATTGGTATTGATAATCCGGACCATAGTCGGTTACATAAAGGGTGGTGCTTGCCTCTGTCATAATGGTACACCTTTCGCACCAGGCATCAAAAGGAGACTCAAACGTGCCGCTGCGTAGCCGAATGCGTCCGGAATCGGAGGCCATACAGCCCTCAGCACTGGTAACCGTAACATAAAACATAGTTGCAGCCGATGGGGTCACGTATGGGGTCGCTGTCGTGTAAACGGAGCCATCACCCAATGTCCACAAATACTGGCAGGGATCCCCGGCATTGTGCGTCACCGAAAGCTGCACACCCGGCTCAAAACAAACCGAATAGTCTTCCGCCATCACATCCACCTTTTTGACCGTCACCACAATCGCCTTGACGACTACGCAGGCATTATACGTCACCCGCACGTAATAAGTGGTGGTAGCGGCAGGCGAAACCCCCAACTGCATAGTACCTGTAGCTAAAACACTCGAAAAGTCGTACACCGTCGACCATTCCACCTGCTGGGGAACATTATCTGTCAAAATTGAGAGCACCGCAGTATCCCCCCAACAAATCAACGTGTCAGCACACGGCGTGACTGTCAGCGAGGAGACCTCCACCCGCTGGCGCAGCGTATCGGTACAGACACCCGAAGAGGCATACAGGGTATAATCCGTTGTAACGGTCGGACGGGCAATCGGATTGGAAATGGTCAAATGGCTCAAAGTACTGTCCGGCAGCCAGGCATACGTCACATTGCTTGACGGAGGCAAACCAATTTGAATGAAATCGCCCTTGCACAAAGGAAGTGTCGGCAGAGCACTCGTGCTATTGGACAACACCAGCAGATTTTTCGTTAAAGTATCGGCGAAATTGCAGCTGCCCACATCCTGCACAATCAACGACACTGCATAATAGCCGGATTGTGTGTAGCAATGCCGGGGATTTTTTGCTGTCGAGGTCGTGCCATCCCCAAAGTCCCAGTAATAATATGTTTGGGAGCTGATTGACTGAGAGGTGTTGACAAGAACCAGTGTGTCGGGCGCACACAATGTTCCAGGCATCATAAAATCAGCCACCACAGCCGGCAAGTTGAAATCCATCTTGATTACGCCCAAATTGCAATTTCCGCTATGATTTGTGTTATAATAATTATAATAGGTGTCAGAATTGGGCGGATAGGCAGGGAAAAGGCTGTTGCCGCCACAGCCGGCACATACAGCCTGATAAATACAGCCTTTTCGGTCAAAACGGCTGGTGCCGCCATCCACATGTTCATGAGCACTATTGGCCACACCGGATATACCTCCGAAAAATGTGGCGTACACCAGATGAGATGCGTCATCGCTGATGCAAATCAGATAGAAATCACAGCCATCCGTATTGGGCTGAAACGCATCCCAAGTGACATCCAGTCCCGTTGTGCCACCAAAACTGTTAATCGAATGTGAAGCATCCCCCCAGCCCGACATATACACGCCATTGCAGAAATCCACCATCAAGGCGGTAGGCGAGATATCCGGTCCGCCATGTCCCGACCCAAAAGCAGTGGACCACACGATAGTATCCAATGACGGAGACATCTTGGTCAGGAACTGCCCTCCATTCGGTTTGTAATATTGCGCATTATAAATCCAAGCATTCCCAGAGGCATCCGTCTGCCCGAACAAATATGGACAATCATCCCTGTCAACTTTCACCAAATAAGCCTGATCATAACCCGATTTTCCCAAATAGGTGCATTGCAGAAGCTGGCTGCCATTGGCAGACACATGGATAACAAAACCATCTGCACCACCTGCGTGGACAGTCTGGAATGCACCGGGATTGGTTGGCAGCGACGAGGATGTGGTTCCGCCACAGCAATATATACTGTTATCGGAAGCTAATGCGAGGCTATAGCCTGCATCATTGTCTGTTTCGCCAAAATAAGAACTCCAGATCAATTGGGATAAGTCCTGATTCATCATAAACAAACAAACATCCTGCCCGCCAGAATATGAAGTATCGAAAGCCATGGGGGTAACCGGGAAATCAGATGAATAGGTAGAGGAAACAACATATACATTACTATTCGCATCCATCACAATCTCTCCCCTACTCTCATCCGCATAGTTTTTTTTCAAAATATTTGCCGTATTCAGACCATCGTTATTCGAACCACCCACATAGGTTGATGCCAAAAGCAGCGACCCATCTGCACTAAACTTGGATAAAAAAATGTCTGACCCATTGGAAAATTTGAGTGAGGATTTTGAAACAAACACTGTTGGGCCTCCATGGAAAACAGTATCGAAAGCATTCACTGGGAAGTCAGAAGACCCCGTCGTCCCTAACACGTACAACTCACCCAAATCATTGACGTACAAGCTATGCGGAACATCCAGATTGGCACCGCCCAAATAGGTGGCATACCGTATCGTGTCGCCAGTGGCATCAAATTTAGTAATGGAAACATCCGTCAGCATATTTCCCGTTCCAGAACAGTAATTCATCTGATAGGCTCCTATCGTGGTAGGATAACCGATTCCAAAAGTAATTCCTCCACCATATAAGCAACCTGCATAATCGTAGGTAGCCGTATAGCCCCAATTATCGGCCGACGAACCCGAATAATGGGAAAAAATCAATGTGGGATCAATAATGAGAGGCAATGCCGGATCATATTTCCCGACCACAAATGACATCTCCTTGCCCTTTAACGAATATCGGCACGACACTTTCAACGTATCGCCCGAAGGCAGAAGCTGATAAGCAAACGGAGCAGCCTCATATATACGCGACACATACGTCTGCAGCATGAGCATGTCGCCAGCCAACGAAATCGACTTAAGACCCTCATATTGTATGCGTATCACATCCGGGTTTGTATAAGGTGCAATGACAAACTCATACTTCAAATGATCTTCTGCCTGATACAGAAACATATCCACCCCATGATACAGTTCGTGATAACGCAACGATGCATATACGGGCACATTTGAAGCCCATGTATCAGGATTTTTTCCAAGAAAATAGTTATGATGAAAGGGATACAAACCACCGCCCTCAACCATTGAACGAGAATTCGCACCGGCAAACGACATACGGTAGGCGGCAGCATGAAGCGGCATCAGCGAATGGCCGGACGCTGCATTCTCATGTTTAGACTCATAGAAACGATTCAAATCTTCCGGACTGACAAAAGCAAAGAGTAATGCATTCTGTTCGGCAAACAAAGCCGCACCACGCATCTGGGCCGAAAACAGACTCGGATTATGCCACTGACCGCAATTTTTGACAAACTCTACCCTATCCGCCGTCAACGAATCCGTAGGCACCCGAGCAGAAAGTGTAACACACATCAGCAACAGGTGTAGAAACAGGATAATATGTGAAAATCGTCCGACAATCATAAAGTTTGCAAAGATATAAAAGTTTAGCACACAAACAAAAAAAGGGACTGTCAATGACAGCCCCTTTCTGAACGAGAATAGTAATAATTATCTTTTGACGATTCTAAAGATAGCAGCGCGATGTTCCTCACGGCTCGGATCCTGAATGTTTTGTCTGTTCTGAGGATCGTTGGTCGTATAGGAAGCAGTCTCAATCTGGTTAGGATCAACGCCCTTCTGGATGAAGAGGTCTCTCACCTTGTTGGCACGTCTTTGAGCCAGGTCGCGGTTGTGCTCCTCTGTACCGAGGTCGCAGGTGTAACCTTCCACAATCAGTTTGAGGGAGTTGTTCTTCTTCAAGATTGCAACTGTCTTATTAATGTTATCATTGTAATCATTAATCTTCGGGATATCTTTATCCAAATCGAATAAGATCTTTGTGTTAGACAAGGCGGAGCTCAAAGCCTTGATATCTTCCTTGTCTTCAGGAGTGAGTTGGTCGTCATCATTATCCAACTGATCGCAAATAGGAACAATGTAGATGTACTGAGGATCTTGTTTGATAATGATCGGCTCATTAGATTTCTTCTTAAGTTCTTCCAGAATTTCTTTTTCAAGCTGTTTTTTGGACTTTTCAGCCGGAGTAGCACAAGCTTTGATATGGAAACCGGCCTTCAAACCAACTTGGAGAAGATTCCACTTGTTGAAACCTTTTCTAACCTTAACACCGTTGTCGATGCGGTTTTGTTTTTCAAGATCCAACATGTCAGAACCCAGCGTACCCATGAAGGTCATCTGACCATCCTGTTGGGCGATGAGTGTTGTTTTGTTCTTCGGAAGGATATCAAGGAAACCGTATTTAGCGTATGCGCCAAGGTAGAAGTCAGCGATTCTGCTGATGGCAAAAACACCACCGAAATCACCGAGAATGTCAACAGAACATCTCATTTTGACTTTCTTGCCATTGCCAGTATAGGAGGCATCGCCGAAATGGTCATCCATTTTCAGTTCACCATTCTCATAGTGCTGGAAATAGGGTTGGTTATAGAGTTCCTCATAACCGGCAGTGGTAATAGTACCCTCGCCTTTGTATTTGTTGAAACCCTTAATCGGGAAATAACCCTGAACACCGAGAGCGGCATAGATACCATTGCGACCATCGAATCTCCAGTCGAAGTGGGCTTTCAAAGGAACTTCAACAGCCCATACAACTTCTTTCTCACGAAGGCCTCTGGCGTCATAATAGAGATCATACGTGGCATCTGCCCAAGTATATTCTGTGAATTCTTCATCATTCTTCACATTATAATCTGGAATGACACCGGATTTGGAGATGGAAGCCTTGGCACCGATACGATTGATGCCAACACCCAGACCAAGTCCCCAATGCTCATTGAAGAAATAGGCATAATCAACATCCAGCATAGAGCTCAAAGAATAGTATTGGGTGATACCCACTCTCTTATAGATGTTGTTGGTAAAAGCCTCACCAAAGTGAATGTTGATATGATGAGGACAGAAGGTGGAAGTTTCAACGTTTTCCGACTTGACGGTTTCGTTGTCGTTGTTATTTTCAGTTTGCACCTCTTGAGCGTAAGCGGTACAACACATGGCGAAAATAAGACTGATTACTAATAAATTCTTTTTCATAATATATTCTATTTTTTTTTTCGATTTATGATTAGAAACTTAAGGATAGTGGCCGAAGCCACTATCCTAAGGCTTCATTTATTTTACGATAACGAATTTAACAGTCTTGATTTCATTTGTACCTGTAAGGATACGTCCGAAGTAAGTACCTTGTGCTTTGAATCCGGCAACCTTAGTAACAGGGTTGAGTTCCGTGATATGGTTAATCAACTTGCCCGTCACGTCATAGATGTCGAGAACAGCACCTTGAAGTTCTTCAGTGGTCAAATCAAGTTCGATAGTGACTTCTTGGAGAACATTAGCAGGAACCGGATAAACCTTGATATGGGAAGCGGAAGAGAAGTACACTTCACAAGTCATGAATGTAACAGCATTGCCGCTTGAATCCTTACCACTAACTTCGACAGAGTACCAGCCGTTCAGACCGTCCTTGTCTTCGTAGTTGGAATATACAGCACCCGGAATGAGTTCACCATTGTGATACCACTGGAAGGATGTGAAGGTATAGCCACCATTCGTGTTAGGATTGTTGTTGATAACAGCAACATTGTCCCATCTTTGATCCATGAACTTACCGCCAAGATCATATTCGTCAACCAGAACTCTCACAACAACATCGTAGTCGCAACCCTGGACTGTCAGGACAGCAGGATAATCGCCAGGAGTGGTCGGAGCAGAGAAGGTGACAGAGTTGTTATTGATCGTAGCGTACAGCGGGTTCGCAGGATCATGAGCGTACGTCAACACAGCCATAGCGGAAGGATCGCCAGAGACCACGTTGAATGTGAAGGTGACTTCACCCGGATTGTCGCAACCAGAGATGAACATCGTTTGTTCGAAATCAATATCGTTAACCACGACAGTCGTCTGAGCGCCGAAGCCGAGTTGAGCATTACCGCAAGCGTTGCCATCCATCAAGTTCTCAATTCTATAGATTGAAGTAGCTTCAGGAGATACATAGAATGTGTAAACATTGGAGGAAGACAAGTGGTACGGTAACACCTGACCGGTCGTCATGTTGACGATGTCGAAGGTGTAAGGAGCAGTACCTGTGAAGGTAATCTCAAGCATAACAGAGGAACCGGAGACGTTGCCGCAAACAATCTGATTGTCAGCATTGGTGAAGGCAGCTGTCGGCAATTCGTGAACCGTAACAGGCTGCTGTACTGAAGCGGAGTTCGTCAACTGGCAACCGCTTCCAATATTGCCCACCCACGTCGGGATGAACGTGTAGGAACCAGCAGCAGAAGGAGTGAACTCTTGGACAATACCACCGATGCCAGGAACCGTACCGGTTGTACCATCGCTCATAACATACGTCCAAACGATTTGACCCTGTGAATTGTCAGAAGCATCCACAACACCGCCCGTGATATTAGCTTCGAGACGGAGAGCGTCGCCCAGACAGATATCAGCAGAATAGACATGGACATCGGTCCAAGTAGGATCGTTCACCACGCTAATCATGACATCATTGGAGGTAGCAGGCTGACAGTTGTAACCCGACGGCGTAACAACCACCGTGTAGGTGTAGTTGTCAACATCGTTGAGGGTCTGGTTGAGGCTCTGGCTTGCTGATGTGACACCAGTATTATTCTGTTGAGTAATACCGTTGCGCAACCAGTTGAAGCTCATATTGCCATAGACCACACTGTTCTGAACGCCACCGATGTTGCTACCATAGTTGGTCACAGTAGCTGTCAGGTCAACGTCACCACCTTCGCAGATGTTAAGACCGCTAAGAGAGGTGAGAGTAACCGTCGGCTGGGCAGCAACCTCAATAGTAACAGGAGCGGATGCAGCAGAAGAGCAGCCCAAGTTACCGTTAAGTACAAGTTGATACGTGTAAACGCCAGGAGCAGCGAAGTTACGAGTGATCTGGCTACCAACAGCACTTGTCAGAGCGTTGCCGTTCTCAGTCCATTCATAAGTGTAGTTAGCACCCGGAATACCACCCGTCACGGAAGCCACGCTGATGATAGCGTTGGCACCGTCGCCGGCACACATTTGAGTGTGGTTAGCAGCGATGGTCACTGTAGGAACAGCCACAACTTGTACAGGAACAGCGAGAGTAGCTGTAGCACTACAAGCGGCGCTTGCACCAGACTGGGACACCGTAACAGAAGCCGTCATAGAGGAACCTGTAGCCGGAACCGTAATCGTATTGGCGTTAACATTCTGCTGCTGATTTCCATTGATCGTCCAAGCGTAGTCATAGACAACACCATTCGGCACAGTAGCGGTGAAGGTGACATTGCCACCAGCGCAAACCGTAGCATCGGAAGCGGTCAGTGTCACAGAAGGAGCCGCGATAACGTTGAGCTCGAACGGAGCGGAAACAGCCGTGCAACCCGTGTTGTCCGTACGGTCAATCGTAACCGTAATCGTGTAGATGGAAGCAGCGTCGTTAGCCGGCAGGTTCGGAGTGAACGTAGCAGAAGTGGTGGCAGGATACGTGATAACGTTGCTACCATTTCTCACTTGCCATGTGTAGGTGTAAGCGGCACCCGGTACACCACCCGTCACGTAAGCGTTCAGATTGAGTAAGCCAAGGTTGTTTTCACATACCGTATGAGCACCTCTAATCTCAACCTCAGGAGCAGGCAGAACCTCAACAGTGATGGAGTTCGTGGTGAAGGAGCAACCGGAGATGGTGCTGTTCACAACGAGGTAGTAATCAATTCTATCATTCAATGACAGCGTCGGCGTGGTGAAGGTGGAAGAGGTAGCACCGTAGATCGGCTGACCATTTCCATAGTACCACTGATAGGTCGGAACATCGCCAGGAACAACGTTCGGGATGTTGGCAACCAACGTCACCGTACCACCAGGACAGGTGGAGTAGTAACCGCTCACAACACCAGCAGCGTTAGCAATCGTGACATTGTAAGGAGCAGCAACGTTGACATTGAAGTTAGCAGAGGTGGATTGACAATCAACACCCTCTTGCGTAACCACGACATGGTAACCGAGAGCCACATTGTCGTTCACAGGATCAATCGTATAGGTTTGACCCGTAGCACCGGCAATAGCTCTGTTGCCATTGTACCATTGATAGCTCGTAGCACCGATGCCACCCGTCACATAAGCGGTCAACGTCGTCGTACCACCAGCGCAGATAATCGTATCAGCACCCTGTTCGTAGTCGATCGTGACAACCGGATCAGCAACCACTCTGAATGTGATGTAGTGGTTGGATTGTGACATACATCCGTAAGGAGAAGTGACAACAGCGTAGTAAGAGTAAGTACCAACGGTATCGATAGCCGTGTAAGAAGGACCGAAGCCAAGCGGAGTGGTGCTTTCTGTGTTGTACCAAGCGATGGTATAACCAGCCATACCGGCAACACCATTCTCAACCGTAGCGTAGAACGTAGCAGAGCCACCTTCGCAGACAGAAACGTCATTGCTACCGTTAGCATCGGCAATCGTAAGGATAGGATTCGGGACAACTGTCAGCGGTGCAGCATGCTGCTCGGTGAAACAACCAGGAGCAGAAGTCACAATCACGCTGTAGTTGTAAGCGTTATCATTAGCATTCGGAGAAACCGTAAGCGTCGGATTGGTCTCACCCGGGATAACAACGTTGTTCAGCAACCACTGATACTGATAAGTACCGTTAGCAGGCATCACAGCAGCCGTGAAGGTAACAGTACCACCTTCGCAGATCATACCGTTGACAGCGTTGCCAGCCATGTTGACAACAACGTTCGGTTCAGGATTCACTGTGACCGTAGCAGCGGCAGAGACAGCGGAAACGCAGCCAGAAGCCGGATAAGTCACAATAGCAGTATAGGTGTACGTGGTAGCATCACCACCCACAACGGCAGGATAATCAACCAGGGTAGCAAAGGTCTCACCCGGGATTTCAACATTATTTCTGAACCATGTGTAAACAGGAGTACCCGTCAATGTACGAGTGGTGGTGTCGGTAACAACCACACGACCGCCTTCGCAGACAACACTGTTGTTGATGGTCAGCATCGGAGTAGCAGGAGCAGGATTCACCGTGATAGTGATTGTGCCAACTGCAGCGCAACCGGAGATGGCCTGAGAAGCAGTGTCAGAGAAGGTGAACGTACCAGCCGTGGTAGGAACGAAGGTGTAGGCTGTGCCTTGGAAACCGTTGTTCCAGTTGTGGTTGACGTTATAGACGTTCCAACCGGTAGGTTCAGCTGTGATCACCGTGCTGCCACCGAGGCAGATGGTGCTCTCCGTAGCGGTGAGCTGGATTTGCGGAGTATCCTCAACTGTGACAACCACAGCGTCAGAAACTGTCGTACATCCATTCGTGGTAGCTTCAACCTTATAGGAACCGGCGGCATCAACCGTCAAGAAGTAACCATTGGCACCCGTAATTGCAACACCATCCTTGAACCACTGATAGGTAGCCGTGGCGGTGTTCGGAGTAACGTTAGCATACAGCGTGGTGTGACCACCGTTGCAGATTGTCGTCTGACCGCTGACAACCACAGCATCCGGAGCGGCATTAACCGTAACCGTAACAGGCGTGGAAGCAATAGCAGAGATACAACCCTCAACATTGATAGCCTTGGCAGCGTAGGTGTAAGCGCCTTCCGTCGGGAAGTTCACTGTCAGAGTAGCCTGGTTCTCACCCGGAATCTCAACACCATTTTCGTACCAAATGTAAGCCATAGCATTGCCATTAGCTCTGAAGGTCACTTGTTCGCCTTCGCAAACCGTGGTGGCGGAAGGAGACACAACAACCTGGTCAGGAAGCTGGTTCACAATAATTGTAACTGTACCAATAGCCGTACAAGAACCGGCATTGCCGTTCGTAGAGGTCACCGTAGCGGTCACCGTGTAGGTCGTTGTGGAATCCGGTTGAACGTCAACCGTGGTAGAAGTGCTATTAGTAGGATCATTCCAAGCGTAGGACACATTACCAGACCAACCATTCTGGTTAGCATACAATGTGGTATGTTCACCTCTACAGATGGAGGTTTCGCTAGCCGTAACGAAGAGGTCAGTACCAAGAGCCTGGACGGTGAACGGAGCGGAGGTCATTTCACAACCTTCAGCCGTTCTCATCGTCACCGTGTAAGTACCGGCGTTCACTACATTCGTAGCACCAACCGTACCATTGCTCCATGTGAACGTACCCGTCACATCGGAGTAAGCTGTCAGCGTCGTGACATCATTTTCGCAAATGATATTGTCACCACTGATCGTAACCGTGGTCGGAGCCTTGGTCACTGTCACGGTAAGAGGATCGGAAGCAACTGCAGATACACAACCCTCAGCGTTGACAGCCTTAGCGGCGAAGTTGTACGTGCCATAGTCCGGGAAGTTGACTGTCAGGTCAGCCTGGTTCTCACCAGTGATCTCAACACCATTCTGGTACCAGATGTAACCAGCGGCGTTGCCATCAGCGTGGATCGTAACCTGACCATTCTGACAAATCGTGGTCGGAGTGGTTGCATTCAGGTGGACAGTGTCAGGCAGCGGGGTAACCACAACCGTGATGTTG
>JBGUMF010000046.1:0-5551 GCA_045116675.1 Bacteroidales bacterium
GAGCAGACCCGCGCCAGCATCCGGGTGTTCCTCCTTCGGGAGTTGGACGAGGAGAGCCGTTTGTGGGACGTGCTGGTGGACCCGGCGCGCAAGATCCGCATCGGCAACAAGCTCTGCTTCTGCGAGGATGACAGTCTAGTGGCCGAGGTGATTGACAACACGACTTCCCGCGGGCGCACGCTCCGCTTCCTGTTCGACGGCGACCACGACGCTTTCAAGAAAAAACTGATGGAAATCGGCACCACCCCGCTGCCCGATGACATCCAGCGGCTCCGTGAAATCGCCCCAGAGGATGAATTCGACTACCAGACGCTTTATGCCACGGAAGAGGGTGCCGTAGTGGCCCCCGCCGCCGGCTTCCACTTCAGCCGTATCCTGCTGAAACAGATGGAGCTCAAAGGCATCGAGCGCACCTATATCACCCTACACGCCGGTCTCAGCAACTTCAACGACATCGACGTGGAGGACCTCTCCAAACACAAATCCGATTCCGAGCGCATGATCATCAAAGCCTCCGTGGCCGATGAGATCAACAAAGCCAAGGACGAGGGCCACCGCATTGTGGTGGTGGGCACCACGACCATGAAGGCACTGGAATCGTCCGTATATGCCAACGGGCATGTCAAGACCACCGAGATGAACGGCAAGGTGGACACCTGGACCAACAAGTTCATCTATCCCCCCTACCATTTCATGGTGGGCAACGCCATGGTCACCAACTTCCACGCCTCCCAAAGTTCGATGCTGATGATGGTGGCCGCCTTCGGAGGCTATGAGTTCGTGATGAAGGCTTACAAGGAGGCTGTGGCGGAGAAATATCGCTTCCTTACCTACGGAGATGCAATGTTAATCATTTAAAAACAAACTGTTATGGCAAAATCATACGAAGAAGCCGGCGTATGCCTGGAAGCCGGTTACGAATCCGTACGACTGATTAAGAAACATATTGCCCGCACTAACCGTCCGGGCATGATGGGCAACATCGGCAGTTTCGGCGGCATGTTCGACCTGGCCTCCCTGAACTATAAAGAGCCGATTCTGGTGAGCGGCACCGATGGCGTGGGCACAAAGCTGAAAATCGCCTTCATGATGGACCGTCACGACACCATCGGACAGGATGCCGTGGCCATGTGCGTGAACGACGTGCTGGCCCAGGGCGCTGCCCCGCTCTTCTTCCTCGACTATATCGCTGTGGGCAAGAATGACCCGGCTAAAATTGAGGCTATCGTCAAAGGCGTGGCCGACGGCTGCGTGCTTTCCAACTGCGCCCTTATCGGCGGCGAGACGGCCGAGATGCCGGACATGTACGACGAAGACGAATACGACATCGCCGGGTTCACGGTGGGTGCCGTGGAGAAATCCAAACTCATTGACGGCTCCAAGGTGCAGGTCGGCGACAAACTAATCGGTCTGGCCTCCTCCGGAGTGCATTCCAACGGATTTTCGCTGGTGCGCAAGATTGTCTTCAAAGACAACCAGCTGGACCTCAACACCCAATACGAGACACTGCCCGACACACTCGGCAACGTGCTGCTCACACCCACGCGCATATACGTACGTCCCGTACTCGACGTGCTCGCCAAAGTGGACGTGCACGCCATCTGCCACATCACCGGCGGCGGCTTCGACGAGAATATCCCGCGCGTGCTCCGCGACGGACAGGGTATCCTTATCCGCGAAGGCAGCTGGAAAATGCCGCCCATCTTCCCGTTCCTCGAAAAGTACGGAAAGGTCCAACACCGGGAGATGTTCAACATCTTCAATATGGGTATCGGCATGATACTCGTGGTGCATCCCTCCGATGCCAATGAGGTTTGCAAGATGTTCGAATCCCTGGGAGAAAAGGCCTTTGAAATCGGGGAAGTGACGGCCAAACCCGGTGTGGAAATCGTTTAAATCCATCAACATAATATCTAAACATATTAACAGACAATACATTACAAATTTCCGCCCATCAAAAAGTTCATTTTGTATTTTTTTTGTATTTTTGGCGACTTTTACGAAATTTAATATTAAACAATACTAGTATGAAAAAATTTATTCTTTTGTTCTCATTAGTGGCGCTGATCTTCATGGGATACGCCACGAATGTCGTGCCCGTTTCTGAAGCCATGAAGGTTTCCCGGAACTTCCTCTCGGAGCGTATGGGTTCCATGGATGCTCAGAACCTCGAGCTCACACTGACCTACACGCAGTATGACGAGGAAGGCAATCCTCTTTTCTACCGTTTCCAAGTAGGGGAAAAAGGATTCATCATCATTTCCGCCACCGAGTTGGCTTCTCCTGTATTGGCCTACTCGCTGGAAAGCAACTATCAAACCGGCACTGGTGCAGACTTTTATGCCGATAAATTCTCGAAACAGATTTCCTATCTGATTCAGAATCCCGAAGCCTCCATTGCTAAAAAGGCAGATTGGGACCGTTATAAAACCTTCACCCTCAACACCAAAGCAGTGAAAAAGAGTCCTTACATGGAGCCTCTGATCACCACCGAGTGGGACCAATTCCCGTATTACAACCAATATTGCCCTGCCACTCCTTACGCCCAATATGCGGAAGGTTATGCCAACAATGACTGCCGTTCTATGGTCGGTTGTGTGGCCGTTACAATGGGTAACATCATGAACTACTATCGCTATCCCACCCAAGGCTATGGCCGCCACATGTACATTCCGAGAGAAATGAGCGATGACGGCGATCTTCTCTACACATTCCCCCTGCAGGATGTGAATTTCGGCACCAGCCATTACAACTACGATGCCATGCCCAAGACGATTGACGAACACGGAAAAACCTATCATGGTGAATTGGCCAAGCTTCTCTATCATTGCGGTGTTGCCGTGGATATGAAATACGGTTCCGTAAGTGGTTCCGGCGGTTCCGGTTCCCAAACCGACAAAGCTTTGGAAGCCATGCAGAATTATTTTTCCTACTCACAGGCAGCCCAATACAAAGAAATCACAGATGTTGTGACTTCTTCCGCCACAGCACACAAGTGGATTGACATGGCCAAAGAAGAATTGGATGCCCGTCATCCTATCTTCTTCGCCGGTACCTGTGAGGACACCGTCACGGGTGGACACGCTTGGATTGTGGATGGTTATACGACCTTGTACGACACCACCTACACCACCACCAACTACACCCATGACTCGACGATTTCCGTACCTCAAACCGTCACCCTCTATGACACGCTGACGCACACGGAGACTGTCATCACTTACGACACCATCTCCCATCTTGACAGCTTGAACAACATTGTGATCGACTCCATCAATACGATTACGACACCTGTCACCATCATTGACACCATTCTCGGACACGACTCAATAGTTTACGTCAACCAAACCATTTCTGTTCTGGATTCGTCTGTTACCACCCAGAACATCCACGACGCCACCTATTTCCACACCAACTGGGGTTGGGGCGGCAGCGGCAACGGCTATTTCCTGCTCACCAACCAAGTGTCCGCATCATACGGGAACTTCAATCTGAAAGATTCTGAAAGGATGCTCATCAAGCTATTCCCGGGTGATTCTGCCTCCGTGGCCAAGCCGGCCATCAGTAACAGCCGTGTAACCTCTTCTGCAGGTACCATTAGTGATGGTGCCGGACACGTGAAGTATGCCAAAAACTCACACCGCACCTGGATGATTGCATGCCCGGATGCCGATACCTACACGTTCACCTTCTCCAAGATCAAACTCAAAGCTAGTGACGAGGTCATTGTTTACAACGGCCCCACCGAAACCAGTGGTATCAAGAAAAGAGTTTCCGGCAACTATCGTATGTCTGCCTGCAACGATTACTCCCCCAATGGCGATGCCATTCACGGCGACTTCCCCGGCGAAAACCTGCCTGTGGCCTTCAATGTCAAGAGCGACAGCGTACTGGTGGTGTTCAACTCCGCCGAGAACTCTGAAACCGACTACGGATTTGTTCTCAACTACACTGTGAGTGCTTTCAAAAACTCATTTTCCACCTGTAGCGAAGCGGATGTCTTCACGAGCAACTGGCATGATGTTATGACGGACAAGGCTGGCAACGAAGTGGGCAACAACAACCCCTACCGCCCCAACACCATCTGCACATGGGTTCTCCGCGTACCCTACTCTGCCGGTTATACGTTCGCCTTTGAAAAGTTCGATCTGGCAGCCGGAGACTTTGTGGACATCTATGATTATACGGATGCCAACAACCCGGCCTTCGTTACCCGTTACGACATTTACAACATGCCTGCATTGAACACCGCTTTCAATGTGGACAAGTCCAAACTGCTTGTTAAGTTTGTATCCGACACCTGGGAGCAGGGCACCGGCTTCGAACTCGGCTACTGGCAGATTTACGGTGTGAACGACCGCAATTCTTTCGAAGATGTGAACCTCTACCCGAATCCGGCCTCCGAAAAATTGAACGTCGCCATCACCACCAATGAGGCTCAGACCATCCACGCCAAGGTGGTGGATGTAACGGGCAAGGTGGTTTTCTCCGACCGTTTCAACCACAACGGCAACGAACAGCTGTTCTCCATTCCTGTCAACAACATGTCAAAAGGCGTGTACTTCCTGAATCTGGAAAGCGAGAAGGGTAATGCCGTGTACAAATTCATTGTACGCTAACATTTTATAACACCATTATACTTTAAAATAGGGGGATGCGAAACATCCTCCTATTTTTTTATCGGATAAGACGCTGTCATTTCAAAAAAAATGTATCTTTGCAGCCTCAAATCCTGCTGCGTTCTTCTAACGGTTAGGAATCAAGATTCTCAATCTTGCAATACGAGTTCGATTCTCGTACGCAGTACTTAAAACAACGTTGTTGATAACAACGTTGTTTTTTCGTAATAGGTACCTTCTGATTTTGTATTTTTGCGCTTTATTATCCTCATAATATGATAAGTTATATAAAAGGAAAACTGGTCGAAAAGAATCCCGCCTACGTCATCATTGAGACGGCGGGCGGCATCGGATTCTACATCAACATATCCCTCGCCACCTATTCCCAGCTGAAAGACGATGAAGAGATCACCCTGCTTACCTATTATATTATAAAAGAAGACGCCCAAATCCTCTACGGCTTCATAAACGAAGAGGAGCGCGAGCTTTTCAAACTCCTGCTCTCCGTGAACGGCATCGGACCGAACACCGCCCGCCTGATCCTATCCTCCATGAGTGTGGGCGAGGTGCTGAACGCCATCGCCACGGAAGATGTGCGCGCCATTCAGTCCATCAAGGGCATCGGGGCCAAGACCGCCCAACGGGTGATCATAGAGCTGAAAGACAAAACCAAAAAGGCAAACTGGTCCGTCGAATCAAAAATTTCAGTCTCATACAATAATAATAAATATGAAGCGTTATCTGCCTTATTGGCCTTGGGATTCCCAAAAACCGGCGCAGAAGCCGTGTTGGACAAAATCATCAAGGCAGAAGGTTTGAATCTGTCTGTGGAAGACTTGATCAAGAAGGCGTTAAAATTGTTATAGTGGATTTGAAAGCAACCCGACATACAATATATATTATATACATTCTGGTTTTGATGGGCTTGTGCC
>JBGUMF010000047.1:0-17224 GCA_045116675.1 Bacteroidales bacterium
CTTTGCAAGGATTTACAACTCGAAAAAGCGCCCTCCCCAATAGAGACAACTGAATCAGGAATGGAGATTTGTTGCAAGGATTCACAATAAGAAAAAGCCCGACTTCCTATGTAAGTAACGGAATTGGGAATTGTTATATGCTTTAAGGATTTACATTCAAAAAACGCATCTTCTCCAATATGGATAACCGAATCTGGAATGCTGATTTGCTGCAAGGAGCGACAACACTCAAAGGTGTAGTTACATATCACTTTTGTATTTTCTTTTATCTTATATGTTTTTAACGAATTTACACATTTTAATATTTTTTCCCCATCAGCACTATATTTGATACCGTGTTCATACTCAATAGCATTTGCCATATCTTCCTCCGTCACTTCCGTTGACAAATGCACATCCAATCTTCCTATAGGAAAACACAATATTTGTGCGGTCCAGGTCTTGTCTTCTACGAGTTCGTTTTGTTCAAAAGTATCATAATATCCCTGTTCTCCTTCTAACAAGGAGCAAAATTCTTCCATCCGTTTGGTTTTATCGGAAGAGCCGAAATACGGCCCCACGCAGAGAAACTGGTTATACCCTTTCAAACTGTCTTTTATCAAGCCGGAGAATTTTTCAAGGTTGAAGCCTTTTATATCCAGCACATTGGATAGAATATGCAGAGTGGGTGTTTCCTCGCGGCAAACAATGTCATCTTCCAACAAATCGTCAAATGTTTTGTTCACCGTTTTGATTTCGGCATCCGGGAAGAACACTGAGGCATGGAGTGCAGCACGTTTCAGGCAGATTTCGGAGGGCTCGATCAACGTGATGCTCGTCACCTTTTGTGAGTATCCGTTTGTACGGAGAAAATCCGCATAACACATTGTGCCAATAGCCTGCCCACAACCATAATCTATGATTTCAATTTCCGTTTGTGATAAAAATTCGTCCGGCAATTTGCCGAAAGCATATTGCAACTTGGCCTGGTGCATCATGCCGAAAGCATAAAGATAGGCTGTCATTTGAGGCTCGGAATCCAAGATGTCAATGCCTCGATTCAATGCCTCAAAGAGTTCGTCCTGCAAGGCTTGCGGCAGTTCGCGGTAGAATCTGGTGGACAAATCCCTCACTTTGTCGAAAGATGGATTATCCATGTATTTCAACTTATACGCGTAGTTGGTGTTTTGTTCTATAATCATGCTATTTCCCCGTTATCGTTTCTGAGTT
Organism: Bacteroidales bacterium; assembly: GCA_045116675.1. GTDB lineage: Bacteria > Bacteroidota > Bacteroidia > Bacteroidales > WCHB1-69 > F23-D06. The sequence continues at coordinate 1,210 of JBGUMF010000047.1, forward strand.
CCAATTGGTTCTTTTTGCCTGTTCCCAATTCCTCACCGCCACCTCTTTGCCCGTATTAGCGTAGCAGTACTCGCACAGGTGCGGGCAGGTGTTGTACTCGCCAATATCCTTGCTTACCATGCAGCCGCAGAATTGCCGCTGGTCTTTGTCGCGATTGTCTTTTTTCTTAACAGCATATTGTGTCTCACTGAGCATAATGGCCCTGTCCGGTATCGGCTCCGCACCAAACAAGGAGTTTTCAATCGTTTTTACCTCCACACCGAGAAAGTCCATCAAAACCTTGTCATGGTAGGCGAAACGGATCATCAAATCATCGTCCACACAGCGGTTGTGCAGGATCCCATATTGGTCAATGTCAATCTTTTCGCCGCAAGTGGCCAATTTATAATGCCATTTTTGATTCAATACGGAAAGCTGATGGGCAAGCTTCTCCATCTGCGGTTCCGTCCATTCCTGATAATTCACATGGCTTTTTTCCAGATTAGCCTTCACCTTCCGGTATGAAGCGATATCGGCAAAACTGAAAACGAGCTTCTCCGTGTAGCCTTGCAACTGGTCGCCAAGGTTTTCAATTTTCCTCAACAAATCGTCTATTCCTATCCGGTCCGTCAGGATCAGTGGGTCGAAACGCCATATCACACGGCCTTTGCCCAATTTGTCCACCAGCCTTTTAAACGTGTCAATCCTTTTCTCCAAAGACGGAACACCCTTTTCCAAACCCTCCTTTTCATAATCATTCAACGTGTACTGGATATAGCAATCGATGTTTCTATCCTTCAACTCATCAAGATGTTTTAACAGCGGTTCAGGATTCTTGGACCAGAAGACGATGAAACGGCATTTCTCGTACGAAACAAAACTCCTCACGCCGTTGAAGGGATTGGTCCACGCGGAATAGCCCACCATCAGGCGGTGGAAAAACCAGTCGGCATAAAAGGCGGGTATGTCGGTGCTGCGGCTTGCAGAGACAATAATCGGAGCCTGGGCAGCCGCCAGTTCTCCGTTTTCACGTTTTATCTGTATTTTACTCCATTGGGCCATAGTGGGAATTCGTTGTTTAGGTTTGCAAAAATAGTATTTTTCGCTTTACCCGAAACTTCTGTTTGGCTCACTAAAAGGCATCGGATGATCCGCCAGCAACGACCCGTTATCCTCATCATAATTCTCATCCCGGAAACTGGCATGATTGTCAAAATGCATTCGAATATAGCCGGTCCTGCTATAGCAGCTCTTTTCCACCATGATCTCAGCCATGTTTACAGCAGTGGTATCGTCTTCAAATGTTCTTATCAAGTAGTATTCAGGACGATATATGAATATTATCATGGAGGAATAGACCATAATGTGTCCCCAGTCTTTCAAATCGCTTAACCTGGGACGATGTATTTTACGGTATTCCACAGAACGATTTAATGGGGCGGTTATAACGACTGCCACCTTCAATCGGATGGCCGCTTGACGCAACTTTATAATCTCCTGCGACAACTCCTCGCGTTTCGTAGCATACATAATCTCTTTCAGACCGTCAACAAAGAAAATACGCACATGGTTCTCCTGATGCAGATGCTCCATACGACTGACAATCTCATCCATGGTCACGCCCAAGTCGTGCTCTATCCACACCGGGGCCTCTTTCATCAGTTTGATGGCTGTCTTAGCCTGATTCATATCCTGATCACACCAAGACCTGTCCCCTTCTTGCAGATGACGAAAGCCGGCCGCCTCTAAATCCTCTACCACCTTGCTTGGGAGCCTCTTGCCCTCATGTCTGTATGGGTCATCCTCCCAATAATCTACCAGAGAGGCCTTCAGCCTCCTCACAATCTCAATCTCATTCAACTCAAGCGAAAAATAGGCCGAGGGTACTTTCTGAACCACCCCAATATTGCGCAGCAAGGATACGCAAAACGCCGTCGTCCCCATTCCAGGACGGCCGGCAACAGTCGTTATTTCCCTTATCCGCAAGCCGCCAATTACATGGTCAAGATCTCTAAAGCCAGTGACTATGGGCCTCATTTCTTTGCTGGAGGAAAACTCCATTATCTCGTTTAATTCCATTAGAATAAGTACATAAATCTATACAACCATTAAAAAACGGCCACCACAATAATTCTAATTAATATAAAATCAGAAGGGTAGATCCTCCTCATCGACACCTAGATCTTCCGCCCGCTTCTTCTTGTTGATTTTCGCATACTCCCGATATACCGACGACATCTCCACATCGCCAGAGGCCTGACAACAGCACACTTTGGAGGCAAAGATTTCGCGCGACCTGCGACCACCACGGGAAAGGCTCGCCGCCTCAATCAGATCCGCAGTCCTGTCATCACTTCTGAACGGGACGCTCACTCCGCCCGTAATCTTGGAAAGCATCTCATACCATGCCAAACCATGAATGGATACCGTGTCAAACTTGATTCCCTTCTCCGCTGCTTTGCGAGCCTCCGTTTCCCAGTCAATATTGCTGTTTCTCACGATTTTCCCGTATGAGTATCCCACTTCGTGAGGCGCTGCATCCGCAATCAGCAGCACCGCCTTGGTAGAGCTTTCGCGCCATGGGGTTTCTTCTATTATCTTCTTGATTACCAATTCATAAAATTCATCACCATCACCACCATCGGTATCCTGCGATTCCCTGATAAAACGCATAATCCCGTTTTCATTATCTGTCAACGGCAAACACTGATACGCCTTTCCAAAGGTCTCTGCATCCACCATATCGCAATAATCCCCAAACGCCACAACCCCTATCCGCAGATCCGAATTGGCATCGAATAGCCGCGGAACGAGTTCCGAAACCTGTTTCCGCACATCGTCAATATACCTGGCCATGGAGCCGGTGGTATCGAACGCAATCACCATATCCAACCTGCCGTCCACTTCCGGGACCTCGAATCGGGTTGTTTTAGATTCAACAACTTTTTTATTTTCAGTCTTTTCCCCTTTCCTTCCAGATGATTTTCTTAAAATTTTTGCCATTTCCAATAGTTTTTTTGTAAAACATTTTTTTACTTTAGATTTCAGGAAAACAATTTGTCATTCCCGCGGCAAAAATACTGGATAGGGTAATGCCTATTCCTTTTTCACAAGGCTTGCAAACGGAACGGACTATCGGATCTCTATCATGTTATGAGGCAAGATTATACGCTTCGGCATGCCACGTTTGCCCGTGACATAGTAGTGGCGGGCGTACGCATCGTCAATTTTCAACAAGAATGCCTCCCGGATGCGCGCACACTTCTCATTGATGGAGTTTTTGGTTGGGTCCGTCAAATCCCGGATACTCTGTCGGATGGCTTCATCTTCTATTCTCGGACTGATTTGTCTGTAAATCGAAAGCAATTCCGGGTAGAAATCGCTAAGTTCCTTGAACACAATGCCTTCCTGATGCCTCAAAAAGAGCATGAATACGGCCTTTGGCAAGGGTGGCATCTCAATCTCCACATCCCCATAATCGGGCAGCATAATCTTATAGTCACGCGTTACGACCAGCCGGCTCAACAACGGTTTCTCATCAATTAGAGCGCGTAGCCTGTCCAGCTGCACTCCGCGCCGCCGCAGCTCGAGAATACGTTCCTCCGCCTCCTTCAGCAATTTCTTGGAGCTGGATTCAAATTGCAAATCAGCATTCTCACGCAACGCTTCCTCCCGACTAATATCCGCCGGACACATGCACACCTGCGCACATGCTTCACCATAATATATCGGGATTGTGCTCAACGCCTGGAAATAGGCAAACACCTGTTTGTACAAGCCTCCTAACAGATTCGTATTCAGCTTAGCAACTGAAAAATAATAGTTTTTTCCATAACACTCGTGCTCCGGCGAATACGGTCTATAATGCAACAACGAAGGTCCCGAGATATCCCCTTCTTCCAGATATTGCAAAAATATCGAAGTGTCAAATTCATCCAACACCACCGGCTCTTTGGATTTCCTATATGGAAACATATATCGTATAGTATCCTCGTTCACAACACCTTTATCCATTCGCGGCCCATACAGTAGAGTGTAATCAGGGAAACATCGGCTTATTTCATCGTAATGATGTTGGAAAAAGAAGTTAACAATCGAAGCGCGTCCCGTATTCACGAAAAAAACGTCGTGCACATTGGGCGTAAACGGGAGATTCCGCGAGACCAGAATATTTGAAGTTTCTTGCAGCTTTAAGCGTTTCATAAATTTGATGTCAGTTTTGTGCCAACAAAAATACAACTTTCACCTTGACAAATCTATTGTATCTACATGAATTCTCAAAAAAACACACATTGACAACTATCAGCTCAATTGTCGTACAGATACGTGCATATGTCATAAACACGAGCAAACAAATGCTAAGCCCGTGTTTCCCGCCAGCCAATGCCGTCCTTTTCGCGGCGGTCTCTCCCCGTTCTCCGTGACACGTGCCTGCCGCGCCGCGATATTGTGTGCGGCGGCCCCATCGTTACCCACCCCGACAGGCCGTCGGCCTGTCCTGATTCGTCTGCGAGAGGCCAAAACATTGCTATTCATTATCTGTTCCTACCGAGCTTCCGTCCCAGTCGGGACGTGGGGCATGCGGCGGCATTTGTCCTACCGAGCTTTTGCCCCTACCGGGGCATTTGTGCATGCGGGGGGCCTGTTTCTACCAAGCTTTCGTCCCTGTCGGGACGTAGGGCATGTGAGGCGGCATCTGTTCCTACCGCAGGACAACCATCTTCATCAACGACAAGGAGGTGGAAGGGGCTTTAATCTTCTTCGAAAACAAATTTCCAGCGGCGGTGGCTCCAGAGCCAGCAGGCGGGATTGGTGCGGATCGTCTTCTCGAGGAGTTCCACGTATGTTTGGGTGATGGCATACGGCTCACATTCAGCAGGATGCTCGGCAATCACCTGCACATCCACACGATAGTGCCCCATCCGCTCCCGCACCACCTCGTAATAGAGCACGGGAATGTCATACTTGCAGGCAAAATGCTCCGCCCCGAAAATCACCCCCGTGGTCTGGTTCAGAAAACGGGTCACATAGCAACGCTTCTTGCTGTTGGGTGACTGGTCACTGAGCATCATATAGGCAACCGGAACATGCTGGCTATCATACCGTTCAAAGGTTTCACGCACCGTGTCAGCGAAGACCACCTCCGTGCCATAGCGGGTGCGGGCGCGATTGACGGTCTTCTCAAACCCCTTGTCGGAGTTGGCTTTGCCCACCCCTACCCCATGGTGTTCGAACATCTCATCCAACGCCAAAATCATCCATTCCCAGTTGTTGAAATGCGACGACATCAGAATGACACTTTTGCCCTGCCGGAAATATTGATTTACAAGTTCGGGGTTTGAACAGTGATAGCGGCGTTTCAGATTGCGACGGCTCATCACCAGCATCTTAATCATCTCCACAACGATCTGTGAGAGATGCCAATAGTATTGGTTGCGCAGATGGCAGATTTCCGTGTCGGATTTTTCAGGAAAGGAATTGCGCAGATTCCGGTCAACCACCTTGCGCCGGTAACGTATCACATAGTTCAACACCACATACAGCGGACCAGCCAGCCCATAGAGAAGGCACATCGGCAACATCGCCAACGGATAGCAGAAAAGGTATATCAGCAGGCGGGAGATCATAGTTGAGGGGTATGTAGAAAACGGGCAAAATCAAGCAGCGTTTCAAAATGATACGGCGTAATCTTCTGGATCTCATCGAATTCCATCTCACGTTTCGCCCCCACATGCACAGGAATCAGGCCGGCATTCTGCGCAAAACGCATATCCGACAGGCTGTCACCCACCATCACCGAGCGGGCCGGATCCACGTCGGGGAAATCAGCAAAAGCCTGTACCGCCATACCGGGACGGGGCTTCCGACACGAGCAGTTTTCAGCCGCAAGATGGGGACAGCAATATATCCGGTCGAAGGCGCTCGCATGCTCGCGCAACTCCGCCTGCATACGCGCATGGATAAGCTCGATATCCGCCATCGTGCAAAGTCCCTTCCCCACGCACTGTTGGTTGGTCACCAGCAGCATGCGGTCGCACTTCCCGCGCAAGAGCCGCAGCGCCTCAAAGACGTCCTCTTTGAAGACAAAATCCTCCCAACGCATGACATAGCCGTCCACAATCTGCTCGTTGACCACGCCGTCACGGTCTAAAAACAAAGCACTTAACGTCATCATTTCCAAATCTTCCATATCATTGCCAGAATTACGCGGCAAAGATACACTTTTTGCAGGTCCATTAAAGTATTTTTTATATCTTTGCCGCTGTTCTGAAAAAAGAAGATACAATCTAACAATCAATCAATTATAATATGAAAAGAGACGAACAGATTTTCAATCTCATCGAACAGGAGCGTCAACGCCAGACCAACGGCATCGAATTGATCGCTTCCGAGAATTTTGTGAGCCCGCAGGTCATGGAGGCCATGGGTTCCGTGATGACCAACAAATACGCTGAAGGTCTGCCCGGCAAGCGCTACTACGGCGGCTGCCAGGTGGTGGACCAGAGCGAGCAGATCGCCATCGACCGCGTGAAACAGCTCTTCGGCTGCGAGTGGGCCAACGTGCAGCCGCACTCCGGCGCACAGGCCAACATGGCCGTGCTGTTAGCCTGCCTGCAACCGGGCGACACCTTCATGGGTCTTGACCTGAACCACGGCGGACACCTCTCCCATGGTTCTCCCGTCAACTCCTCCGGCATCCTCTACCATCAGGTGGCTTACATGGTGGATGAGGCTACGGGCTGCATCAACTACGACACGATGGAGGAAGTGGCGCTGCGTGAGCGTCCGAAACTGATCATCGGCGGTGCCTCCGCCTATAGCCGTGATTGGGACTGGGCACGGATGCGCAAGATTGCCGACGAGATCGGTGCCATCCTGATGGCCGACATCTCCCACCCGGCCGGTCTTATCGCCAAGGGTCTGTTGAACAACGCTGTGGAGCACTGCCACATCGTGACCACCACCACCCACAAGACCCTCCGCGGTCCTCGCGGCGGTCTTATCATGTTGGGCAAGGACTTCGAGAACCCGTGGGGCAAGACCACTCCCAAGGGCGTGGTGAAGATGATGTCGCAGCTGCTTGACTCCGCCGTCTTCCCGGGCGTGCAGGGCGGTCCGCTGGAGCACGTCATCGCCGCCAAGGCCGTCGCTTTCGGCGAGGCCCTCACCGACGAGTATGCCCAATATGTGAAACAGGTGAAACTCAACGCCGCCACCATGGCCGAATCTTTCGTCAAGAGAGGCTACAAGGTGATCTCCAACGGCACCGACAACCACCTGATGCTTATCGACCTCCGTCCCAAATTCCCGGAACTCACCGGCAAGGTGGCCGAGAACACGCTGGTCAAAGCCGACATCACCATCAACAAGAACATGGTCCCGTTCGACACCCGTTCCGCCTTCCAGACCTCCGGTCTGCGCGTGGGTACGCCCGCCATCACCACCCGTGGCCTCAAAGAGGGTGACATGGACGGCATCGTCGAGATGATTGACAACATCCTCTGCGACGTGGAGAACGAAGAGCTCATCGCCAAGACCCGCAAGCAGGTCAACGACATGATGCACGACAGACCGCTGTTCGCCTGGTAAGCAAACATACGATCCTTTCGTAAAAAGAAGAGACGTGCTATGGCGCGTCTCTTCTTTTTTATCTTAATTTAAAATTTTGTCCGCAATCAGAAAGACAATCTGTTATATATCATAATGGATCTGTTCCTCTTCTGGGATGTTTGTCTTTCGCCTTTCTTGCAAATTCAAAGAGCGACTGGGGCAAGTGACAGTAGCCATCGGGATTCTTGTCGAGATAATCTTGGTGGTACTCCTCCGCGGTGAAGAATCGTTCCAGCGGCTGCTTCTCCACGGCCAACGGTTGGTTGTACTGCTGTTGCTCATCGGCATATACTTTGTCGATTACAGGCAAGTCTTCTGCATCTGTGTAATAAATGCCCGTACGATAGCGTGTCCCCTCATCGTGCCCCTGCTTGTTCAGACTCACAGGATCAATGGCCTTGAAAAACATCTGCAGCAGAAACTTCAAACTCACCACATCGGGATTATATCGCACGTGGACAGTCTCGGCATAGCCCGTTTCATCGGTATAGACCTCCTTGTAGGTCGGGTTTTCCGTATGTCCGTTAGCGAATCCTACTTCGGTTTCCACAACGCCTTCCACTTGCTTGAAGAAGTGTTCCGTTCCCCAGAAACAGCCTCCCGCAAGGTAAATGTCTTTCATTTTTTTGTTCATCATCTATAATTTATTGTTTGGGCTTGATCCCTGTTGTCAATGATTTATATACCATTGGATGTGTTGTCAAGCCGAAGATTTGTGATTTACTCGATTTTCATCACCGGGAACTCGAAATAGGTCCCCGGATAGGGCTCGTCTTTCAGGGTAAAGTGCCACCACTCTTCATCGATGGGTTTGAAGCCGTGGCGCAGCATCGCCGCACGCAGGATCATACGGCTGCGGAACTGCTCCTCGGTGATGGTACGGCCCGCGGGCGACGGTTTCCCGTCATAAACGCCCGTCTCCGGGTTGCCGCCGAAATCAGGATGGCTCTCCTTTCCAAACCAGTCAAAAGTGCCGCCCATATCAACTTCCTTTTCCGTGGCCATGTCGAAAAGGGTGAGGTCAACGGTGGAGCCACGCGTGTGACCGCTCTTCGCTGCAATATACCCTTGATCGAAAAGCAAACTTTTGTCCACTTCAGGGTAGAAATACCGCCGCATCAACGTGTCGGGGATGTCAGCAGCCCAGCGCACGAAATGGTCAACCGCCATCTGTGGACGGTAGGCGTCATAGATCTTCAGTCGGTAGCCCAAGCGCATCACGTCGTCGCTCACAGCCTTGAGACTATCGGCGGCGCGCTTCGTCATCAGGGCTGTTGGTTGCTCGTATCCGTCAATACGCTGACCCACAAAGTTATAGGTACTGAAATAGCGAATTTCCAGAATGGCATCTGGCACCACGTCGGTAATGTTCACGAACTGACTGGCATCCTGTTCGGGTTTGTCTGTCTGAAGCGGACGCAGTCCTTCGGTGCGCACGGTTTTCTGCTTGCCTGGAATGTTGAAAGTGAGCGTAGCGCCGTCCACACGCACGTCGAGCGTAACCGGCGCGCCCATCACGAGGGGCAAGTTCACTTTCTCGTGGCCGGCGGGGAAGCCGCAGAGCAACGGGATGTTGTACGGGGCGATGTACTCGCGCAGCATCGCTTCCACACTTTCGTAGCCGACATCGTTTTTGCAGTCGGTGAAATCGCCTAAGATGATGCCTTTACAACGGGCAAGCACACCGTTCATTTTCAAGATGTTGAACAGGCGGTCGATACTATGGTGCGTTTCATCCACCTCTTCCACAAAAAGAATAATGTCGGAATTGCCGAAAACATCTGCCCGGGTTCCTAACAGCGGAACAAAAGTGGCGAGGTTGCCGCCCACGAGCGTGCCTGTGGCACGGCCCGGAATGTTAAGCGGATGGGTTGGCAACTCATACTGGGGAACCTTACCCACGAGCAGGTCGCGCACAAGCGTGCAGGAGAGGTCTGCGCCGCCCCGACCGCCGATATTGCAGCCCATGACTCCGTGGATTCCCATCACGCCGGCACTCGCTTCCATATCCAGCAGTGTGGTGACGTCGCTGTAACCGACAATCCACTTGGGCGAGGCCGCCATTTCCTGCAAGGGTAAACCCTCCACCAGATGCAGGGTGCCATAGCCGCCACGCATGCATATAATGGCCTTGACATCAGGATTTTGGAGTGCCCAACGGAGGTCTGACAGCCGTTCGTCATCCGTTCCGGCGTAGTGGGTCAAGTGTTTACGACCCACATTCGGTCCGATGACGGGTTTGAAACCCCAGCTGCGCAGCACCTTGGCCGCTTTGCGGGTGTTTTCCGTGGAACTGTAGTAGGAAGGGGAAATGAGTGCCACTTTGTCGCCCGGCTTCAGATAGGCGGGAGCCGTGCATTTGAGGGGGTCTTTCGGTCCGTTTCCTGCCTTGGCGACAGGATGCAAGATACAGATGCAGAGCATCATCAGTATAATTTGAATCCGAGAAAAATGCCTATTCATACTCTTTTAAATTATTGTTGGCAAAAATAGTATTTTTCTTTTTTCGCATTTTTCAATTCTAAAAGATTTATTTTTTTAAAATTTTCAATCTTGAAAGATTTTTTGTATTTTTGCGGCAAAATAATATGTTCTATGGAACTGCAGAATGTAGAATATCTCTATCAGGTGTCGCGTCGTAAAATCGATGCTGTTAAAACGGTTTTTCACCGCTCATTGTATAAGAAAATCAACTGGGACAACCGTTTGATTGGCATTAAAGGTTGCAAAGGAGTAGGCAAAACCACGATGCTGTTGCAATACATCAAGGAGTCGATTCCAGATAAATCGAAAATCCTTTATGTGTCGTTGGACAACATTTGGTTTGAAACAAACTCGCTTGTCTCATTGGTGGAATACCACTACACGCATGGTGGCAGTCATGTCTTTTTGGACGAGATACATTATCTTCACAATTGGCAGACAATCCTGAAGAATCTATACGATGACTATCCAGACTTGAAAATTTGCTACACAGGGTCTTCCATGTTGAAGATGGACACTCAAGGAAAGGATTTGTCGCGTCGCCAGAGGGTGTATGAACTTCCACGCCTTTCATTCAGGGAGTTTTTGGAGATGGAAGGACTTTACAGCGGGCCGTCGTACGGTCTCCAAGAGTTGTTGGACCAGCACACGGACATTGCAGCGGATATTGTTTCACATATCAAGGTCCTGCCGGCTTTCGAGAACTATTTGCGACATGGTTGTTACCCGTTTTATCAAGAAGAGGGTGACGGATTCCTGCTGCGCCTTCAAGATGCCGTTCGCATGACTCTGGAGAATGATTTGCCACAATTGACCGACATTTCTTTTTCCACAATACAGAAAATCAAGCAGATGCTGATGATTCTCGCAGCTCGCGTCCCTCAAACTCCCAACATGTCAATGCTTTATAGTCAGTTGGAGACCAATAGGGAACAAGGACTGAAAATGTTGTATCTTTTGGAACAAGCGGGACTATTGACTTTACTAACACGAGAGACAAAAAGTTTGAAACATCTGCCAAAACCTGACAAACTCTACTTAAGCGATAGTAACCTGATGTATGCCCTCAGTCCGCGAGTAGATACTGGCACGTTGCGTGAAACATTTTTCAGCCAGCAACTTCAAGTGGAAAATGAATTGATCTTACCGTCCTTCGGCGATTTTCTTGTCAACGGAAAATGGATATTCGAGGTTGGAGGCAAAGGAAAAGATTTCAGTCAAATAAAAGATATCAAAGATAGTTTTTTGGCCGTAGATGAAATTGAAATTGGTCATCACAATCGTATCCCACTTTGGCTCTTTGGTTTTTTATACTAACAATGATTAGCTTTCGGTTTCATTTCCTCTCTCATTTTTCTCCTGCCCCGTCGCCGATTTCCGCCACATAGAAATCCGCACGCATGCCGAATCTTTCCTCGTATGCCTTGCCGAGGGTTTCGACAAACGCCTCCATTTGGTCTTCCGAAATCAGCGTGACAGTGCAGCCGCCGAAGCCCGCGCCGGTCATGCGGCTGCCGAGCACGCCGGGAAACTGCTGTGCCTGCTCCGCGAGGAAATCCAGTTCGGGACAGGTGACCTCGTAGTCGTCGCGCAAGGTAGCGTGCGAGGCGTTCATCAGCTGCCCGAAACGGACCATGTCGCCGGCCTTGAGCGCGGTGACGGCCTCGCGCACGTTCTCGTTCTCGCGCACCGCGTGACGCGCCCGCTTGAGCACATTGCCCGTAAGATACGGCGCGACCGTATCGAATTGATCCATAGTAAGTTGGCAAAGACAATCAACCGGCCGGTGCGCACGGATGATCTCCAACGCCTGCTGGCATTCGCTTCTCCGCTGGTTGTAGGCCGAATCCACGAGTCCGCGTTTCTTGTTCGTGTTGGCGATAACAAACTTCAGCCCGCGCATCTCCAACGGCACGTGCTCGTACTCCAACATGTTGCAATCCAATGCAATAGCGCAATCTTTCTTTCCAAAGCCCGAAGCAAACTGGTCCATAATGCCGCAGTTCATCCCCACAAAGTCGTTCTCCGCGTGCTGGGCCATCTTTACGAGATCCAACATAGTGAAGGGTTCTCCGCAAAGCGCATTGAGGGCGACAGCCGTCACCATCTCAATGGAAGCCGAGGAGGACAACGCCGCGCCAATGGGCAAGTCACCCCGATAGTGGAAATGAGCACCAGGCACAGATAATCCCCTGTCAGAAAACTCTTTGAGCACACCCAAAGGATAATCCACCCAACTATGCTGCCGTTGTGCCAGTTCCTCTTTTCGGAAAGAAAAGGCAGCGGGATCATTCTCGGAGGAGAAGTGAAAACAATCGTCCTCCGCCGGACCAATCGTCAGACAGGTGCCCATGTTGAGGGCGGCGGGGAAAACCAGTCCGCCGTTATAGTCGGTATGGTCACCGATAAGATTCACGCGCCCGGGTGCGAAAAATTGCCGTTTTTCTTTCATTGTTGTTAGGATTAATTGGCAAAAATAGTCTTTTTTCGGAATTGTGGCGTGCCTCCGACACGCAGGATCCCACGTGCGCACGCTCTCTCCCCCACACTGCGCTCCACTTCGTTACGCTTGTGTGGGGTTAATAAAATGGCGTGCCTCCGGCACGGGGCCGTGGGAAAAACAAGCATAACCAATTATTCAATCCACATTTCTTTTACATGATCAAAGTTCCATTCGTCACCTTCTTTTCGAAGTACTACGGTTCGCCCGCTAATACATTCACCATATATCACCACAGCAAATTGAAGAGATTTATCAAAGATTATTTTCTCAACAATAATAAAAGGTTCAACTGTGTAATTGAACGACAAAAAATGAAGGCAAAAAGCATCTGCATAATGTCTCAAAAAAGATGCTCTATCCCGTCGCGAATCAAGTCGTTCTTTAAGTTCATCATAAGGTTCTACTTCATCGCCAGTTAGAGTCCATATACTATCCGTTTCGATCAATTCCCAATCATCAAACGTCTCCTCAATCTGCAGTGGCGAAAATGTCGATACATAGTCTTTCAGCAATACCCTATAATCTTCAGTCAGAAAAACAATTGAATGATTTTCAAGATGCGGATTAGGTCGGAAATCTACGGCGGAATCCACTATAATGAATTTTGTTTCATCCAGATTGCCATGTTGGAAATACTTGGAATTTCCTTTCACATAACCGATTTTATCTAACGTAGATTGTACAACAAGGATGGAATCTCGAATGACTAATCCATTATGTGATGCGAATTCCGGACTACAGATGGCGGCGAACACCTTGTGCGCCTCCGCGACCCATTTGTCGGGTGCTTCTGCCTCATTATCAGCATATTCCTTCTGCCAGTTGCCAAAGAACTGTTCCAGAAGGTCATACGATTTTGTTTCATACGCCCGCTCCAAGAGATCCCGTTGGCCGGGAGCCTGCGCACGAAGCCCGAATATGCTGGCAAGTAGCAGAATTGTCGATATATACAATCGCTTTTTCATTGGAGATTTTTCTCATTGGCAAAGATAGTCTTTTTTCGGAATTGTAGCGTGTCTCCGACACGCAGGCTCCTACGTGTGCACGTCCTTCTCCATACTGCGCTCCCTTCGGTCGCTGATGTGGGGTCACTAAGATACCGTGCCCCCAGCACGGATATATATAACCGTTTTGTCATAAGGGGCGATTTTCCGTTGGCAAAAATAGCAACTTCATCTATAATCCGTATTTAATTTACTCGCTTGGAGTCCACGGTAAGGCATTTTCGTCTTCTTTAAATGCAGTGTAATACTCGTCTGGGGATACCATTTTGTTCAAAATTTCCTGTCCGGCACCCTTTGCGAACAATGCTTTAGAAGCATACTGTTTCGTCTGCAAGTTCTTGATTTCGACCATAATCCAGTTTTCAGGGTAATAATAATCGAAGGGAATAGTGTCATGTTTTTCTTGTATATGGCAATACACATATAGACTGTCACCATAGATCAAGTCAACGGGACCGCAATTCGCTACAGTCGAATCCCCCTCCAGGGCATCAGTGGAACAAATATTCCAACCATCTTCAAACTTCATTAGTTCCACAGGTTTTGCGACTGGCATTCTAGGAGCATCGTCCGGACCGACGGGACAAGTAAGGAAAGTGGTCCGAGGTTTACCATAGATCTGTTCCATCTTCTTACTATTCAACAATTTGTCCACTGCCTTTCCCCAGAAATGCTTACACCCGACACACAGCACTGTGGTTAAACAAAGCAGGACTATTACACCTATTTTTCGCATAAGAATGTGATTACATTTGATTACATACTCTCTTTTCCCACAGAACTCGCAGATTGACGCAGATTATATTGGTTTATCAACGACAAAAGCGAGTCATTCTGAAATTGCTCGTAATAATCTCTGTCGCTTAATCGGTAAAAGGAGGTAAGATGCCGCACACTGTCGCTATCGTATGGCACATAATCCATCTCTTCCTTTATCAAATCAAGCGGTTCATATATGGTATAATCAACCTTTCGTATCCGACTCATATCTCCAGTATCGAACAGATATTGCCGCATGTCACCGAGCAAACCCAGTCTGTCATCCACAATACCTTTCCGTTCATAAAAAACAAATATCGATGGGCTACGGAAGCCACCATTTTCATTGTCAGACACCTTATAGCCATATATCACGTACTTGCCGTTGCTCCACACCTTATAGTCGGCTTTAAGTATGGCAACGAGGAAGCAAGCTACGCATATTATCACTGCCATGCAGCACACCGACCAATTCCTTATCAGATATGGAATATTATTTTCATCCTGACGTACGTCTTTGTTGACCCTAATGATTAACAGGACAACATACATCGTTGTGAAGACAGTGGCCAGAATCAATGACCAGTTTTGCAGCTGCCACGCCAATCTGTCGCCGAGCGGCAGGATAATCCAAGGCACAATAACTATGGCCCAGAATACCAAGGCGGAGATGCCGAGGATTCTGCGGATAGTCACGAAACTTGACTTGTGGGATTCTTCCATACCATTGAATCTTTCAGTCGGCAAAAGTACGCAAAAAGTGTGGATGCATTTTTGCTCGACGAATTATAGCTCTTTTCCTGCGTATTAGTTCCATTTTCACATAACACTCTCTACCAGCAGCTCGTGGATGCGCTTCTAAAGGCACGCGGCCGCGCACCTCTACAATATTATCATCGCCGTTCCTCCTCCCGGCGCCAACTCCACACTCAATTTGCCATCTGCGGGTATGGTTGCTGTTTTCTTCTGATAGTCAACACCTTTGCGCTTGGCATTGGGACCATCCACGAACATCGTCACCATGCCGGAGGTGATACCCAAGGCCTTGAGGTCAATCTCGACGGTACGGGCGTTCCAGTCGGTGATGGCGCCGATGTACCAGGTGTTGCCCTTGCGCTTGGCGGTCACGACATACTCTCCCACCCTGCCGTCCAGCACGCGGGTCTCGTCCCAGACGGTGGGCACTTTGGCAATGAACTCCGTGCATTCAGGCTCCTGCAAATATGCGGTCGGCGCGTCGCACAGCATCGCGAAGGGCGCGTCAAAGATGACGTACTCGGCCAGCTGGCGGCAGCGCGTGCCCTGGCTCATCGGTTCGTTCCAACTCGGGAAGTAGCACCACTTAGCGGCATTGCGCATCGCCCCTTGGGTAAAGTCCATCGGACCGGCCAACATCCGGATGAACGGGATGGTGACCTCATATTTCACCATATCCGTCTTGCTGTCCACCCACTTGCACTGCTCCAACCCGAACACGCCCTCGTAGTTGAGCACGTTGGGGTACGTACGACTCAGTCCCGTGGGCTTGTACGCCCCGTGAAAATCGATGAAAAGATGATATTTGGCGGCCATAGCGGCCATCCGCTCGTAAAAGTTGACCACAATCTGGTCGTCGCGGTCCATAAAATCCACCTTGAAGCCCTTCACGCCCATCTCGGAATAGTGTTGGCAGACG
>JBGUMF010000048.1:0-68046 GCA_045116675.1 Bacteroidales bacterium
AGGCTGACGTAGTTCTCCACGATGCCGTTGTGGATCAGGGCGATGGAGCCGTCTTCGGAGAGGTGGGGGTGTGCGTTCTCCTCGCTGGGCTCGCCGTGGGTGGCCCAGCGGGTATGTGCGATGCCCACATGGGCCTGCGTGTTGCGCGTGGAGCAGAAGTCATCCAGATCATCCACCTTGCCGCGTTTCTTATACAACGTGATTTTGCCTTCCTGCATGAGGGCTACGCCGGCACTGTCGTACCCGCGGTATTCCAACCGGCGTAATCCGTTTATAAGAATAGGATAGGCTTCTTTACTTCCTGAATAAGCTACAATTCCGCACATGTTGTTGTTGATTTAGGTTTGGTTTGATTTGATAAAATGGTGGATGCTGGTGGGGCATCTTTTAATAGGTTGTATAAGAAAGCTCCAGTCGGAGACGTTTGTCGTCGGTGAGTCCTGTGCCGCCCATGATGAGGCGGTTGGCCCGCACACCGGCCCCTTTGACCACCAGGTTCAGCGAGTTGGTGAGGTCGCTGTTCCCCATAATCTGGCCTTGTACGTATTCGGTGATGCGGAAGCGGTATTCGTGCGTTGTGGCATCGTAGGTGCCTCCAAAATAGGTGCTCCCCATATAGTATTCATCATCCGGCAGATAGGAAATGCCCCCGTCCGACTTGCGGATGCCCTGCAGGGATAATCCGTTAGGCTGGATGAGGTATGCCTCGTCGGGAGATACGTTGCTGATGACCAGCTCGGCCCGGTTTACGACCACTTGGTTATTGAGAAGTTGGAACGAATCATGGAGATGGGGGAATGTGATTTTGGTCTTCACGCCGCCGGAGGCCTGCACGAACAGCTTGTTGCGTCCGACGGACTGCTGGCCGAGGAGAACTTCCTGTGTGAAGTCAGCATCTTGGGATGCGTTGTAGTCGTGGGCGATATTCGTGTAGCGTGTGCAGCTGGTTTTGCAGGGGAAAGTGTATTTGGAGGCGGTGCCGTCGTTGTGGTAGTAGAGTGTGATACCGGTCAGGGAGCTGGTTATGTTGGAAATCAGGATGTAGCCAGTGTTGCCGGTATGGGAAACGGCGGAGATGCGGAGTCCCTTGAAAAAGGACTCAAAGCTGGCGATGTTGGACATCTGGGATTGGTTGTTGAGCAGATATTGCCCGAAAGCCTGGGATAGGCGGATGCGCAGGTGCGGACTATAGGAGCCGGTGTCCACCACCACGGAGGTGCGGGGCTGGATAGTGTAGCCGGTGAGGCTGTAGTTGAGCGGTGTGGGGTCGTAGGCAGTGGTACTACTGCTGTTGTAGCGGGAGTTGCTGGACAACTCTTCTGTGAGTTGGTAAACGCGGATGCCTACCTTGGAGGTGGTGTCACCGTAGTAGTTTGAAATCTGAAGGGTAAGGACCACCGAGTCGAGGACGGGTGAGGAACCGAAGTTGAGCGATGATCCGCTGAGGGTG
Organism: Bacteroidales bacterium; assembly: GCA_045116675.1. GTDB lineage: Bacteria > Bacteroidota > Bacteroidia > Bacteroidales > WCHB1-69 > F23-D06. The sequence continues at coordinate 1,451 of JBGUMF010000048.1, forward strand.
AACTGGGCACAGGTGGAGGCAGTGCTGTTGCCGAACACAGGGTCGTGCAACTGCCCGATCATATTGGCCGACAGGTTTGTGGTGTTGATGGTGTCTTCCAGCAGGGAATAGGCTTCCACCGTGCATGTGTCGGTAAAATCAGTGCCCAATAATCCGTTCGTAAGGCCCCAACCGATAGGGGTCACTTCATTCGTGCATGAGTAGAAAAGGCAGAGAATGAGGAAGAAAAAAGCGACGAAGGAAATCCGTTTCATGCGTGTTAGTCCTGTTCGGGGGTCATTAACAGTTCATCATAAAATTCATCGTACAGATCAACATAGTTGTCATCCTCAGGGTGTTCCAAGACGGGCTTGCCGGAAGCCTCCACGTAGGTGACCAGTTTTTTCTTCGTGTCGGGTGTGATGGCTATCGCGTCCGAATGGTCGATGGCGGCTTGGATAATCTGGTCGTAGCCCGGATTCTTGAAATGCTTCAGGTATTCGGAGGGTATGTTCGTCTGTTTGAGTTTTTTGCTAAAAGAGGAGGAGAACTTCTCCGGGAAGGAGTCGGGAAGGATGGAATAGACAATCTTGCAGGCCTGCAGCAGCGGGTCGTCCTTGTAAACGGTACGGATGAACAGCGGCACCAGGGCGGAAATCCAGCCGTGGCAATGGATGATGTCAGGCTCCCAGCCCAATTTGCGGACCGTCTCCATCACGCCTTTGGCGTAGAAGATGGCTCGCGAGTCATTGTCTGGGAAAAAATTGCCGTCTGCATCGTAATATTGGGTTTTGCGTTTGAAATAATCTTCACTGTCGATGAAGTATATCTGCATACGCACATTCTGCAAGGAGGCCACCTTGATGATCAGAGGATGGTCCGTATCTTCTATGATGATGTTCTGGCCTGAGAGGCGTATCACCTCGTGCAGCATGTGCCGGTGCTCGTTGACACAGCCGAATTTAGGCATGAACGTGCGGATTTCGTTCTCGCGCTCCTGGATGCCCTGCGGCAGATACCGGCAGATGTTGGATATATAACCTTCGGGAAAATACGGGAAGATCTCGGGGGTGATGAATAAAACTTTCTTATGCGCCATAATATATTCTTTGGGTACATTTTAAGGGTGCGCAAAGGTACGATTTTTTTTTGACATAAAAAAATTTTTTTTTAGGCGGTATCGGATGAAAAAAAGTGTATTTTTGCCGCCGCAAAAAAGCCCAGGTGGTGGAATTGGTAGACACGCTACTTTGAGGGGGTAGTGGGAGGACTCCCGTGCAAGTTCGACTCTTGTCCTGGGCACTGCAAAAAGAAACCCGCGATTTGTCCGTCTGACAGTCGCGGGTTTCTTTTTTGTTGTCCGTAATGGCGCAATCCGAACGATGCAGGTCGCCTTAGAATTTCACCATCTTCTTCACAGCTTGCCCGTCGGGGGTGGAGATGTTGACGAAATAGGCTCCGTTGGGAAGGCCTGACACGTCCATGGAACCGCTGTAGGTGCCGCTCATGACCAGATGTCCGGTGACGTCGAAAATCTGGATGTCGGCAGTCTCAACACCGGTGAGGGTGAGCCTGTCGCGCACAGGATTGGGACGGAGGCTGATATGGGGGACCGTATGCCCGGCAATGCCAGTGGCGAACGGAGTGAACCGATATACCGTGTTGGCGGACGGCGGGCTCAACAACCCACTGTATAATAAATCCGTGGATGTGGTATCTGTCAGGGCAAGACATTCGAAGGAGGGATTGTCAGGATCACCGAAAAGGGCGGCCGCATTCCCTGTTTCGTAGTCAATGTCCACAACGGCGAACAAGGGCTGTAGGCCATCGTCACTGAGCATAGCCCAGTCATCGCTGCTGACGTAAGACGGTCCATAGCGGAATTCAATGATGTTCCCGTTTTCGTAGAGCCAGACTTGCATGTTCAAGAAACAGGAGTCGTAAACGTCATAGATGGATACATTGTTCCATTCCAGTTTGAATATCCGATTGCCTTCGGGACCTTCCAGCTTATAGGAAAGGTTGGAGCATGAGCCGGGGTCTTCGTCATAGCGCAGATCTTTCCCTTGTTTGCCTTGGTGTACCACTTCGGAGGTGTCATCATATTCTCCGTAACAGCGGTCAATCATATCCGAGTATAATGGTGTCAGCATCAGATAAAGGGTGGATTTGTCGAAAAATTCTTCGCTCATATTGGTAAATCCGCACCCCATCAAATTAAAATACAGTTCGTTAAATGTGAGTCCGAAAATGTCGAAATTCATCCCTAAGGAGACAAGGTATTCCGGATCGTCCCATTGCAAACCCTCGTTGAGGGAGGTGGCTCCCGTCAGGTCCTGATAAGGCTCCGTTAGCTTCTGGAACTGGTATGAAACAGGGGCTTGCGCCTGCAAAGCGAATGTAAGGCAGGCAAGTAAGAGTAATGTAATTGCTTTTTTCATAGTGAAATATGTTTTGTTGTTAATAGTGATTTTCAGTTTGCAAAGGTATAGAAATTTCATCTATTAAAAGGATGCAAAAAAGACGAAAGGTGACAGTTTGATTAACATCCATTTCCCTAAAAAAAAAGTGTGTGTATTTTGTACACAAAAAACTGTATCTTTGCGGGTCAAAAAAAATCAGACATGATAGAGATAAAAGAGGTTGTCGGAAAAAAGGCGATACGGGCGTTTCTCGATTTTCCTGCCCGGTTGTATAAAAACTGTCCATATTATGTGCCCCCACTTCGGAATGGGGAACTGAAAATAATGACAAAACATCCGGCTTTGACGTTCTGCGAGGCCAAGTATTGGCTGGCTCTCCGCGACGGTGAGGTGGTGGGACGTGTGGGTGGCGTTATCAACCGCAGATGCAATGAGCTGAAAGGGCAGAAACGTGTCCGCTTCGGCTGGTTTGACGTGGTGGAGGATCTTTCAGTGGCTAAGGCGCTGCTGGATACGGTGGAACAGTGGGGTAGGGCGCAAGGCATGACCGAAATCTCTGGTCCGTCTCGATTTTCGAATATGGAGAAACAGGCCATGCTGGTGGAGGGCTTTGACCATGCACCTTCTATCGTTTCGGATTACAATTATCCCTATTATCCGCAGTTTATGGATGCTCTCGGTTTTGAGAAGGAGGTTGACTATATCCAATACAAAGTTCCTGTCAAAGAGGTGCCGGAAAGGATAAAAAATCTGTCGGCTGTGCTGTCGGAGAAGTATCATGTGCATTTGCGCAAATTTCCACATAAGGAGGATTTGAAACGGTCGGGCAAGGAGTTCTTCCATGCGTTGAACCGCAGTTATTCGGAAATCTACAATTTCATTCCCCTGACGGAGGAGGAGATCGACTGGGCGGTGGACGAAAGCTTCCAGGTGGCCAGTGTGGACTTCTCTTCGATGTTGGAGGATGAGAATGGCAAGTTAGTGGGTTTCGCCTTTTGTCTGCCCTCCTTGACCGAGGCTTTCCAGAAGGCCAAAGGCCGTCTGCTCCCGTTCGGGTGGGCGCATATCCTCCATGCCCTGCACCACAACCGGAATGTGGACCTCTATCTCACGGGTGTTCTGCCCGAATATCACAACAGTGGCATCCATGTCATCTACCATCAGCAGTTGCACGAGGCCTTCCTGAAGGCTGGTTTCACGTACGCTTTTACTTCCCAGCAGTTGGAAGATAACACGGCTGCCCGCATCTGGCCCAAATATGGCGGTGAGCAGATTGCGCGGCGCAGATGTTACAAGAAAAATATCGGATGATGCGGGAAAACCAATCGGAATATGCTCTGATTACGGGTGGCAGTCGCGGACTGGGGCGTGCTCTTGCCGAGGAACTGGCCCGCAGGGGCGTGCCTACCATCCTCGTGGGCACGAGCGAGTCTGTGCTGCGCGTGTGCGAAGAGATTACAGACACCTTTCATGTTCCGTCTGTGGGTTTTGTCGCTGACCTGACCCGCAAGGATGAGGTGCTGGCACTGGCCGAAACCGTCAATCGGGAATACGCTATTGGAATGCTCATCAACAATGCGGGGGTGGGCGGATCCTGCCGGTTTGAAGAGGCCTCCGTGGAATATCTGGACAGTATCCTGCAGCTGAACGTGCGCTGCACGGCGCTGCTCACGCGTCTGTTGCTGCCGAATCTGCTGCGCCGTGCGCGCGGCCACATCCTCAACATCGGCAGTATGGCGGCCTGCACCCCCACCGCCTACAAGACGGTTTATCCGGCCAGCAAGAGCTTTGTGCGCGCCTTCTCCTTGGGCCTGCGTGAAGAGCTGAAGCATACTTCGGTGACGGTGAGCGTGGCCCTGCCTGGAGCCATCGCCACTAATGCGGAGGTGAGCGATAGAATCCGACGTCAGGGCTTCTGGGGACGCGCCACATTGAAGTCGCCGGCGGCCATCGCGCGCCGCTGTGTGGATGGGATGCTGAAAGGCCGCCGGCAGATCATCCTCAACCCGCTGGCCTACCTCCTCTGCAAGCTCGTGCCCGAAGGTATTCGCGTGCCGCTGCTCTCCCGAATTGTACAAAGGGAGGTGTTCCGTGATCAGTAGTCAGGGGTCTGTGATCAGTAGGCCGTGAATGCGTAGTGCCCAACTCCCGAAATCCGGACCGCGTGAGAAAAGATTTTTGTATATTTGCGCTTCCTTACCTATCTTTGAACACGAAAGATAAGTTATTGTATTACAATAAAATGTAATGATATGTACGCAATCAAAAATCATCCTATTTTAGATATCCCCGAGGGAGATGTCGTCACATTTGAATATAAGGGCCAGCAGGTTAAGGCTCAGAAGGGCTACACGATAGCCGCCGCCTTGCACCAGGCCGGGTTCCCGATACACAGCCACAGCCTCAAAGGCCGCGAACGCAGCATGGACTGCGGCATCGGCAAGTGCGGCGCCTGCGAGATGCTCGTCGATGGCGAGGTGAAGCGCATCTGCATCACCAAGGTCGATGGCGTGAAGAAAGTGGAGGAAATCGCCCATGACTATTTCCCCGACAACGATACCAAGAAAAATACTGAAGCACAGAAAGTATATAAGACACAGGTGGTTATCATCGGCGCCGGCCCTGCCGGACTGGCCTGCCGTGAAGAACTCAACAAGCTGAAAATCCCCAATATCGTCATCGACAACAACGACCGCATCGGCGGCCAGTTCACCATGCAGACCCACCAGTTCTTCTTCTTCGAGAAAGAACAGAAATACGGTGGTATGCGTGGCTTCGACATTGCCAAGACCTTGGCCGGTGACGATCACTCCGGCATCATGCTCAACAGCACCGTATGGGATATTCTGGAGGGCAAACGCGTGGCTGTCAAGAATATGGAGGACAACAGCATCTTCTTTGTGGACGCCAACTACTTGGTGGTGGCTACGGGTGCGTTCCCGTTCATGCCCACCTTTGAGAATGATGACTTGCCGGGCGTTTACACGGCTGCCGTGGTGCAGAAGATGATGAACCTGCAGCACACGCTGCTCGGTAAGCGCATCCTCACCATCGGAGCCGGCAACATCGGCTACCTCACCTCTTACCAGGCCATGCAGGCGGGTGCGCAGGTGGTGGCTATCGTGGAAGCTATGGACCATGAGGGCGGTTTCCCTGTGCAGGCCAACCGCGTGCGCCGTCTCGGTATCCCCATCATCACCTCTCACACGCTGCTGAAGGCTATCCCCAATGAGGACCATACCGGCGTTATCGGCGCGGTGATTGCCGAGTGCAAGAACTTTAAGCCTGTGCCTGGCACCGAGCAGATTATCAAAGACATCGATTTAATCAATATTTGTACGGGCTTGAAACCCGACAACCTGATTTTGGAGAAGGGCAAGGTCACGTTCGGCCTCAACACCTTCGGCGTGGGTGACGCCACCCGCGTGGGCGAGGGCACGTGCGCCGTGCTCCGCGGCAAACAGGCCGCTATGGAGATCGCCCAGCAGATGAACGTGCGTTTCAACTACGACGACTACCTCGCTGTGACCAAGGACTACGCTGATTCCCAGCAACATCCGGTGCGTGTGCTGGACAAACCCAATCGTCCCACCGGCGAGCGTCTGCAAAAGCCGTTCGTCATGGCCGACTGTATTTACGGCTTTGCCTGCAACCCCTGCTCCTTTGCCTGCCCGCAGGGCGCCATCACCAAGCTGGCGACCAACACGGTGCCGCAAATCGACTACGACAAGTGCATCGGCTGTATGAAGTGCGTGAACCACTGTCCCGGTCTGGCACTGTTTGGCTACAACATACCCAAGAACTGGCTCTTCCTGCCGTTTGAGTACGATGCGGAGGAGAATGCTGAGGTCTATCTGGTCAATGACAATGGCGAGAAGGTAGGAGAGGGTGTGATTGAAAAGATTACCAAGGGTGCTAATAAGACCAATGTGGCCCGCGTGAAGGCGCTCACCATCGAAGGCGAGGCCTTGGTTGAGGTTACCGGCTTTGTGTTGAAGGAGCGCTATCCCCAGCCGATACAATGGGAGAAAGCGGATGGCACTGACCATGCGCCCGCATACGTATGCCATTGCGACGACGTGAACATTGAGACCATCTTGGCGGCGGTGAAGGGCAAGAAGATCATCTCCGTGGACGAGCTGAAGCACATCACGCGCATCGGTATGGGTCCGTGCCGTGGCAAGCGCTGCATCCCGCGCGTGAAGCAGCTGCTGGCCGGCTACGGCGTGGAGGTGGTGGGCGACGCCACCCCGCGTGGTCCGCTCTCCTCGCAGCTCAATATCGGCGAGCTCTGCCCGAGCGACAAGCCCGCAACCTTCGTCACCAACGTGAACGGCACACCCACCCGTAAGGTGGAGTGCGACGTGTTTGTGGCCGGCGGCGGCATCACGGGTAGCGGCCTCTTCCGCTATTTTGCCGAGGCTGGCAAGAAGGTGGTGCTCTGCAACGCCGAGCGCGGCTCCTCCTGGCGCTGCATCGGCGGCGGACGTCCCAGCTTCTCGGTGCCGGAAATCGCCGACATCGCCGAGCACAACCGCGTGATCTTTGAGGAGATCCAGAAGGTGACCAACATCAACTACAAGCCCACCCGCTATGTGGGATTTGCCCACGATGAGGCCAACTATAAGGCTTTGGAGAAATCCTTGGAGTGGAGCGATGGCTATATGGTTGACAAAAAGGATTTCGTGAAAGAAGTCTCTCCATATTTCAACCCGAACCTGAACACCTATCAGGCGGCCTGCATCACCAACGCGTGCTGGCAGGCCACGCCCGGCCCTACCATCAACTACATCCGCAATATTGCCATCGAGCATGGTGGTGTGCTGCTGGAAGACACTAAATTGGTGGAGGTGCAGAAGACGGCGAAAGGCTTCATGGCTTTGGTGTTCACGCACGACAAGGAGTATGTGGAGTACCACTGCGAGCATTTTGTCAACTCGTTGGGACCGAGTGCCAACAAGTTCGCCGAGCAGCTGGGCATGTATCTCGGCTTGTACCCGATCAAGCACCAGGCCTTCATCACGCACCGTCTGCCGATGTTGGGCAAGGACGGCGACTCTTTGGACATGCTCATCGACCGTCGGAAATACAAAGGATTCTCGGCCGTGTATGGCCAGCAGTTTGCCGAAACGGGCCAGATTATCGGGTGCGCGTCGCCCGCGACGGAGCAGTTGCAAGCCGGCAAGGAGCTGAAGTACAACTCCCAGGATTTTCTGCAGGTGTGCGCCGAGATGTTCATCGATTGGATTCCGCAGTTGAAGAATGTGAGCTTCCAGGCCACGTGGGCGGGCTATTACACCGAGCCGCGCTACATCGTGGATCCGGAGCACGGTCTGTTGGTCGGTATGCGCGGCCACGGCTTCATGCTGGGTCAGTACTTGGCCAAGATTTACGTGGACAAGTACCTTGGCAAGGAGGCCCCGTCCTACATGTCGCGTTTGGCCATCAGCGGCGACGGCCTCAGCGAGAACGCGTTCCAGTAGGAACATATTGAATATGTCCCGATAGGATAATTTTTTGTATATCCAAACCGAATAGGCGCAAGATTTTGCGCCTATTCGTGTTATGCGTGAAGAAAAAATGTGTTTTGTCCCTTGTGAAAGAAGAGATTTATGGACAGTAAGATAGAGAATCAGTGAGGCTATTATATATTGTCCGATTTTATGTTTTGAAGAATTACCTCACCCCGCCGTGCGGTCGATGACGCGGATGCCGCTGCGTGTGGGATCGAGGCGGCGCACCTCCACATGCACGGGTATGCGGTCGCGCAACTCCCGCACATGGCTGATCACCCCAACGCGTTTGCCCTTCTGTGCCTGCAATCGTTCCAAGAGCGTCATCACCGTGTTCAACTCGTTCTCACTCAGGGTGCCGAAGCCCTCGTCGATGAAGAGCGTGTCGATGGAGAGCCCCTGCCGGTTCATGGAGGCGAGGGCCAGCGCTAACGCCAGCGAGACGATGAAGCTCTCGCCTCCGCTGAGCGTGTCCACCGGACTGACCATGTCGGGCTGGTACTGGTCACGCAGGCTGATGGTCAGCGTGCCGGGGATGCACTCCAGCTTGTAACGCTTGTCCAAATCGTGCAGATAGAGGTTGGCACTTCGCAATAGATTTTCTAACAGATAGCTTTGTGCGATGAGGCGGAATCTCATCCCGTCGGAGCCGCCGAAACTTTCGTTGAGGGTGTTCCACTTCTGCGCTGTGGCCTCTAATTGTGCTACCTTCTTCAAAAGTTCCTTTTGCCGCTCGCGTTCCGCTGCATCATGCTTCAGCTGGTTCTCTAATGTCGTGATTTTCTTGGATATATCTTCCAAGGTCTTCAATCCCATATCCAGCGCTTGGCGAAGGCTTTCTACCGTGTCCGATTCCTCAAAGGGTGGATGCTCTGACTCGTGGTGGCGGTTGTACGCTTCCGTGCGGGTTTCCACGGCGCCTTGTGCACGCGTCAGCGCCTCACGCCGTATGCGGCATGTCTGCCGCAAATCCTCGATATTGGCATATCCCCGAAGTTCTATTAGGCGCTCTTCCTGGATGGCAGGATGCTGTCTATAAAACTGTTGCAGATTTTCTTCCAATCGGTTAATCTCCTCCTCCGCACTCCTCTTTGCCTCGAACAGCTTGCCGGCATTGACGGCAAACGAGCTCCACAAATCGTCCAGTTTTTCTGTGATTAGAGCCCCTGCTGGCTCGTCTTCCGTTGTCCATGTCGTCCAAAGTTTAAGGACTTGGTCGCACGAATGGTTCATGTTCTTCAGCGAGGTCTCTGCCTGCTGAATGCGGATGCCCAGTTTTCTATGTTCCTCTTGCAACTGCCGATAAGCTTCCGCCTTGTTTTTAAGATTTGCGACAAATCCGGCCGCGTCCTGCTCCCACTGTTCTTGCCATCCGGGAATGGTCATATATTCGGAAACCTCTTGTAGGTTTTTGGAAATCTGTGTATTACGGTTTTTAATTTGCTGTTTGCGGTTTTCCAGATTTTGTGTCTGCTCTCGCAGAAGATTAGCTGCTTTTTGTGTTTCCTGCTGTGCCGTGCCCAATTCTTTTTGCAGTTTGGTCTCCATGTCTTTGAAGGAGGAAATGGTTTTCTGCTGGTTGTCCACCTTTTTCTGGCGCTCATCCAGTTTTTCCCGCTCTTCCTGCAGCGTCACCCCCACCGTCTCTATTTCCGTCTTCAGCCGCTCGATTATATCTTCCGACAGTTCCGGTACCTCCACGGCAATCTTACGGCAGCAGTCGCGCACCTTCGCATGAGCGGCCGTCACCTCAGTGGTAGCGGTCGCCTCCTCGCGCTTGAGCTTTTCTAAGGCGGTCTGACATTCCCTTAGGATGCTTTCCGAGGCTTTTATTTCGGATTGTTTCTCTATCAAGGCTGCCTTTTTTGCATCCAGATCCGCTTGTAAAGGGTCCAGTATTTGGCGGGCCGCCTCATCCGACAGAAGATTGTGGATCACTTGGCCGCACACGGGACACACGTCGCCCGTTTTCAGCTGTGCCCGAATGGCCTGCACCTGGTCGCCGATGGCCAGTTCCGCCGTCCGTACCGCTTCCTGTGATTGCTCGTAGGCGGTTTTGCGTTCGGCTTCCAACGGCTTGGCCGCTTCCAGTTTCTTCGTCTCGATCTGTCGGGTATTCTCCTTGTCGGCTATGTTATCTCGGATGGTTTGCGCCTTTTGGAGGGCACTTTCCAGACGGCTGGTCTCCACAAGTGCCGCGTTGAGGTTGGTCTGTTTTTGTTCCACGTTTTGGCGGTCGGTGGCTAGGGCATCCGGGTTCAATGCTACCAAGGCCTGCTCGGCCTGCTGCACAGCATTATGCTGTTGTGCTGTCGATTTTTCCAGATTCTTCTCCGCTTTTTCGCGGTCGAGAAGCTCCTGTTTCAAGGCGGGTTGCAAATCCTGCAAACGCTTACATTCGTTATCGTCGTTTTGATTTTCAGTTTGATAACGAACCACCTCGTCCAACTTGGCGGTAATGGTCTGGTATTGGGCGTACATGGGTTCATGTTCCGCTTCGCTCTCTATTTGTTTGCGTTTTTCCTCACAATCCTGTTGCTCTTTCTGGAGTGTTTCAGCAAAGAGTGTTTTCGAGCGTGCCAGTTGTGCGAACTGCTTGCGGGCATTGGGCTCCTTTTCCGTCAGAATCCGCTGCATCCGCTCTTTTTGTTGGCGCAAGGTGTCATAATCGGCCCGTGCCGTTGCCGAGAGGTCGAAGTCGGCCACCCGCTGTTCGTCGGCTTTGAACTGGGGGGCTTCCACCTGTTCGCGGCAGATTGCTAACTGATGTTCAGCCGCCTGTTTGGCGGCCAAGGTCTCCTTCTCTTTTTCCATCCATCGGAATTTCGCCTCTATGGTCTGCTGTTGTAGCTTTGTTTTATCTTTCTTTGCAGTAGTCAGTTCCAGATCTTGTAGTACAGCTTCACGTTCGTCTTTTTCCATCAGGTTGATCGCATCTGCTTTGGCCTTTTCGTCCCGGTAGGTCCGTTCCGCTTCCCCACACATTTTGAAGATAGTCTGCCCGATGATGCTGTACTGTTCCGTACGTGTCATCTTCTCCAGGATTTTGGACTTGTCATCTTCCGAACTCTTCAGGAATTGGGTGAACTGTCCTTGTGCCAGCATGGTGGTGCGGCAGAACTGGTCGAAGTCCATGCCCACGGCGTTCAGCAGCGCAGCCTCCATCTCCTTGCGGTCCACGGGGATGCCGTCCACTGTGAGGCTGCGCTTGGTCGGGTCAAGGGTCATGTTGCGTGTACGTCGGGCGTGCCATCCCGCGACGTACTCTTTGCCATCCTCCCCGATGAAGGTGAGTTCCACGGAGGCTTCCGTGGCACCGTGCCGCATCAGGTTGCGCGAGTCCTGTGCCGAGATGATGTCGCGTCCGTACTCTTTTTTCCGGTTGTTGGCCATGCGCAGGCGGGGTGTCACGCCGTACAAGGCCAGACATATCGCGTCTAACAGGGTGCTTTTGCCGCTTCCGGTGTCGCCGCAGATGAGGAATAGTCGGGCGGTGGAGAGCGGTTTCTGGTCGAAATCCAGCTCGGCATTCTCCAACGAGGCGATATTATGAATGTGTATTTTCTTCAGTATCATTTTGAGATTGTTGTGGTTAGTGAATAGTGATTAGTGAATAGTGATCAGTGATTAGTGAATAGTGAATGGTGATAGGCTTTTTTGCAAATTCTCTAAACGCTCAACTCTAAACTCTTAACTATTAATTGCTTGGTTTGACCTCATGATGGCTTCTTTCAGCATCTTCAGCATCTCCTCATCGGGTGGCACGTTGAACTTTTTCCGGAAGAAGTGGGATGCCAGCTCTATCGGGTCAGGCATGTTGTCGGCGTCGAAGGTGTCGGCGATGGGTTCTTCCTCGTCGTCGGACGAGATGGTCGGCAAGACGGTCTTCACGCAGCAGTAGCGGGCCTGTTTCCCCTTGAGGGTTTGGGTGATACGCTCCACGTAGTTGGGTGGCAGCGGACCGTTCAGCAGCACATGGAGGCGTATGTAAGCCTGTGTGTCGGCGGGCAGCTCTTCCAATTCGGAGAGTGCCTCCTCGAAGGGGGCTGGTTTGGCGGGTAGGGTGAGCAGCGGTCGTGGGTTGCGGATGGGGATCTCCTCGACCACGGGGGCGGCGTCGCGCGCGATGGTCACTAATGACACGCCATGAGTGCCCTGTTCGTCAAACGACACGGCGATGGGCGTGCCGCAGTAGCGGGCCATGGCGGCGCCGCCGGTAAAGGTCTTGGCGTTGTGGATGTGCCCCAAAGCCAGATAGGCGTAGCCGTTTCCTAACTGTTCCTGGTCCACTGTCTCGATGTTGCCGAGGCTCTCCGCGAAGCTGTGGCCGGCGAAGTTGCCGCCTGTCAGGGAGAGGTGGGCGGTGAGCACCACAGGCAGACCGTCGGGATTGCGGCGGGCGGTCTCGTCCAACAGCAGTTGGAAGAAGGCCTTCTGACGTTCCTCTTTGGTTTGGGCCTCGCCGATTTGCGGGTAGCTGTACTCATACACGTGTGGTACGGCGATGATGAAGCCGGCGGGATGCCCCTCATGATCCGTGATTTCCACAATGTGCCGGTCCGCATTAATGGAGCCGTCGTCCAGACGTTCCACCTGGCCTATCACCTTCACATTCAGGCGGTCCCAAATCAGAGATTCCACTTCTATGGCGGATTTGCCGTCGTGGTTGCCGGCGGTGATCACGATGCGCATATCGGGGCAACGGTCACGCAGGGTGAGGAGGGTGTTCACGTAGAGTTGCCGTGCCTCCACGGAGGGCACCACGCGGTCGAACACGTCGCCGCATACGATCAGTGCATCGGGGCGTTCCCGTTCCGCAATGGCGACCAGTTGGTCGAGAAACGAGCGATGTTCATGCGTGCGGTCGTACTCGTACAGCACGTGCCCGAGGTGCCAGTCGGAGGTATGTAGTATTTTCATAACAGAGTAGTTGGGTTAATCGAGAAGACAACGGACTGAATAACCGAGCCGTTTGTACCAGCCAGTGTTGGTCACACACGTATTATCGTAGCGCAGTTGGCGACAACTTGAGAAGGTGCCAGTTCCTCCTGTTGAAGACCAAAAAAACGCGTTTTCGCCCGAGGAGAAAAAACTCGCACCGCCCCAGTTGCCTGCCGGAACTGCGGAAAACCCTGATGCATTATGCCATGGGTAATTTGCATCGCCAGGGGAGTTGGCGATGTTTGAAGTGTTCCAATAGTCTCCTGCCAATCTGCTCGCATGGTCTCCGCGTGTGCCTGTACCAGATACGTCCATCTCGGTTTGCGTAGTCTCCATTATGGTCCACTCTGCATCACTTGGCACGTGCCAGCCAGTAGGGCAGATGCCCTGTACACCACTCGGAACGCTTGCACTGCTGTTTGCCCCATGCATCACTGCAGTCCAAGTATAATGGTAACCTCGAGCTTCTAATGGAATATTGGAACTATTGTAATCATAGTAGAAGGGTACATAATCGTTGAAATTGTCGCCACTGCCGGCAGGAACAGCTGTCCCATCCGCGTAATGTGTGGTACGAAGGTTCTCCCGCATCCAGCATTGATTACCAATCTGTACCGTGTTATAAACATTACCATCGTAGTCTGTCACGGTGGCAGCATCCGGACAGGGTCCCTCCGACATGGCAGGAGTCACCAAGATGGTTCTCCCCCTGTCAAAAGCCAATTCCCATTCGGTTATCCAACCGTTGCAAAGGGGTTCACCATCTACCACTTCAATACTCCAAGTGCCGTTTAAAGGACAACCAATCAAGTTGGCGAAAGAATTTTCCGGATGGAATACGTTGGTCATTGCCGCCACGTTGGTGGAATCCAGGCGATGGTCACTAGTTATATTGCTGCTTACATAAACATAATTGTCAGGATGGTATTGGTAGTTGTTGTTTGTATTGTCCGACCAAACATAGTTCCATGGGGTTCCCATTGGATTGCTGGCGGGATTGCATTTGTTTTCATAATAATTGTTGGAAGTACCGTCAATTCCAAATTGACAGTTGGGATTTCCTGTTGGAATCCATCCCCATTCCGATTGTGGAATAGCACTTGTGCATTCCGTGGTTGTCGAACTGCTGAATTTCCGTAAGATTGAGGAAAATTGTCCATTGGGACAAACCAGCGCTATCCATAAATCCCCAACCCACGAATGCTCTATTTTAATCCGCACAAAGCCAATGTCATTAACGCTCTGTATAGTGTCAGAAGGAGAAAAGTCGTTGATGTTCACAGACGACACGTAGGTGCACCCGTTGCCGCAATTCGTTCCATCGGCCAGAAAAGCAGTGTCTGTTTGCGTGAAAGATTGGGATATGCGGAACTGATATTCATTGCCATAAACCGTGCCGTAACGAATTGTGGCATAAGCTCTCAAATAGTACCTTTTTTCAGGGTCCAATCCTGCCAAAATACTGGAAAAGCTGCCCGTACCGCCGTTTTCCACCGAATGGTTGTTTGCCAGGGAGGGATGCGGGAGAGTTCCCCAGCAGAATCCCCGCGCTAACACGTTTTCATTTGTCGTCACTGTCCCATAGCATTGTACTGTCAACGAGTTATTAGAAGTCAGCGTGTCGGTAGTAACGGTCATAAGGCTGGTCGGATCAATGAGGAATAGCAACTGAATATCCTCACTTGTGTACTGTTGCTGCGTCACTGTTTCGCTCGGAAACAGTATGCCGTGACTGGAGAAATAACCCGAGTATTGCATCTCATCTCCCAATTCAAAATCATGGGAGGATGTGCTTCTCAGACACACCTTCATCGCTTTTTCCGAATGGTTGGCCGTCCGAATCCTGTCGGCACTGGCATGGCCTTTGTTGATCATTTTCAGGCTGCGAGTGCCTGATGGGGCAGTCACCGACAGAACATATACTTGCGGAGTTGTCACGGAGATCTCAAAAAAATTGTTTCCACAAACGAGGTTCCCACTATAGGATGCACATTTTTTCCCGTTTACGTCAACTAAGACCATCGTTACCGGCTCGTCTTTGGCAGATGAGATGTTGACCCGTGTCTGCCCATCAAATGGGTTTGGCATCACCTCCATGCCTTCCGCCAATTGGGGATCCTCTATCGAGGTGCCGATCTCCAACGTATATACGGTGTCGGGGAAAAAAATGGTTTCCGACCATCCCCGAGTGATGTTTTTCACGATAACGCTGTCTATCCGCACATAATTGTTGTTCTTGTCAATGCCTGAAAACAGTAAATCTATTGTCTCTTGTGCATGAATTGTCAGTGAAAACAACGCTATTGAGAGAAGAAGGATTCTTTTCATATCGGTATATTATTTAAAGTGACAAAAGTAAAAAAAAATGGAATATCTCTCCATTTCGTTTTTTACCTGTTAGTTGATTTCATTCAGTGTTTATGAATTTGCAGCAAAGATGCTTTTTCTATATATAGCGAGGTGGTCAAATTTTTTGACCACCTCGCCAAAACTCAGATTTTTGCAATCGCGAAAAAAAAACTGTATTAATCCCCCTCCTCCAGCATGAACAGCTCTTCCACTGTTTTGCCGAAATATTGCGCCATCTTCAGCGCCAAGAGGGTGCTGGGGACGTATTTGCCTAACTCGATGGAGTTCACCGCTTGACGGGTCACGCCGATTTTTTCCGCCAGTTCGCCTTGGGTGATGTTAACTTCGGCGCGTGCCACTTTAATCCTGTTTTTCATAGCGCATGGAACGTTTGTTAAGGTACAGACGAAGGTAAAAACAAATGATGAAGACATACAGGATGGAGAAGATGTTGATCATCATCACCCACAGGAATGGAAGGCCCCATACGAAAATCAGACAAAGTAGCACAATCCCGCTGTTGATGTACAGCGATAGGATCAGCGACTCATACCGGAGCTGCTCGATGAACTCATCGTCTTCCTGATTGCGGGAGAAACCGATGAAAATGCCGGCCACAATCAGCAAAATGCCGATGAATGTCAGCAGAAGGTCGTCGTTTGGGCCGAATGAGGAAGAAAGAAAGCTGGAGAACAGATCTCCATTGCCGTTCAGTCGTTCCATCCCGAAAAGCTCTCGGATGTTGTTGAGGCTGAAGTCGCATTGACTTTGGAAGATGGAGTGGAATATAATCAGTACAATGGTGATACCGAATATCCACCAACCTGTTTTTTTGAACCTGCTTGGTAGTAAGAACTTTGTGTTTTTCATAACGTTTTTTTTTAAGGTAAGTAATAATTTTTTGACGCCGCAAAAATACACAATTCTTGACAAAAAGCAAGTATAAGTTACAAAAAGTAATGTTTTTAATACAAAACCAATCTATCTGTGTGTGAATCAGTATTTTAAAATTTTATTATTTTGTTATTATTGTGCAGGTAGATAGGTGTGGCTGTAAAAAAAAACGGCGGGCGTGTCAGAAGCGCCCGCCGCCGTCATCTGAATGCTATTGCTTGCACTTGAAGATGCTGATGCCCTCTGCTTCGTTGAGTTGGGCTTCCATGGCCTTGCACTCGTCTTTGTTTGATGTTTCATCTTCGTACACGGGTGCGAGGTGTGCGACGTCCGTCTTTGCGTAACAATGGCAACCGACTTTGTTGCAGGAAGTTGAGATTGCCGCCATCATTAACACAGCTGATACGATAGCCAATACTTTTTTCATAATTTTTCTGAAGACTTCTTGGTTAAAAATAATGGGGTGACTGTGATCCTCTTTGCGGAAGTCTGTAACACATAGATATCGGCAGCCACTTTTTAATTGGGTTTTAGAATGATAAGGTCAGGCCTGCTCCGCCCGGTGTGAGGCCGAAGCGGAGTTGCATCGCCATGGTGGGTGACGCATTGAAACGGTTGACAATCTGGTTGATGCGTACCTTGCTTCTGACTGTCAGCACGGCGGCGGGTACGATGAATGCGGTGGCCGCAAGGGCTCCGCCTGCACAAAGGAACACGCCGTACATTGCACTGCGCCAGAGAATGACACCAAGATCGTCGCTGTTGAGAATCTGCTCGTTATACTTTGCTGTCTGCACAAAAGAAGCGCAGAACTGGTATAGCCCGAGACCGGCTGTCACCGCGGCGGCACCGCCGGCCACAAAGAGCGGAATGCTGATGTACTGGTTGCGCTTCGCCTTGCGGTAATCCTTGTATTCAGATATGGAGAGCAGCCATTCCAAATCGCTGTTGTAGAGCCGGAAAAGCTCGTCGGATCCTGTGAGGTACATGTTCCCCTTCGCGTAATAAAGTCGTCCGGTGCCCCTGTCTTGGAGAAAAAGCTCTATCAGCTCATCCTTGCTCATCCCGGTATAGTCGGGGAGCGTGTCGCGCACATATAGCGTGTCGTAGGTGATTTCCTCCTCATAGATGTAGATCGTGTCCTGGTGAGTATGATCCCCATCCACTTGTGCGGTGGCGGAGAGTGTGGTTCCAGCAACGATGAAAATCAGAAGTGCTCTTTTTAATAGGTTCATTATTATATTGCTGCTATTTTGTGGAATCTTGAATGACAATGATATGTTTGGTCTGTCGAATCTTCTTGACCACCACGGGTTGCGGAGTTTCTGACATTACGGTTGGATTGTCCAATGGGGCTGTCTCTTTGGGTGTGGTGGGTGCGGAAGAGGATGGGGTAGAGCGTTTTACGACAGGGCTTTTGTTCCCCGCTTCAAACAAAGCCGGCTCTTCCGAATCGTTTTCGGCGCTGCTGTCTGCCTCTGCTATAATGGGCTGAGGTTTTGAAACCTGCGGCGTTACGGTTGGATTGTCTTGCGGTGAGGGGAAGAGTAGGATGCCGGCGGTGATGGCTGCGCCGGTGGATGCGATGCCAGCGGTGACAGGAGCCCTGTGTGCATACATCCACAACTTGGGCGAGACTTTTGAGGTGGTGGGGAAGGCCTCTTCCTTCAGTGGTTGCAGCGGGGGGATGGCGAAATCTTTCAGCTGCGAGCGGCAATAACCGTCGATGGCTGTATCGGGATGAATGAATAATGGCAACAGTATCATAAGCAGGTGCTTTTTCTCTTTTGATTTGTTGAACAATATCTTTTGCAGCTCCTTGCGCGCCCGTAGCAGGTGCGATTTGGAGGTGTTCGGAGAGATGTCCAGCAGTTTTGCAATCTGCTGATGGGTGAGCCGTTCGAAAACGTACAGGTTCAGCACTGTCCGGTGATGGTTGGGCAGTTGCGCGATGGCGTCCAGAATCTCCTCTTGGGAGAAGTCGGCTTTCCGGATGGCGGCCATCATATCGTCGGATGATAGCTCATTCTCTTCCGGAGTATCCGCTCCCAATGCTCTGGCATCATCCTTCAGTGGGCGTATGCGCTCCTGCTCCCTCAGGTGGAGCAGTGCCTTGTTGGCGGCAATACGCATCAGCCACCCCTCAAAGGAGCCGAACCCCCGGAAGGTGTCCGCCTTCTCGATGGCGGTGAGAAAGGCGTCGTGCGCAAGATCCTCGGCGATTGGCCGGTCAAGGACATATCGGTAGCACACGCCGATCATCTTTTCGATATTCTTTCTGTACGCTCTGGTCCAGAACGGTCTCATTCCATTTGTCATACTTGCAATTCAGTGCTTTTCCGCGGCAAAACTACAAAAATGCCAGTGTTGAACGGAATCCCTCTTAATTTTTTTTTCTTTTCCCTTTTATTGATTTCGTTAGACAATCATTCGTTATACATCCGTGGATGTAACACTATGATGCAAGAATCGCAAATGGTTGCAGTAGGTTGAAAAATTTTTTTCGATGAATGATTTGGCCGCAAACAATGTCGTTCAGTTCACGAGCCAAGGCTGATTTGTGGACATTCTCCCATTCTTATTTTGATTACAAAAAACAGCGACTTACTTTCGTAAATCGCTGTCGTTTTTTGAGCGACAGACGGGGTTCGAACCCGCGATTTTAGGGATAGAACGGAGAAATTCCGTAAAGCTAAACGCCTTTGTAAGGCGTTCTCAAATGTTGGCCACGGAGTTCGTCCAGCTTTTCCTGGTTAAAGGTGCCGTTCTCCCACATTTGGTCAATTTCTTGTTGTGCCTTTTCGGCATACATAGTTGTGTCTTCAGTTTCGTCGTACAGATTGGAGATTGTAAATAGCGGCAGTATTTTCACATGCCGTAACGCGCCATTGTCTTTTTTGTCGCAATGCTCCAATTCGGCAAAATTCTCCAGAGAGCATCGGACAGCTTCGGTCAGATGTTTCTGTCGCATAAACTCATACAGACTTTTCATCTTACCGCTCATTCCAGCCTTACATTCGATAGGTAGCACTTTCATGTCGCGGGCTATGATGTAATCCACCTCTGAACGCGTTCCTTCGGCGGTGTTCTCCCAATAGTATAGCTCATGTTGGGAACGAGGGTTGTTGTATTTTATGAGTTCCCAGCCTAACACCATCTCGGTCAGGCCGCCTTTGTTTACCAAATCTTCGGTAGTGCCGGCCAGAATCATATCGGTCAACTGTCGCGCACCACCCAAATCCAAGTCGAGAATGCGCAGCAACAGTCCGCTGTCAAGATATAGATATTTGCGATATTTTTCATTGACCTCCGCCCCGAGCGGCAATCCGTTGCCCGCCGTGTGGCTCACCCGCTTGATGATACCTGCATCGCACAGGAGCTTCAATGCCTTTTTCACCTCTTCGGCACGATAGCCTCCCTCCACATGACTGTAGGTAAACTTCTCTCCAATCTGTATTACGACACTTTGCAGTGTGTTGCGAAGCAGAGTAGGATCGACCTTTTTAGCGTATTTTGGGAAATCATCGTAGTAGGTAAGTTGTATGTCATCAAGTTCGGTCTGGCATTGGCGGTAGTCGTGGGTTGAAACCCAGGCGGCCACGCTGGCGGGCATGCCGCCTACCATCAGGAAGGTGCGGAAGTGTTGCACAAGTTCGTTGTGCATAGCCGTAAGCAGCGGATTCTCTGTGTTTGCATCCTTCTTGGCTTTCACCCAGGCCGATTTCCCTTCCGCCACCAAAAACTCGTCGAACGAGAAAGGATAGACGAATAGCGAGCGTATGCGTCCCACCCCAAACGATGGCAACTCTTTGAGAGTGAACTCCAGTAATGAGCCTGCTGCCACCACGTGAAGTTCCGGAAAATCTTCCTTGAATGACCAGAGACTCTTAATGGCATCGGCAGAAGCCTGTATCTCATCCAGGAAAAGCAAAGTTTTCCCAGGAATCACCGGAGTGCTATATAGCATGCTCAGGTTATTGGCCAAGTCATGTATATCATGGATTTTCTGAAAAACCTCCAACATGTCGGGTCGTTTTTCAAAGTTGACTTCAATGAAGTAATCGAACGTTTCACCCAAATGTTTTACTGCTGACGATTTACCAACTTGGCGTGCCCCTCTTAGCAAAAGTGGTTTGAGCCGTTTGCTATTCTTCCATTCCAGGAGCAAAGAGTCGATAGGTCTTTCTATATACATTTCTATTTTTATCGTTGATGATTACGCCGGCAAAAATAATAAATTTCGATAAAACCGAGATGAATAAACGCAAGTTTTTTGATAAAACCGAGACGAATAATGATTCGATTTTTGATAAAACCGAGACGAATCTTTATTAATAAACTTTAATACGCTGAATTTCAAATATCTACAATCAAGATATTCCTGTATAAAATCTCATTTCGTCCCGTTTCTGTCCCGATTTTAAAACAAAAATCAGTAGCTTACATCGGTAAGTTACTGACACTGATTTGATTACAAGACTTTGAGCGACAGACGGGGTTCGAACCCGCGATTCTCGGACACTGCCCCCTTGGACAAATTCTTTTTATCAACTTGCTGAATGTTAATAATTTGAGAATTACACTTTTGGTCATTTTTGCATTGTTTTGTCCCGATTCTGTCCCGAAACAAAACAATAAAAATAACTGATTTTCAATCAATTATCAGTATTTTTGATGCACCCTTTACGATAGGGGAAAAGCGGTGCATTTTTTTGTTGTTTCTCAAAGAACGCAAAATTTTGTAGCAAAAATTTGCGGCAAAAATATGCATTTTTTGGACTCCAAAAGCGTGTGTTCTAACAAAAAAATGGATGACAAATATCGTACTGTGCCAGTATGAGAAAAAATGTATTTTTGCGAGGTCATAGCTATTAGAGAGATAATATGACAAGAGAGAATAATTATTATTACGTATGCAAATTGAAGATTCACATCGCGACTATTACGATTATGCTTGTCCGCATTTGATTGACAAAGCCATAGTCTATCATCGGAACAGTCAGATTGTTTTGGGACAGGAACTCTTTTTCAACTCAAACCCTTTCCAGATCGATATGGACAAATGGTTCAATAAGTTTGATCATCAGTGGCATTGTCAAACGTGGGAGTTTGGACTCTATGTCGGGTATGAATACTACAAATTTTTAGTTGGCAGATATTTCGAAAAAAGTCATCTCATTCTGGAATATTTGCAAGCTACGGAGTCAGAGCGTGAGAAAAATGAACGAGAATCTTTGAAACGGCCATCCAACGCTGCAATCGTATTGGTTTCAAAATACGGGATGTATAATGACCGTTTTGCCGGACGGGAATTGCGTTTCACCCGGGAGTATTGGCAAGTTGATCATGCTCTAATAGAAAACCCAATTTTAAAAGAGACATGGCTCACAAAGGTTCTTTCGCCCGAGAGCGTATGGACCAATGTCTATAACTATTTGGTGGCCACAAAAGATGAGCCCGTTCAGGACAGTCGCACAAACACAGAGAAAATTCTGTCAGCAGGCTTTGACACAAAGACCAGTTTCAGAAATGTGAAATAAAGAACAATGAATGCAAAAATAGGTCTGCAAAACGAAAAAAGTACCTATTCAAATACTACACGGCAACTCCCGTGCGCAGGACATCATCATACAAGGGTGAAGGATAGCGTTCCTCTAAAAGGACAGGTTCAATAAGTGTATTCAGTTTCCGGGAGGCTGTCCAAAGCTTTGTGGTGGCGGTCAACCAGTCGCCGTCCAGCAACGGCACCACAACGGCAATGTCAATGTCGCTGCCGTCATGTGCGCATCCCTTGCTGTAGGAACCGTACAAGAACACTTTCGGAGAGTTGAAAAGCCCCGAAATCTCTTCCTTGTATTGCTTGGCTAACATTAGAGCTTGTTCTCTATCCATTGTTTCAGATTCTTTGTTCGTTCAATAATTTGGCCGCAAACGGTCTCATTCAGTTCGCGAGCCAGAGCTGACTTATAAGAGGGGTATCTTGCCTCAATGTTCATAGGCATCATCATATCAAGGAACAACCGTTGCTCTTCTGTCATCTCTTCCAAAATACCAGAATTCTCCGCCAATCTGACCAAGTTGTGGACGTAAGGCGGGTCAATCTCTTGTGAGGAGCACCAGTAAGCCTTGAGGGTTTTCTCCAACACTTGATGGCACATGAAACCCACGTACAACCACCGTTTGGTGGAGTACATTGCCTCAGCCGTGACAACGTCATAGTCGGCCAGTTCCATCCAGTATGATATTTTTTCCTCTCTTGTCATAATATTCATGAATAGAATATCAACGGCAAAAATACATTTTTTTGTTTACATATACGTAGAGACACAAAATTTTGCGTCACTACAGATGATTCGCGTGTCCTTGTACCCGTTAGGATGCCTTAATCGGTCCTCGAACCAATGTGTCTGCGGTTCGAAAACAATAATTTTGTAACATATTGAAGTTCAACATCTTATGTTTCAATAGGAAACAGTATAAAACCTCATTTTGTCCCGTTTCTGTCCCGATTTGCAAAAAAAACAGCGATTTTACGGCTGTAAATCGCTGTTTTTCAGTGTTTTGAGCGGTAGACGGGGTTCGAACCCGCGACCTGCGGCTTGGGAAGCCGCCGCTCTGCCAACTGAGCTACTACCGCACTATTTTATTAAGTTATTAAAATATTAAATCATTAAAAACAAAGATAACACGCTTTCAAATTACCGATTGTTGTGTGTTTATAATTTAGCAGTTTAATAATTTAATAGTTTAATAGCATTATTATACATTGAATCGAATATGCAGAATGTCACCGTCCTGCACTTCGTAATTCTTCCCCTCTACATATAGTTTGCCGGCCTCTTTGCATTTGAGCTCGGAGCCGAGCGTTTTCAAATCCTCGTATTTGATGACCTCGGCGCGGATGAAGCCGCGTTCCAGGTCGCTGTGTATGACGCCTGCGGCCTGCGGCGCCAGCATGCCTCGTCGGATGGTCCAGGCGCGGTTCTCCTTTCCACCCACCGTGAAGAAGGAGATGAGGTCCAGCATCTTGTATGCCGCGCGTATCACCTTGTTCACGCCCGGTTCGGTAAGCCCCACGTCCTCAAGGAACGCCTTGCGGTCCTCTTCACTGTCCAACTCGGCGATTTCCGATTCTATCTTAGCGGCTATCACCAGCATCTCGCCACCATTCTCCTCCACATATTTCTTCACCGCCTCCGAATAGGTGTTGCCGTTGACAGCATCGTCGTCATTCACATTGCACACGAAAAGCACCGGTTTTTCCGTCAGCAGCATCATATCGGCCACCACGGCGTGCTCGTCGTCCGTCACCTCCAAGGTGCGCACATTCTGGAAACCCTCCAGATGCTCCTTGTATTTTTTCAGCACCTCATAATCGTGTTTGGCAGTCTTGTCGCCGATTTTGGCGGCTTTTTCCACTTTGGCAATCTTCCGCTCAACCTGTTCCAAGTCCTTGCACTGCAGCTCAAAATCCACAATCTCGATATCGCGGACGGGATCTACGGAGCCTTCCTCGTGGGGGAGGGCCGGGTTGTCGAAGCAGCGCAGCACGTGGATCAGCGCGTCGCAGAGGCGCACGTCGGCCAGGAAGCTGTTGCCGATGCCGGCACCCTGGCTGGCACCTTTTGCCAAACCGGGGATGTCCACCAGGTCCAAGTTGGCAAACACCAACTTGTCAGCCTTGATGAAGGTGTTGATGTGGGTCAAGCGGTCATCGGGCACCGCGCAAACCCCGATGTTGGATTTGTTGGTGCTGTAGGCAAACTCGGTCACGGCAGCCTTGGTGTTCGATATGCAATTGAACATCGTTGTCTTACCGGAGTTCGTCAGTCCCACTATGCCGCATTTGAGTCCCATGATGTTAGCTTTTGGTTATAGGTTATTGGTGAACAATTATTAATTGTTAATTATTCATTGTTAATTATTCATTATTCATTGTTAATTGTCAAAACCCCAGGATAATGTCTTCCACCCGGTCAATCTCGGGCAGATAGTGCTTGAGAGTCTGCTCCACACCGTTTTTCAGAGTCATCTTGGCATGGGGACAGGAACCGCAGGCACCCTGCAGCTTTACTTTTACCACATTGTCGGAAGTGAGTTCCACAAATTCAATGTCGCCGCCATCCTGCTGGAGGTAGGGGCGGATTTGGTCGATGATGGATTTCACTTTCTGTTCGAGTGTCGGACTTTCCATGTGCTTTGTTTTTTACGGCTGCAAAGATACGATTTTTTTTATTTTCTCAACAGCAGGAAGATAAAATAGGGGGCTCCGGCCAGGGCTGTGATGCTGCCCACGGGCAGCTCTGACGGTGCGGCGATGGTGCGGGCCAGCGTGTCGGCGACCAGCAGGAAGAACGCCCCGAAGAAGATGGAATAGACGAACAGCCGGCGGTTGTTGCTGCCGAAGATCAGGCGGCAGATATGGGGCACAATCAGGCCGATGAAGCCGATGACTCCGCAAAAGGAGACCACCACGCCCACCAGCAGCGACGAGAGCAGGAGCGTGGCATGTACCGTACGGGAGGTGTTCACCCCGAGGCTTTGCGCCGACTCCTCGCCCATCTGTATGATGTTGAGGTCTTTAGCGTAATAAAACAGTACCGTAATGATGGCGACGGCTACGGGCAGCAGGCAGGCGATTTCACGCCAGGAGACTGCCGCCAGGCCGCCCATCGTCCAGAAGAAAATCTGGTGCATCTCCTTCTGGTTGACGACCATCAGGAGGGTGATGACGGCGGAGATGAAGAAGTTGACCGCGATACCCGTAAGCAGGAGCGTCTGGGTGGAGTTGCGTCCGCGCAGACGGGCCACCCCCATGATGAGCAGGAGGGTGAGCACAGCCGTCAGCAGTGCCGGCACGGTGATGCCGAACAGGAGGGCATCCCAGCCTAAGATGATAGCGATGGCGGCACCTAACGAAGCACCGGAGGAGATACCCAGGATATAGGGGTCGCAGATGGGATTGCGGAATATGCTTTGGAAGACACAGCCGCACACGGCCAGCGCAGCACCCGCCAGCAGGCTCATGACGATGCGCGGCAAGCGTAGCTGCCAGATGACCATGTCGTAGTAAGCCGGCACAATATGCGTGTCAGGAAGATGAAAATGGTGCATGAAACTGTACCATACTGTATCGAACGGGATGGGAATCACCCCGATGAAGATGGCCGCCACGGCACATGCCAGCAGCAGCAGACCTAAAAGGATAGGTAGAACGATATGCCTGCGTTGTGCCTTCATATCCTATTGCGTGATGGCCCCTTCTTTGATGGCCTTCTCGTAGAGCTTGTCCACATACGCATCGATAAACTGTTTCTTGCGCTGGTTTGTCAGCATCATCCGGGCCGATGCCTGCTCCTCTTCAGTTTCACTTACCGACCGTTGGTTTTTATAATCCAGAATCACAAGCAGATAATGGTAGTCGTCCACATCTTTCTCCACATATTTGTTGTTGGGCTTGTTGGGGCTGAAATCGAAAGGCACGTCGTTCTGCACATCTTGCAGATAGAGCCAGGTGTCCTCTATCAGATACTCGATGGAATCGCCCAGCATGGTGGCCAGCTCCGCTTTCTCGTTCTGACGGCGTCCCTCATCAAACAGGATAGCCTTGACGGGTGCTATCAGACGGGAGTTGCGTGACAGCTTCACATAGTTCACCTTCACAATTTCCTTGTCCACCGTATATTGCTTGCCAAAGGATTTCACGAATTCTGTCATCTCGTTGTCGGTGATGCCGAATTCGGTGCTGTCGGCCACCAGCTTGTCGAAAAAGGCATTCACTAACAGCTGGTTCCGGTATTCATCCATTTGTCGGCGGAAATTCTTCTCGCGCGGGGAGAGTTTATTCTCCGCCTCATGGATGATGAGTTGTTCCTTGATCCAGCTGTCCACGAAATCGCGCACCAATGCCAGACTGTCGTCGGTAGAGAGGCCCGTCGGCATGCCGGCGCGTATTTCCGACAGATAGAGTTTATGGTAATAGACCTGCGCCACTACCGGGTCCTTCTCGCGTTTGCATGCGGAAAGACACAGGACTGCGGACAATAGGATGAGGAGTTTTCTCACGTTATTTTTTCAAGATGGACTTAAACACTTGTTCGTCAACCACCACTGGGTATTTGGCTTTCAGCTCTTTGAGCCATTGCTTTTCCAGCACATCCTGATAGCGGTTGATGATGATGGCGCGGATCTCTGAAAGCGGTTTGTATTGGAGGCTGTCGTTGGGTTGGGCCACCGGATATTCGGTCTTCACCGATTCGTAGTAGCGTTCGAGGCCGACGCTGTCCTGAATGGCCGCGTTCCAGACCTTTTGGGCGTTGATTTCATACAGGAGCATGCCGTCGTGGAACTCCTTCACCAGCTCGCGGTATTCGGGGTATTTGTTTGTCAGCTGGGTGTTCTCATATTGCAGCATCTTGTCGCCGACCATCTTCTGGAAGATTTGTTCCAGAAAGTCCTCCACGGGTACGTTGAGTTGTGTGCCTTGGAAGCGCGACACGAAACGGGCGAATTCCACAGCGGTGATTTTCTGGTCGGCATAGGTGCACATGGGTTTCAGTTTCCCGATGCCTTTCAGGGAGTCGATAGCCACGCGGGTGGACTGGAAGTAGGATTCCGGCAGATTCTTCTTGAAGAACTTCATGGCTGCCGCCTTTCCTTTCTCACTATAGTTGTATTCTTTTTTCAGTTTGTTCAGCAGGGATGCTTTGCTCTTCTGGGAGCGTGCGTCGCGGGAGAGTTTGTTTTTCAGCATGAAGCGGGTCTCATCGTTGACCGTGGAATAGACAATGGAGTCCAGACGCAGGAAATGCCAGCCCAGAAGGGAGGCCACCGGTTCGGAGTGCTGGCCGGGTTTCAGTTTGATGGCGGCGGCCACATAGTCACCGGGACGGCGGTTCGGGGTGAAGGGGTCCATGCGGCCTTGCTTCTCCTTGCTGGCCACATCTTCGCTGTATTTTGCTACAACATCCTCATAGGAGCTGTTCATCAGAGCGGTCTGTATCTCCGCCAATTTTGCCTTGATTTCCGGACGCGCTTCACCTCTCAGTGCCAGCGAGTCGCTGACGAAGATTTGGGAAATGAATATCTTGGCCATGGCGGGAACCTTGTCGCGCACATAGATCAGGTGGTAGCCGAATTGCGTGCGCACGGGCATCGACACCTGTCCCAGGGGTGTGTTGAAGGCGCCGCATTCAAAGGGGTAAATCATTTCCATGACGGAGAAGTAGCCCAGATCGCCCTTGTTCCCGTAGTGGAAACGTTGGGTTTGGGGGTTCACAAAGTCGCGCGCCGACTCATCCTCGGAGTATTTTACGGCAGCCTCGGCGAAGTCCAGGCCGTTGAGGATCTCATTGCGGATTTGGATGGCTTTGTGATACGCGGCCAGCGTGTCTTTGGGTTGGGCCGTGGGCAGGCAGCGCAGCAGGATATGGGAGGCGCGGATTTGGTATTTCGAGCGCTCGTATGCCTCGTTCAACAGCTGGTCGGTGACCTCCGCGTCGGTGAGGTACTGCTGGGCCGACTGGTTCTTGTAGGAGGAAAGCTCACGTTGGAATGCCACGGAGGTGTCCATCTGCAGGGATTCCGCCTCCTGGACCTTCATCCGGTAATTCGCGTAAAGCTCCAGATATTCGCGCAGGTCCTTCTCGGAGGCCTCGCTGATAAGATTGTTCTTCTGATAGGCGCTGACAAACTCGCCTTTGGAGATTTTCTCATTCCCCACTTTCAACAGAATGTCGCTATTGCTTTGAGCAAACAGGTTTCCCATCGCCATAATGGCAACAAGAGATAATGCTAACCTTCTCATTTTCATATTCAAATAATTTCTGTTTAGAATACGTGTTCAAGGCTGCAAAAATACAAAATCATCCCTAAATGGCAATAGTTATGGGAGAAAAGATTTTCGAGGGGTTTCGGAACTATTTTTTCAAATGCAGGCAGTTGGAGAATTCCTTGAAGAAGTCGTAGTTGAGCTCTTGTGAGATTTTGAAGAGCAGCTGTGTGTTGATGTGGTCTTTGGCAAAGATGTTATACAGATTCTCACGGGTACAGGAGAGTTGGCTGGCCAGCCATGTGACTGTACGGCCCTGTTCTTTGAGCTTTTCCTTGATTATCTTTCCGATGAAGGGTTTCTTTTTGATTTCCATAATACTGATGTTTTGTTTTCATAACATGAAAAAGGCGTAAACAATTTCGTTGAAACGTACCGGAAGCGAAAGGCTCTGGAAACCCGCGAAACCAGTAGTACGAAACAATCCACGCCTGAAACGTGAACCTTCGCAGCGTACTCTCGTTTCTAAAATTTTCCAGATTTTATCGCTTCGAGAATAGAGCGGCAGTTCTATTTGGTTACATTTTTCACCATTCTAAAACGGTGCAAAGATACAAAAAAATAATAACTTGTTTTCTTTGTTCGCGAAAACATTTTTTGTACATTTGCGCCCGCAAAAAACAGCATAATGGATAACCGCAAGATTCTTGTCATCTACACGGGCGGCACCATCGGAATGATGATGGATCCCGAGACTCGGGCACTAAGACCGGTTGAATTCGACAACATACGCCAGCAGCTTCCCATGTTGGACCTGATAGGTGCCGACATCACTTTCCGGGACATGCTTCCGCTGATTGACTCTTCCGACACCAATCCGGATTTCTGGATCCGGTTGGCTGCCATGATTGGCCGCCATTATGATGAATATGACGGCTTTGTGGTGCTGCACGGCACCGACACGATGGCCTACACGGCCTCTGCCTTGAGCTTCCTGCTGGAGAACCTTGCCAAGCCCGTCATCCTTACGGGCTCGCAGCTGCCGTTGGGCGTGATACGCACCGACGGACGCCGCAACATCCTCAACGCTATTGCCATCGCCGCCGAGTATCGGAACAACCGTCCGGTCATTCAGGAGGTGTGCATCTATTTTCAGAACAATCTGTTCCGCGGCAACCGCACCTACAAGGACGATGCCTCGCGGTTCAACGCGTTCATGTCGCCCAACTACCATCATCTGGCCGATGTGAACACCGATATAGAGTTCCATTTCGAGAATATCCATTATGAGGAGGATCCGCAGCCGCTCATCGTTCACGATACCATGGACGACCATGTGGCGTTGGTGAAGCTCTATCCCGGCATCCGTCCCGAATATCTGCGTACGGTGTTCCGCACACCCGGCCTTCGGGCGGTGGTGCTGGAGACCTACGGCGTCGGCAACGCCCCCACCAACCCCGAGTTCGCCCGCATCCTGCAGGAAGCGGTGGACAACGGCGTCATCATCCTCAACGTCACCCAGTGCAAGGGTGGCGGACGGGTGGAGATGGACCGGTACCTTACCGGCAAGCGGCTCGCAGACATCGGCATTATCAGCGGCCTTGACATGACTACCGAGGCTGCCGTCACCAAACTCATGTACGTCCTCGGGCAGATTCCCGACCAGGCGGAGGCCAAATTCCGGATGCAGGGGTCGTTGCGGGGCGAGATGACCATGGACAGTTGATTTCCGTTTCACAAATATAACGACAGCGAATATGACTTTTTTCACTCTACTGAAGCTTTTAGGTTGCCTGGCCCTTTTGATGTATGGTATGAAAACCATGAGTGAGGCACTGCAGAAGCTGACGGGCGGCGGCTTGCGCCGTGTGCTCGCCACTATGACCACCAACCGTGTCACCGGCATTTTCTCCGGTGCGTTGGTCACCACGGCCATCCAGTCCTCCACGGCCACCACGGTGTTGACGGTAAGCTTTGTCAATGCCAGCCTGCTAACCCTCGCACAGGCCATCTCCGTCATTATGGGTGCCAACATCGGTACTACAGTCACGGCGTGGATTATCGCCCTGTTCGGATTCAACTTTCAGGTCAGTGCCCTGGTGTTCCCGCTGTTTGCGTTGGGTATTATGCTGTCCTATTTCAAAAGCCCCGGGTCGAAGTCTTTCGGCGAGTTCATTTTCGGATTCTCATTCCTGTTTCTTGGCATCGCCACCCTCAGGGAGAACGCCATCGCCATGGATTTGTCGCATAACGCGACGGTCATGGGCTTCTTTGAATCGTGCCGGAGCCTGGGCTTCCTCTCATATCTTATATTCCTGATTCTGGGTGGCGTCCTGACGATGTGCGTGCAGTCGTCCGTGGCTATCATGGCCATCACCATGATCTTGTGCTCCACCGGCGTGGCCGACATCTATCAGGGTATCGCACTGGTACTGGGTGAGAATATAGGTACCACCATTACCTCGAACATTGTGGCCTTGAATGCCAATACCAACGCCCGCCGGGCCGCATTGTCGCATCTGATCTTCAACTTGTTCGGGGTGTGCTGGATTCTTATTGTGTTCCGCCCGTTCATTAGTCTGGTGTGCAATACGGTGGGCTTCAACCCCACTGCCGACCTTTCTCAGGATCCGGACGCCATGTCCCGCATCAATTACGCCCTGTGTGCTTTCCATACCGCATTCAACACTTGCAACGTACTGATTCTGGTCTGGTTCATCCCCACATTTGAGAAAATCGTTTGCCATTTGATTAAAGGCAAGGAAGAGGATGAGGACATGCGTCTGCGTTTCATCAGCGGTGGTCTCATGTCCACGGCGGAGCTTTCCCTGCTGGAAGCCCGTAAGGAAATCAACCACTTTGCGGTTCGTGCTCACCGCATGTTCGGTTTCATTCCCACCCTGCTCGAAATCAAAAACAATGATGAGTTTGTGAAACTCTATACCCGCATTGAGAAATATGAGGGTATCAGCGACAATATGGAGGTGGAAATTGCCAATTATCTGAACAAAGTGTCCGAAGGTCGTTTGAGTCCTGAAAGTAAAACGCAGATACGTTGTATGTTGCGTGAGATTTCCGAGATTGAAAGCATCTGCGACAGCTGTTATAATATGGGTAGGGCCATTAACCGCAAGAATAGCCTGCGCGAGGATTTTACGGCGGATCAGGTGGCGCATCTTAAGCATATCTGGAAACTTTGCGACGACGCCCTTACGCAAATGGAACTGGTGCTGAACGATGCCGACAACAGGGTGGACCCGCGTGTTTCACTCAATATCGAGAATGAAATCAACCATTACCGCACCCAGTTGAAGGAAATCAACCTGACGGATGTTAATGAGAAGAAATACGACTATCAGACGGGCGTGACCTATATGGACATTGTGGGTGATAGCGAGAAACTGGGCGACTATGCCATCAATGTGGTGGAGGCCCACACCCAGACGAAACTGACTGTATAAAAGAGTTTTTCTTTTTCTTAAAGATGCACTGCGTTGCGTCTGTATTTTTCTTTTTTTAACCTTACCAACCTTTAACCTTATGTCACCCATTGTTGTGGAGATTTGTTGCGGCTCGATTCAATCGGCTGCCAACGCACGCGCTGCCGGCGCGACCCGTATAGAACTTTGTCAGAATCTGAACCAGGGCGGTACCACTCCCTCGTATGCGACTATACGCCAGTGTGTGGAGGATCTGCATCTGGACGTCTTTGTGCTGGTGCGCCCGCGACCGGGCGATTTCGTCTATAATCGGCTGGAAATCGACAATATGGTCCGCGATGTGCAGATGTGTAAGGAGTGTGGTGCGGCAGGTGTTGTGGTCGGCTTTCTGCATCCTGACGGGCGCGTGGACAAGGCGATGACCCGCAGATTTGTGGAGATAGCGGCTCCGCTGCCGGTGACCTTTCACAGGGCCTTCGACCGCTGTCCGGATTGGCCGCAGGCCTTGGAGGATGTGATTGACTGCGGTTGCCGGCGTATCCTGACCTCCGGCTGCCAGCCTGCGGCGACGGAAGGACGTGAAACGTTGAGATCGATAGTGGACCTCGCCGGCGAGCGTATCACCATTCTGATGGGTGGCGGTGTACGTTCCGAAAATGTGCGTGATCTGCTGGAATATACGGGTGTGCATGAAGTTCATGGCTCCTGTAAGAGGCTCATGCCGAACGGGTGCGAGGAGACCGATACTGCGGAGGTGACCCGCCTGTTGGAGGTTTGCCGACGGGGATGGGATTGTAATAATATGGTATAATTGGAAAAAAATGGATACACAAACAAGAACGAAAACCATCACTCGTGTCACGGTTGTCGGGGGTGTGTGCAATTTGATGCTGCTGTTGTTGAAATTTGTGGCGGGCATCGTGGGCCGAAGCGGAGCCATGATTGCCGATGCCATCCATTCCCTGTCGGATTTCGTGACCGATGCAGTCGTGTTGCTGTTTGTTCGGATTTCGTCCAAGCCCAGCGACGAATCCCACGATTATGGACACGGGAAATTTGAGACGCTCTCCACAGGCATCATAGCCATGGTCCTGTTCGTTGTGGCGGCGGGGATTTTGGTAAAAAGCGCTACGGCCATTGCGGCCATTACCCATGGTGAGGTGATTCCCCGTCCGGGAGTGATTGCCCTTGTAGCCGCCGCCGTCTCCATTGTTGTGAAAGAGGGACTCTTCTGGTACACATCCCTACATGGGAAAAGGCTTAACAGCAAGGTGCTGCTGGCCAATGCCTGGCACCATCGTTCGGATGCACTCTCCTCCGTGGCCACGCTGACGGGTGTCGGATTCGCGTACTTTCTGGGTGACAAATGGACCATTATGGATCCTATTGCGGCCATTGTTGTGGGAGCCATGATTCTGAAGGTCTCCTTCAACCTCTTCATTCCGGCCATCAATGAGCTGTTGGAGTGTTCGCTGTCGAAAGAGACGGAGGACAGGATCCTGCAAATCATCACCGAAGACCCTGCTGTTCAGGATCCGCACAATCTGAAAACCCGAAAGATTGGGAACCGGACAGCCATTGAGGTCCACATCCGGTTGGATGCGGCTATGACGGTGGCCGAATCGCACGATATTACGGTGGGGATTGAGAATCGGCTGAAACGGGAATATGGTCCGGAGACGATGATTATTGTGCATGTGGAGCCGCAGAAGTAGCGGCTTCGCCGAGGGCGGCGGCTCCGAGGATGGCGGCCTCGTTGAGGTTTAGTTCGGAGTAGCGCAGTTGTACCCTGTTTTTATATAGGAAAAGCAGATTATCCTCAAAATAGTGTTTCAGGGGCTTCATCAGGGCTTCGCCGGCGCGTGTGGGCCCACCCATCAGGAAGATGGCTTCCGGGGCTGAAAAGGCCACAGCGTTGGTTAAGGCGATGCCCAGCCAGTAGGCGGTGGTGTCGTAGGCGGCCATGGCGATGGGATCGCCGGTGAGGGCGGCCTCGCCGACCATCTGGCAGGTGAGGTTTTGTGTGGCCTCGGTGGTCAGGGGCTGGTGCACGTGGGAGGCGGCGTCCAAATAGTTCTGGCAGATGCCGCGGGCGGAGGCGTACATCTCCAGACAGCCTTTGCGTCCGCACCCGCACAGACGGCCCTCGGGTTGCACGATGGCGTGTCCGAGTTCGCCGGCGGTGCCGGTGCTGCCATGCAGAATCTGCCGGTTGATGACAATGCCGCTGCCGATGCCCGTACCCATCGTGAGCATGATAAAATGGCGCATGTGCTTGGCCCCGCCGTAGATCATCTCGCCGATAGCGGCGGCGTTGGCATCGTTGTCCAGAGCCACTGGCACATGGAAGCGTGCGCCCAGCACCTCCCGGAAGGGAATGCGCTCCTTTATGTTGAGGTTTGGGGTGTTGGCTTCGATGCTGCCGGTCTGCGGGTTGCCGTTGGGAGCTCCGATGCCGATGCTGCGGATGTCGGCCATGTCCTGATCCTCCGTCAGTCGTTGGATGGTGTCCCCGATAGCGCGCATATAGTCGGCGGCGGTGTGGTATTCGGCGGTGGGAAGCTGGCGGCGGCGCACCACCTGACCAGAGTCGCTGACCAGCCCGATGTCGGTGTTGGTGCCGCCGATGTCAATGCCGATGGAATAGTGGTTCATAAGGGGTTATCGTTTGATGTTCTGCTTGTTGAGGGCGGCGCGGTATCGTGCGGCATTGTGACTGTGCTCGGCGGCGCTGGCGGTGAAGTTATGGTAGCCGGAGAAGTCCTCCTTGGCACACATGTAGAGGTAGTTGTGATGCCGGTAGTGGAGTACGGAGTCCATGGTGGAGGCCTCTGGGATACGAATAGGTCCGGGGGGCAGGCCTTTGTATTTGTACGTGTTGTAGGGGGATTCCACCTGAAGGTCGCTGTTGAGGATGCGCTGGCGGGCGAAGTCGTGGATGGCGTATTTCACCGTGGGGTCCGACTGCAGCAGCATCCCTTTATGAAGCCGGTTAATGTAGAGGCCGGCGATGATGGCTTTCTCGGAAGGGCGGAAATTCTCCTCTTCCACGATGGAGGCCAGCGTGGCCACTTCCACGGGCGTCAGTCCGATGGAGTCGGCCAGGGCCCTGCGTCGTTCGTTCCAGAAGTGCGTTGTGTAGCTGTATAGTTTGTCGATGAACTCTTCGGGGGTCACATCGTAGAATATCTCGTAGGTGTTGGGGATGAAGAGGGTGGGGGCGGTGGCCGGGGTTACGTTGTATTTTTGAAGGAAATCGGGGTCAAGCAGCAGGCTTGCGAGTTCTTTGGGCTCGAAGAAGAAGCGGTTGCCCACGTGGTCCACAAACTGTCGCATCGTGCGGATGTTGTTGAAGGAGAACTTCACGGGGTAGTGCTGGCCTGCGCGGAGCATCTTGATCAGGTGGTAGTTGTTCATGCCCGCCTCCACGGGGTATTTCCCGCAGCGCATGGTCTTGAAGCGCATGATCTTGACAGCCAGCCCGAAGGTGTTCTCGTTTTTGAGGATTTCCTGGTTGTCGAATGCATCCATCACATCGGCCAGCGTGGCGTGGCGCGGCACGGTCACGATGACGTTCTCCGTGTTCTGGGTGTTGGGCGCGAAGAGGATGTAATAGGCACTGCCTGCGGCAAGCAGGCCGAGGAGGCAAAGTATGGATCCGGTAATCAGTAGGATTTTTTTCATTCTTGGAGTGTCCGTTTTTTCAGGCTGCAAAAATATCCTTTTTTATGGTATTTGGGCAATAAATGAGTGCCATGAGTTTTTTCATTTATTTTCAGTCTCGGCAATACCGACGACGTACGTAAATGCAATAATACCCTGTTTTATTGTTCATTGTTTGATTGAGGTTTTTTTTTTTCAAAAAAACATTCAACATGTTGTTGTGATGGAAAGATATTGGGATGATTTTTTTCTGAAAAAATAGTGATATGAAAATTTTTTTGTATTAAAAAAATACAGCTCTCGCCCAATATTTTCTCCGCAACTTACGTTATTATATTAGAAACCTTTATCAAAACCTTAACCGTTATGAAAAAAATCACCTTTATCATTCTTTTTATTGCCACAGTGGCGGCAGCTTGGGCGCAGAAGCCCGACAAGAAAACCGTGAAATTGGAGAAACAGCTTGTGGGGACTTTCGTGGAAATTCCCTCGGTGCATTACACCGAGTACATCCGCGACACGAACATGGAAGTGTACGCGTCTCAGGAAATCACGCTGGCGGGATTCCGCATGTTGGAAACGGAGGTGTCCAACAAGGTGTATGACGCCTTTCTGGAGGATTTGAAAGCACAGGGCCGGATGAAGGATTACGAGTCGGCCCGTGTCCATAACGAGGGCTGGGCTCCCTGGTTGGACAGACCTGTTGACGAGTTCCTGCAAAATCAGGGAGACTGGGCACCGGTTTATGCCAATTGCCCGGTGGTGAACATCAGCTACGAAAGCGCACAACTGTTTTGCCAGTGGCTGAATGAGAAGATAGCAAGTCCGGAGTGGGAATATATGCTGCCTACTCGAGAACAATGGCGGGGTGCGGCAAGTTGTGGTGACCCTAATGCATCCTATTCTAATGGTTCTCCATTTCTTGAAACCATTGCTAACAAACCCAGATATAACTATTGGCATGTCCCCGAAATGTATATCTCCCGCACGGACGATGGGTATAAAGTGATGGGTCTTTGGTCTGTAAAATATCATATTCCCCCTACAGTGCCGGTGAAGACATACTACCGTAACGCCTACGGTCTTTACAATATGTGCGGCAACGCGGCGGAGATGGTTGATGAGCGCGGCGTCGCGATCGGCGGCAGCTGGTACGACCCTGGCTACGACATCCGTATCGACAGCGAGAAGCCCTACGACGCCCCGTCCCCGCTGATCGGCTTCAGGGTGATTGCGGTGAAAAAGTAACCACGAATCGAAAAAGTCGTATCTTTGCGATGAAAATAGTACTATGACAGTGAAAGTTATGAAAAACCGGCTCGTTGCTGTTGCCAGTCTGTTGATTGTCGCACTGTTGGGTTTTGCATCGTGTGGCGGTACCAAAACCAATAATATGGGCAAGGTCACCATGGACGAGATTCGCAAGACCGATTTGTCGCGGCTTATTATGTCCGATACCATCTTTTTAGAGCCGGATGATTATGTTTCCGAGACCGAAGAGAATGTTTTCAATGAGAAGAACTTAGAGTCGCGCTGGTTTGAGCCGATCGGTTTCCGCGGCAGCGACTGCCAGCGTTTCTACATACACTACGACTCCGTTTATCACAAAGGTAACGGTGTGTATAGGGTGTATGGTCGCACTCGTTACCGCGACACTATCCGATTATTCACCGGAATGCTTATGCTGGATTCTCTGTGGTTGAATGAGGAGGAATATCTGCCAAAATATGCTGAATTCGGCAGGTTATACGGCTACTACATGTATGAAGAAGACGAATTTTCCGGTGGCGGGGTGCTGTCTGGCAAGATGCGGATTGACTTTGCCAAAGTAAACGGACGATTCTACTACGATGCCGTTATGCTCGGTTGCGCTGATGGTTACGAGAACAGCCAGTACGAAGGAACTTGGACGTCGAAGGATTTATCCCGCAAAGAAAAGTGCAACTGGGGCGACTTCCGGATTCCCGACTCCCAATACTTGGATGCCGGCGCGGGAGAGTTTAGTCCTGACGAAAAGTGTTTGGACCGAGGGTGGCGCATCTATACATACATTTTTGAGGAGAATGACTCCTTGCAGGCACTCTTGCGGGCTGATGAACAGTGGTTTACGCATGAAAACGACTATGTTATCCCTTATTCCGGCAGGTTGCAGCGTTACCTCAAAACATACGGTCGCCACAAACGCCCAGCCGCCAAGGTGGTGTTGGCCACTATTCCGTCAACCGAAGAGGAATTTTATGTCTGGTATAAGGTGGTGGAAGAGCCCCTGTCACAAGACAATCACCTTTGGAATCGGATAAGCGAGTACGCCTTCGCCGACAGTACCGGCATCATGTTCGCCTACATGCGCATGGGCGAATTTTCAGACGGGTACATTTCGGAGGGTCTTTTCGATGATTATATCAGATTAAAGGAAAAACACCCTGTTCTTTTCGCCCAATATCGTAAACGGTTATCGCGAATGTGGAACGAGGTGTATGACGAATGGGAGACGTTGTACGGAGAGTAAACATATCTTATGTTTTATTATTCAGTTCACAGGAAAATGACTATCTTTGCCCTCTAATATTCGAACGCCATGTTGTTATCCAAAGAAATTGCCGTCTATATCAATCTGGCCGCCTGCCGGCTGAAGCAATACACCGCCGCCATGCTGAAGCAGAATAACATGGGGCTGACTCCGGAGCAGTTCCTGTTGGTGGACATCCTCTGGAATCAGGGCCCGATGTCGCAGCAGAGCCTGGCTAACAACATGCAGAAAGACAAGAACTCTGTTACCAAGCTGGTAGATGCGTTGGAGAAAAAGTCCTTTATTGCCCGGCGGAAAAATCCCAACGACAAGCGTTCCAATATCATTGTGCTCACACCTAAGGGCGAGCGCATGAAGCAGGAAGCCAAGCAGTTTGGTATCTCTATGTTGGACAAAGTCCTCGCCGGCATCAGCGAGGAGGAACTGCGCAACTTTCTGGTTACCTTGGACAAGCTGTCGGAGAACATGTCGCAACCACTTGCGGAGGAGTACATGTAGTCCTGTGTGAGGCCCCGAAATGCCTTCAAAGATTGCGCAACCCGAGAACTGTCAAGCTTGCAGGGGTGGTTGGTGCCTCGATTATGATAAACAATGGAAAATCATTCGCGCTTTGCGCTCGCTTGGATAGGAACAGCAATCTGTTTGCGTCTGATTAGAACAACGCGCTCACCTTCTCGATGATGGTCTCGGATGGCAGGTCGGGCGAGAGGATGAGGTCGGGCTCTTTGAAGACGAATCCCTTGCTCATGGCGGTGAGGGAGCCTCCGCCGGTGCAGTTGAGCATGATGTATTCCTCCTTTTTCACCACCCCTTCCTTGACGGCTTGCGCCAGCGCGCTCACGGCCACACAGGCGGCGGGCAGAAGGTCGTAGCCCTCCAGATTACGGTACTGCATCATCCAATACATGATGTCGTTGTTGTCGGCCAGGAACACGTCGCCGTGGCTTTCCGTCAGCGTGTCGAACAGGCCGCCGGCGAGACTGTAGGGCGGTTTGCGGTTGGAGAGCACCTTGGCGAGGATGACCTCGGCCTGACGGCGGCCCTCTTCAGCGGAAAGGTCGGGCAGGGCCCGTGACTGGGCCTTCCAGGCGTCGTACATGAGGGTGAAGGGCTTGTTCTGGGCCACATATACGCGCATGTTGTTGTTGCCGAAGCGTCCGTCGGCCTCCAGACGGCAGGCGTTCTCCCAGGCGGCGATGGCTCCGGTGCCGGAACCTACGGCCTGGAAGTAGGCGTCAGGGATGCGTTGCATCTGCTCCACACAGCTCAGCAGGGTGGTGCCCATGCCGTCGCGGCGCGCCACGTTCTTGGCCCCGCCTTCCAGAAAATAACGGTGGTCTTCCGCCAGCTTCTCGCCAACGGCGATGGCATCGTAATAGTCATACCCATGGGGCACGGCCACTAACTTGACGCACTTGTCCAGCTTCTTGCTGAACCAGAGGTCGTGGAGGTTGTCATAGGGCACGCACAGCACGATGGGGATGTGGTTGTCGGAACACACCTGTGCGAAGGCGCGGGCCGTGTTGCCGGCGGACTGTACCACGAGGATGCGGTTTTCGTTGCGGCTGATGCGGGCCAGCACCGAGTAGGCCTCCGTCTCCTTGAAGGAGCAGGTGCGCATCTTGGCCCCGATCTTCGGGCACCAGCCGGAGAAGGTGATGTACAGGTTGTCCAAACCCAGGAATTTGGCCAGACCCTTGGACTTGTAGGTGACGGGGGCGCAGGATTTCTTCAGAGTGCGGTTGATGGGCATCCAGTCCGCATAGCGGTAGATACCTTTCAGGTCTTCGCGCGGGGTGAACAGGATGTTCTTGTAGATGGCGCGGATCAGCGACGGCTTCTTGCCGTCGGGGTCACTCAATGTCCAACCTTTGTCTTCAAATGTATGGCCGTTCTCAACATTGACGAGAAGGTATTGCGTGGGTTTGAATCTCATAATCGTTATGGTTTTTAAGGGTGAATTATTGTTTGGTTATTTATTTCCTTTCTGGGTGGATGTGGATTGTGCGTTGATGATTTCCGCCAGGTCGCGCACGGGCCGGTCGGAATATCGGGCGAAGGTGGCGAGGCAGAGCGGGCAGGCGGTGGCGATGGCGTCGGCGCGGCTGGTGTAGAGGTTCTCCAAGGCGGCGCGTGTCATCTCCTCGCGCTGGGCGAAGCTGAGCGTCAGCGAGCCTAACGATCCGCCGCAGCAAATGCTCTCCTCACGGTTCTTTTCGGCCTCCGCAATGCTTGCCGACTTGCCGATGAGCTTCCGCGGCTCGTCGTAGATGCCGCATCCGCGTCCCAGCTCGCAGGGGTCGTGGAACACGTAGCACAGGTCGCTCTTCTCCAGTCGAATCTTGTCTTGTTGCACCAACTCGTTGAAATAGTGGCTGTAATGGACCACTCGGATGCCTGGCAGGTGGTATTCTTCCATGAACATCTTATAGCAGATGGGACAGCTCACCAGCAGGGTGTCGGCACCGCTGCCCAATATGATTTCTTCGTTTTTGTGCATCAGCTCTTTGGCCGCTTCGGCACGTCCGGCGGTCAGCAGCGGTCGTCCGCAGCAGAGACCGCCGTCGCGGTCCATCCACACATAGTCCACGCCCGCTTTCTTGAGGATGGATTCCATGCTCTGTCCGATGGCGGGGGTGAGCTGGCTCATGCAGCCGCTGAAATAGAGCACCTTCCCATGGCTGGCGGTTTCGGTCATGGGCTGTGTATTGATGTTTGAGTAGTCGGGGGAGAGGTTGTAGTGGCGGCGCGAACGTTCCATGATGCGCAGTTGCGGGCCTTCGACGCACACCTGGCATACGCTGTGGCACTTGCCGCAGAGGAGGCACTTGTCGGAAATCTCCTCAATGCGTTTCTCGTTGCCACGGCGCATCTGGCGGGTGAGATAGACAGTACAATCCTTCAGATGGCTCCGGTTGACGCTCATCGGGCAGGCATCGATGCAGACGCCGCAGTTGGGACAACTGTAGACTTGCAGCTTGGCGAACCCTTTGCGGGAGTCGCGGATCTTGAGACCGGCATTGCGCAGGGGTATGAGCATCATCTCCGCCGGGATGTGCATGTAGCGCGTGAAGGGCAGCACGCACATAAAGACGCAGAGGGCGATGGAGTAGGCCCACCACGTGGGGAGCATGTTGAGGTCGTTGCCGAGGAACTGGCGGAAGATCCAGTTGGCCGGGATGGTCAGGAAGGAGCCGCCGCTGATGTGGGCGGTGAAACTCTCGGCCAGCAGTCGCAACGGGAAGATGGCCCACAACGCATAGAGGCCGATTTGGTTCAACAGGGAGGGACGTGCCGTGCGCCTCATGCCGAAGAAACGGGAGTGCACGCGCTTGATCATGGCCAGCACGATGCCGCTGAGCACAATCAGCAAAAAGAGGTCCATGAGGAACATCAGCAGGGAGCCTTGCAGGGTCACATCCGGCCCTTCAGCCACGAAGTAGTTGAAGAAGATGGGGTAGTAGAACATGTGGATACGTTCGGGTACGAAGAGGAAGACCTCAAGATGGCCGAGTACAATGAGCATGAACCAGCCGAAGGCGATGCTGGAGTGCATGTAGCCCAACAGCTTGTTACGTTTCCAGAGTTTGACGTGGATGAGGCAGTCCTTGAGGATGTCCCAGCAGTTCTTGACGATGATCTTGGGGTTGATAAGCGACAGCAGGAACTTGCGCAGGTCTTTTCTGGGCAGTTGCCATAATATACGTACCATCCCGAAGAGGCAGTATGACAGTACGAAGACCATTCCGAAGAGGAAGGGCAGCACGAACGGGTGAAAGCCGGAAGGTATTCTATCAATCATAAATTCTGTAAAGGGTCAAAATGAGGTGACGGGTGTTGATAGCGCGGGGGCACACCATGGTGCATTTGCCGCAGAGCATACAGTTGGATAACATGGGGCGCACATCCTGGTCGCGCTGGAGGGCGAGGATGACCTTGCGGAGGCTCATGCCGCTGAAGGATGCGGCGGTGCAGCTCGCACTGCAAGAACCGCAGCTCATGCAGATGCGGGCGTCCGGCTCCATGTTGCAGAGCTTCTTGTACAGGGTGTTGTCCACCGTGTCGAGGTTGATGGTGGAGCTTTTGCTGAGGGAGAATCCGAAATCCATCATGCCTGTGTCAGATAATGGTGAATACTGAGCACGGCGGCGCGGGCCTCGGCCACGGTCTCCGGCACGGTCTTGGTGCCCGTGCACGCGCCGGCGTAGAAGATGCCCGGTCGGTTCGACTCCATGATGGAATATACGTTGTCGCGGCTCTTGAGGAAGCCGTCGTCGTCAATGTCAAGGCCGATCATCTCAGCCAGCTCGCTGGTGCGCGGGTTGCACACCATGCCCGACATGAGCACAAGCAGGTCGAGGGTGACCTTCAACGGCTTGCCGGTGAGCGTGTCCTCCGCCTTCACCTGCACGCGGTTGTCAATGGTCTCGCCCACTTCCGACACGCGGCCACGGATGAAGTGCACGCCGAAGTCGCGCTGCGCGTTGATGTAGAAGTCTTCATATTTTTTGCCGAACAGACGCAGATCCATGTAGAAGCAATAGACCTCCGTGTCGGGGAATATCTCCTTGATTTCGATGGCCTGCTTGATGGCTGTCGTGCAGCACACCTTGGAGCATTGGCTGTTGCCGGCCTTCAGGTCGCGCGAGCCCACGCAATGCACGAAGCCAACCGCTTTGGGGTGCTCGGGGATGCGGGCATCGGCACGCTTGTTGAACCAGGCTTCCAGGTCGGCGTTGGTGATGACCCGGTCATACACGCCGTAGCCGTATTCCTCCTTCTTGGCTGCATCAAAAAGATGGAAGCCACTGGCGACAAGGACGGCTTTGGCCACAATGTTGACACCGTTGTTTAAAATCACATTATAACTGTCTCCCAATGCGTTGATGGAGTTTACCTTGGTCTCCAGAAACACGTTGGCATCCTTGATCTGGTTGGACAAACCGTCGAGCAGCTCGTGCGAGGAGGTCATGTCGGGGAACAGCTTGTGCCATTGTGACACGTGGCCGCCGAGGTGGTCCTGCTGTTCGATGATGATGGGGTTGTAGCCGAGTACGAGAAGCTGCTTGGCTGCCTCCATGCCGGCTATGCCGCCACCGATGATTACGATATTTTCTTTCATAATGCTAACAACATTTTATGGATTTGGGAAGCTCAGGACGCATAATATCTTCTTTGTTCAAGCCCAAATACTTGGCTTTCGGGTCGTATTCCACGCCGATTTTGTCTAAGAAAGGTTCCACAGCCACCTGGTGCAGTTGCAGACCGAGGTCCCAGGGATCATAGCCGAGGATGATGCCGGCCAGTTCCTCGTATGTCAACACGGGGATTCCGTAGCCATCTTTGCCGTAGGTCTTGCCTGTCTGCTCGGCGATGACGTACTGCCAACGGTCGAGGAAGTAGGGGCATCCGGGGCAGTTGGTGATGATGGCGTCGGGGTGGAAGGGCTCCATGGATTCAAATTTCTTCCAGGTGTTGGACACGCTGTAACTCCGGTTGGCCTTCACGTGGTATTGCCGGAACCCATAGCCGCAGCAGTGGCGCCGCTCAGGGTAGTCCACCACCTGCCCGCCCCAGCTCTCGATCATGCCGGCCAGCACGTAGGGGTACTCCGCACCGCCCACGCCCTTGCTGGGGAACATCTTCGCATAATGGCAGCCGATGTGCTCCACAATCTTCAGTGGCTCGCCGGTCTCCTTGTTGACGAGATGGTATTTGGC
The DNA here is from genome assembly GCA_045116675.1 of Bacteroidales bacterium. Taxonomy (GTDB): domain Bacteria; phylum Bacteroidota; class Bacteroidia; order Bacteroidales; family WCHB1-69; genus F23-D06. The sequence goes on from JBGUMF010000048.1 coordinate 44,673, forward strand.
CTTGGCGGCAATGGCGTTGCGCCAATGGTAGATGAGGTCGCTGGTGTGCGCCAGATACTTGGGCTTTTTGAACTCCCGCTTGCAGGCTTTCCACAGGTTCTCGCGGATCTTGGCCTCCAGCTCGGGAAACTCGTGCCATGTTTCCAAGATCTCGCAATAGTTGCCGAAGGAGGTGATGCAGCTGGGCACGTAGTTCTCGTAGCCGGCCTCCGTCATCAGGGCGAACTGCCGCGCCACGATGGTCATGACCGTCTCCTGGGGGATGGTGTCGCAGTGGTAGGCGATACCACCACAGGTGGTGTGATGAGGGGTCTCATAGAGGTCCTTTCCCAACACTTTTTGCGTGATTTCCGTGAACATCTTCTCACTGGCGGGGAAGAAATTCTGCCGGATGCAGCTGCGCACGTAATACCAGTGGTCATCGGGGATTTCCTTCTGGTAGTCGCTCCATATCTTTTGTTTGCCTTCTGTAATCATAACGGATTAATGGTTAAAATGTTTGTCCGAGCAGTACTCGAATGCCTGTCTTTCGTATTCTTCAATATCCATACCCATCTCTTCGGCCTTGGCTTTGGAGTACTCCTCCACGATGCGGATGCGTTCGGTGCCGCCAGTCACATCGAAGATGGCCTTGAGCTCGTCAAGCGACTCCTGCGGTATCTTCCGCAGGATGCCGGGCCCGTCGCCCATGTAGTTGGCACCCTGGCGTGCGAGGCTCTGCTCGAGATGCTCGGTATGCCATTTCCAGACGGGGCCGGACTCTTTATGATCCTCCCATTTGAAGGATTTGGGATGGACGCAGTAGCCGTAGTTGAGGATGTTGCCCGTCATGATGTGGGTGAGGGGCAACAACTGGCGACCCTTCTCCGATTCGGTGAAGTAGCCGAGGCGGGCACTGAGGTCGCGCAGGGCGATGATGACGAGGCCGGGCCCGTTCTTGCGCGGGCAGCGCGTCACGCAGCTCATGCACTCGCCGCAGTACCAGATGATGTCCGACTTCAGCAACTCTTCGATCTGCTTGTCGTCGCGTGTCTGCACGATGCTGACGATTTTTCGGGGATCATATTTGTAAAACTCTGCCGCCGGACATATCGCCGTGCAGGTCCCGCAGTTGATGCAGGTGTGGAACCCTTCTTTGAAACGGTAGTCCTTGCAAAGCTCCTCGTATAGGTTCTTGGGTTTGTTGTCTTCGTTGTTCATTTACATGGGTTTTATTCGTTTGGCAATACGGGCGCACAGGCCTGGGAAAAACCGTTTTACATATACCATGATGAGTTCCTTGCGTCCCACGAGCACCTCGCGTTTGCCTTTGTCAATGGCCTTCTGGATTATTTTCGCGGCCTGGTCGGGGGAAAGCCCTCCGCCCTGACCGGGGTCCATTTTGCCGTGTGGCTGGCCGCCCTTGTCCAAAGCCCGTAACGAGATGTTGGTCCGCACGCGTCCCGGGCATACGATGGTCACACGGATGTTGCGGTCCGAATATTCGGCCTGCAGGGTCTCGAAGAAACCGTAGAGGGCATGTTTGGAGGAACAGTAGCCGCAGCGCAGCGGGAATCCGAATCGTCCGGCGATGGAGGTGGTCACGGCGATGTGGCCGCCGCCCGCCGCCAGCATCTTCGGCAGCACGGTCTTGGCGATGGCCACCGGGGCGAAGTAGTTGATTTCCATAAGCTGGCGTATCATCCCCATGGAGGTGTCCTCCACCGTGGTGCGCTGGCTGATGCCGGCGTTGCAATACAGGATGTCGATGCGGTTGAACGCACGCCAGGCTTCTTCGGCCAGTGCCTCGATGCCGTCCGGTTGCTGCAAGTCGTAGGGTAGGGCATGGACTTTCGCGCCAAGGTCACGGCATTTGGCCACCACCGGCACCAACTCTTCTGCTGTCAAGGCGGTCAGGACCAGGGAGGCGTGCTCTGCGGCATAGCGGTAGGCGCACGCTTCCCCGATGCCGGAGGAAGCCCCTGTAATCCAGATTACTTGTCCGTTTCGTTCTGTCATGATATCGGTTTGTGTTGTATGATGCCGTTAAAGAGCCATGTTGGGGATCTCGTGGTCGTAGTCGCCCTTGGCCAGACGCTCCTTGATGTCGCGGAAGGCATCCAGGGTGCGGTCCACGTCCTCGATGCTGTGCGCGGCGGTGGGGATGATGCGGAAGATCAGCATTCCGGGAGGAATGACCGGGTAGGTGACGATAGAGCAGAAGATGTTGTAGTTCTCGCGCAGATCGACGGCGATGTTGGTGGCCTGGTTCACGCCGCATTTCAGGTGCACGGGCGTGACGCATGCCTCCGCGGGACCGATTTCGTAGCCGAGGTCGCGGAAGCCCTTCTGGAGCCGGCGGGTGACCTCCCACAGGTGGGCACGACGGGCATCGCCTTCGGCACTGCGGATGATCTCCAGACGTTTCAGACAGCCTTCCACGATGGGCATGGGCAGCGATTTGGCGTACATCTGCGAGCGCATGTTGTATTTCAGATAATCGATGATGGCCTTCTCCGTGGCGACGAAACCGCCGATGGTGGCCATGGACTTGGCGTAGGCACCGATGTAGATGTCAATGTCGTCCATCACGCCGAAATGTTCGGAGGTGCCGCGTCCGTTAGGTCCCATCACGCCGAAACCGTGCGCATCGTCGATGAGGATGCGGAATTTGTATTTTTTCTTCAGGGCGGCAATCTGGTCCAGGATGCCCAGTGCGCCGGTCATGCCGAAGACACCTTCTGTGATGAGCAGCACGCCGCCGCCGTTCTGGTCGGCCACCTCGGTGGCATGAGCCATCACGCGGTCGCAGTCCTCGATGTTGTTGTGGCGGAATTTGTACTTGTGGCCCAGATGCAGACGGATGCCGTCCAGCAGGCAGGCGTGTGCCTCTGCGTCATACACGATGACATCGTGGCGGTTCACCAGCGAGTCGATGGTGGAGAGGATGCCCTGGTAGCCGAAGTTGAACTCGAAGGCGGCCTCTTTGCCCTCGAACTCGGCCAGCTCGCGCTCCAGTTTCTCGTGCAGGGCCGTTTGCCCCGTCATCATACGGCTGCCCATCGGGTAGGCCATACCCCAGCGGGCTGCAGCCTCCGCGTCGGTCTTTCTGATCTCCGGGTGGTTGGCAAGACCCAGGTAGTTGTTGAGGCTCCAGCAGAGCACTTCTTTGCCGTTGAAACGCATGTGCGGACCCAATTCGCCTTCCAGTTTCGGGAAAGTGAAATAACCTTCCGCTTTATCACGGTATTGCCCGATAGGGCCGCCCGTGGATTGTTTGATTCTTTCGAAAATGTCTTTTTGCATAATGTTATAAATGTGATTGTTAATTAATTGTCTGATTTGCTGACCTTTTCACGGGATACTAAGCCCATGGCTTTGAACAGGAATTTGGGCAGGGGCTTCTCCCGTTTCCGGTTGATGAGGTCGATGAACCATCCGAGCTTCTTGATGACGGGAATCTTGTGGGTCTCCACAAATTCTATCAGGGTGCCGTCCGGGTCTTCAATGTAGGTGAAATGGCCGGAGGCATCGCCCATGTCAAAGACCTCGTTGTCGGGACAGCTGTCCACGGTGAAGGGATGGCCTTTCGAGGCGCAGAACTCGCCCAGCTTTTTCATGTTGGTGATGTCGAAGCAGAGCTGGATGAACCCCGGGTCGCCCCAGTAACGTCCTTCATAAATTTTCCTTGGCGTGCGGTCCAATGCCTGCACCAGCTCGATGCTGCCTTTCGGCATAATCTCGGACAACGGTCCTTTGGGCTTGGAGGGGTCTTTGAGCAGCACGCGACGGTACTGTTCGCCGGAGCCGGGCATGATCTGCCAGTCGTCGAACTGGCCGGTTTCATCGTAAATCACCTGCTCGTAGCCCAGCACTTCACGGTAAAAACGCACGGAAGCATCCATGTCGGTGACCCCGATGACCGCGCCCGCCACGCCACCGGTGAGACAATGCTGTTCAATGTATATGTCGGATTGCTCCACCACCTGGAGGCAATTGCCGTACAGGTCACGAATGTACAGGCAGGGCGTTCCGTCGGGTAGGGCGGATATGGCGCTGCAGTCCGGCCATTTCGAGGAGGCGAATGCATGAAATGCTTTCACGTCGCGGCATTTGATCTTGGCGGCGAAAATGCCAAGGTCGCCCACGGCGATGTCAAAGGCCACCGGCACGGGCGTGCGCTCGCTGTACTGCCAGATCTCCAAACCGCCGCCGCCCTGCAGGCTCACGGCGATGCAGGCATGCCGCTTCTGCGGCTGGTTGCCCGTGTAGGGGAGCATCCGCTCCGCCACCGTGTCGTCTTCCAAAATCTTGATGTCAATGCCGAACATGTCGATGTACCAGTCCCACGACTTCCGCATATCTACGGTTCCTACACCAACTTGTTGAATGCCGGAAATAAAAAAATCACTCATAAATGGTAAAAGCTTTTACTAATTTTAGGCTGCAAAGATAACAAAAGATATTGCTATCTCGGAATTTTTGGGTGGAATAATGTGATGAAATGTCTGTTGCTAATGATAAGATTTTGAAAATCAGAGTATTCTCTTGATAATCCGAAGGGTATGGGTATAGCGGCCCATCGATTGGTTGAATATGCCGTTTTCGTCTAAGGTATTGATTTGGACGAATCCGGAGGCGTGGAGGATTTGCTGGTGCCCGCACACGATGCCCGTGTGAACGATCTGGCCTTCGTCGTTGGCGAAAAAGGCCACGTCGCCGATTTGGGCTTCCTCCACAAAATCAACCACCTCGCCGTGGTTGATTTGCTGGGAGGCGTCGCGGGGCAGGTTGATGTCCAGGCTGCGGAAGACCATCTGCACGAAGCCGGAGCAGTCGATGCCGGCAGGTGTGCGTCCGCCCCACAGGTAGGGGGCGTTAAGGTAATGGAAGGCGAAAGCGAGCAGGTCGTCCTGTTGCGGGGTCAGGCCTTCGTGATGGAGGGGTTCGGCAGGCTCGGGCAGCTCCACGGTGAAGCTTTGTCTTCCCAAGGTGAACCGCCCGTTGTCCGGCATGGGGAAGGAACTCCCGATGCATACCGGGAAGGCGATATGGGTGGCCGCATTGCGTACATACAGGAAGGTGTCGCGCACAAAATAACGGGGCGTGTTCCGGAGCAGTTCCAGCTCCTCATCTGTCAGCGGCGTGTGCTGCTTGCGGGGCAGCCAGCCTTCGTAGGCGCAGTCGTGCGTGCTGATTTTGAGCCATTCGTCGGCACACTCTACAACCGAATAGGTCTCGCCGAACAGCAGTTGGGAAACCATTTCGGAACGGTGGGAGGCCTCAGCTCTCAGGGCCGCCGACATCCAGGTGCATACACCATGTTCCATAATTCCGGAATCTTGGATGAATATTTCAGAAGATGGGGTTTAGAACGGCAGGTCGTCGCCTATACCGTTGTCGGTGAACGTGTCGCCAGCCGGTTCCAGGTCGGGCAGCTGCGTGTTGGCGGGATTCACCGTATGCTGCGGGGCGGGGTTGAAGTTAGGTTGGGCAGGGTAGGTGAAGTCTCCGCCTTGGGGAGGCATGGGAACACCAACTTGCGGACGCTCCAGTTTCCAGGCCTTCACATCCGTGTACCATCTGCCGTTGAACTCCCGGGATTCCAGGTCGAAAGAGACTTTTATCAAGTCGCCGATGTTGTACTGGTTGAGCTGGTCAATCTTGTCGCCCCAGAGGTTGGCGCATATTTTTCTCGGATACTGGTCTTCGGTTTCAATGACGAATTCCTGTTTCTGCCAGGTGTTCCCCTTGGAACTGGTCCCACCCACAGGTTGCATTTTCTGGATTAATCTTCCTGTTATTTCTAATGACATTGTATTAAAAGTAAAAATGTGTTATTGTGAATCTTTTTTCTTGTCTTTTTTGCCAAAAACGGTGACGTTGATGTATTTTGACGGGTGGGCCTTGAGGTCTTTCACGAGTTCGTTGAGGCTTTCCAAGGTCTTGTTGATGTTAGAGTAGAGGGTGTCGTTGTTGATCAGCTGGCCGGCGGTGCCCTCGCCTGATTCTATCTTGGCGGTGATGGCGTTGACGTTGGCCATCGTCTTTCCGGCGTCGTTCATCAGGGCGTTGATGTTGGCTTTCGCCAGCGAGTCGGAGATGTGGTCAAGGTTCTGGATGATAGCGTTGATTTGCGGGGAGGCGTCGCTCAGCGTGTTGCTTAACGTGCTCAGCTTGTTGACGATGTCGTTGACGGAGCTTTCGTTGGCGGCGAGGATCCGGTTGAGGTGGCGGGTGGAGGCCTCAAGGTTCACGAGAGTGGCTTTCAGCATGAGGGCGCCGTTTTCTTCATCGGTCGGCAGGAAGGCCGTCTTGACAGTTTGGCCGATGGTGTCCACGGAGGCCATGACGCTGTGGAGCTGCACGAGGATGTCGTCCAGGCCGTCCAGCATGCCGCCCGCCACAGAGCAGGCCAGCGTGTCGCCGCTGCGGGCCATCTTGGACGAGGTGCCCAGCAGGAGGTTGACGCCGGTGCCGCCCAGCACGTCTGTCTGGACCACCTCGAGGCGGGAGTCCGACGGGATATCCACGTCTTCCGTGACCAGTATCTTGGCGCAGATGCGCACGGGCCTGGAACTCTGCATGGTGATCTGGCTCACCTTCCCGATGGGGAACCCGTTCAGGGACACGGTGGTGCTTTCGTGCAGACTGCCGATGTTGTCGAATATGGCGTAGTAATAGGTCTTTTTGCCGAAGACGTTGATGCCTTTCAGAAGGCTGGCGCCAAAGTAGAACACGATCATGGCCGTAATGCAGAAGATGGCCACTTTCATGTTGCGGATGTTTTTTTCCGAATATTCCTGTTTATCTTTCTTATCGCTCATGCGGCATATTTTGGAGCCGCAAAAATATCATTTTTTCTGCAATTTCAAAGCCTCCTTCTCGCTTATTTTTTTGCCGTTTTGGAAAGCGATGACAAAAGCGTCCGGGAATTTGCGTTTCACTTCGGTGAGAATTTCGCGGATGGCTTCGTGGGAGGTTTCGTTGCCGGCGGTGTATTTCCAGAGGTTGTTTTCAAAATAGCGGTCCACCTTGGGCAGGTTGCGGAAACGGCTGTCGGTGAGGGGGAGTTTCTCCGGCGAGGCCAGGAACTGCACTTTGAAGCGGATGACGTTGCTGTCGGGGACTACCTCCTCGGCGATGGCTTGCAGCTTCTCCTGCTCCGGTTTCTCCGGCTTGGGCGTGACGGTCCCGGTGGGCACGTTCTCCTGCGGGATGTTCTCTTTCACGATTATAGGCTTCGGTGCGGCGGGCGTGACGGCCTCGTGCGCGTGCGGCTGGCTGTTGGTGACGGCGGCCAGGTAGTCCACGAAGGCGTTGTATATGCTGGCAGCCTCCTTCTTGCGGTTCTCCGTTGAGGAGAGGAAAGCCTCGTCGTTCTTGTTGCTCAGGAAGCCCATCTCGATGAGGATGCTGGGCATGGCCACCTTGTAGAGCACCCAGAAACCGGCCTGCTTCACGCCGCGGTTGACGAGGTGCGTACTGGCGATGAGGTTCTTCTGCACCTTGTCGGCCAGCATCACCGAGTTCTTCAGGTAGGCGGATGAGTAGAGCGAGAAGAGCACGTTGGCCTCCGGCGAGTTGGGGTCGAAGCCGTCGTAGTTGTTCTTGTAGTTCTTCTCTTTCAGCATGGCGGCGTTCTCGGCCCGCGCCACCGCCTGGTTGGCCTCGCTCTTGTGCAGGCCCATCACCCACGTTTCGATACCGTTGCCGATGTGGTCCTCCGAAGCGTTGCAGTGGAATGAGATGAACAAATCGGCGTGCTCGGCGTTCGCGATCTGCGCCCGACGGTACAACTCGACGAACACGTCGGTCTTGCGGGTGTAGATCACCTTCACCTCCGGACAATGGTCGCTGATGAGCTTGCCCACCATGAGGGCGATGTCCAGACTTACATCTTTTTCCTTCAGATGACTGCCCAGACAGCCGGAGTCGTGACCGCCGTGTCCCGCGTCAATAACCACTTTGAAGGTCTTCTCCTGCGCCTGTATGCATAGGGGCGAAACAAGAAAAAGTGCGAGGAAATATACGAATATCTGTTTTTTAAAGTTCATCATTTTGGAGATTTTGATTATTTTTGCCGATTTTAAAATCGCAAAGGTATTTTTTTTGTATTTGTTATAAAGGGTTTGTCTGAAAAATTATACACAATAGTTTTTTCATATTTCGGGAGATTGATTATGCTCTTCATTTTCAGTCTCTTGACGGTGTGTGCGACAGCCCAGGATGTGCATGGGCGAAGGCCTGTTAGACATACGCAGGACACTTCGGTTTATTCCCGACAGCCGGTGAAAATGGATTCGCTTGTGCGCGATTCTGTCGTCCGGCATCCCAAGCGCATTTCCCAAAATGCGGTGAAATCCGTCGTCTTCTACAGCGCAAAGGACTCCACCGTCAACGACCTGAACCGCCGATACACCTATCTTTTCGGGGATGCGGTGGTGAAATACGAGGATCTGGAACTCCGTGCCGATTATATTGAGATAGACTTCAAAAACAGCGAGTTGTATGCCTCCGGTGTGGCCGATTCCAACGGCAACGTGCACGGCAGTCCGCTCTTTATCCAGGGTGAGTCCCGTTACCGTGCCCACGAGATCAAGTATAATTTTACCACCCAGAAGGGCAAGATTACCCATGTGATCACCACGCAGGACGAGGGTTTCATTCATGGGGAGCAGATCAAGAAGATGGGCGACAATGTGGCTTTCCTCAAGAACGGAAAATACACGACCTGTGAGCTGGACCATCCCCATTACGAGATTGATTTCACCAAGGCCAAGCTGATCCAGCACGACAAGATTGTCATCGGGCCCGCCTACCTGAGCTTCACGGGGGTGCCCACCCCGCTGGCGGTGCCGTTCGGCTTCTTCCCGCTGGACAAGGGCCGCCGTTCCGGCTTCGTGATGCCCTCTTTCGGCCAGTCCACCAACCTCGGATTCTATCTTCAGGACCTTGGTTACTACTTCGCCATCAACGACAACCTTGACCTGCTCCTCGGCGCCGATGTCTATACGCGAGGCAGCTGGGGCATCAAGGCGAAATCCAACTACGTGTTCCGCTACATCTGCACGGGCAATGTGCATCTGGAGTTCGCCCAGACCCGCGTCGGCGACAAGTTGGATTCCACTTACCGCTGTTCCAACAATTTCAAAATCTATTGGGACCACAAACAGGATATCAAGTCCCATCCCACCACGCGTTTCAATGCCCACATCGATATTGTCAGCTCCAATTACGCCAAATACAACCTCACCTCGACACAGGATTATCTCTCCAACCAGTACAGCTCCTCCATCAACGTGTCCACCTCCGCGCGCGACATCTTCTTCCTGGATGCCACGCTTTCCTACTCCCAGAACACGAGAACCCAGGAGGTGAACTTCAAACTGCCGGATATGAACATGTCGGTAGTGCAGTTTTATCCGTTCCGGAAGAAAAACAAGGCGGGCATGCTGAAATGGTACGACAACATCTCGTTGAAGTGGTCTTCCCAGTTTACCGGGCAGATTGACACCTACGACACGCTGTTCCTGAAACCCGAGACGTGGGAGTCAATCAATGTGGGCATGCGCCATGTGATTCCCCTTACCATCCCCATCAAGATTGCGAAGCTCGTCAACTGGAACACCACGGCCACACTGACGGAGAAATGGTATCTGCAGTCCTACACCCGCGACATGACCATCGACACGCTGGATGATATACCCACCGTGACGTATAACCAGTATTTCCATCGGGGTTTCAAGATGTTGCACGACTTGAACCTATCCTCGTCGCTCTCCACGAAAATCTATGTGATGTACAGCTTCAAGAAGGGTGGGCTGCAGGCCATCCGCCACATCGTGACCCCGAACCTGAGTTTCATCTACCGTCCGAATCTGTCTGGCGGCACCATGGCCCACTACTTCAACCCGATCACGGGCGAGCAGGTCGAGTATTCGATGTTCGACAACGCCATCTTCGGAGGGGTCACGACGCAGACGCAGGCGCTGGCGCAGCTCTCCTTCGGCAACAACGTGGAAATCAAGGTGCGTTCGCGCAAGGATACGATCACCGGTTTCAAAAAGGTGCCGCTGATCGATAACCTGAACATAAGTATGTACTACAACTTCGCCGCCGACTCGCTGCGCTGGTCCAAGCTGACCCTCAACGGCCGGAGTACGCTCTTCAAGCAACTTTACCTGACCTACAATTTTGCCTTCGACCCATACGTCATCGGGGAGAACGGCAACCGGGTCAACCGCTTTGAGGTCAAGGAGAACCACCGTCTGTTCCGTCTCTCATCCACTGATTTCAGCCTGGCCCTCAATTGGCGGCTGGACCAGAACACTTTCAAATCCAAAAAGAAGAAGGAGGAGGTCAAGCGACTGCCATGGTCGCTGACGCTGAATTACACCTTCACCTACGGCATCAATGACAATATATATTATTATATGCGGATGGACACCGTCCTCTACAAGCACAACATGGTCCACACCATCAATGTGGTGGGTGATTTCCACATCACCAAGAAGTGGCGGGTGGGCTTCACCACGGGGTACGATTTTGTGCAGAAGAAGCTTTCCTACACCTCCATCGACATCCATCGCGACATGCATTGTTGGGAGATGAGTTTCAACTGGGTGCCCTTTGGATACCGCAAGGGATGGGCATTCCAGATCAACGTCAAGGCTGCCGTGCTCAAGGATGTGCTTAAACTTCCGTTGCATCAGGATTACCGTGATAATCTGTAAGTTAGCACAATCTTTCTTTTTGTTGAAAAAAACTGTTTGGGCTTGATTGTTTCATGCTACAATTTTTGTATATTTGCAACCTTGAAATTTTTATGTCGAAATTTATATAAATTATTAAAAATCAAATAAATAAAAGAGATGAAAAACAAAGGACTTGTATTATTCTTTACGATTCTCCTTGCGCTTGTTTGTTTGTACTGTCTGTCTTTCTCCTTCGTCACGTGGCGTGTGGAGAAGAAGGCTGACGCGTATGCACACAACGAGGCCGCCATTGCAGAGGTGAAGAAGGCAGCGAACGGTGATTTGATGTTGGAGAAGCATCTGATTGACTCTTTGATTGATGCACGGAAGCTTCAGTATCTGACCAACATGAACGATTCCACCGTGTTCTTGGGAAACACTTACAAGAAGTGTAAGTACAAAGAGTTGAACTTGGGTTTGGACTTGAAGGGCGGTATGAACGTTACCCTCGAAATCTCCATGCCGGATGTGGTGCAAAGCTTGGCCGTCAACAAGGACGACGAGCTGTTCAAGACGGCTTTCGAGCAGGCTGAGAAACAGTTCGCCAACACGACGAACGGCGACTTTATCGATATCTTCGTGGACAATTTCAACAAGCAGAAGAGTGCGCTGAAGTTGAACAATGCGAACCTGCGCACCTACTTCGGCGAGCGTTCCGGCATCAAGAATGCCTCTGACGCCCAGATCATTTCCTGGTTGAAGAAGGAATCCGGCGAGATTGCGGACCGTACGTTCAAGATCCTCCGCACCCGTATCGACCGTTTCGGCGTGGCCCAGCCCAACCTGCAGTTGCTCCAGGGCGGACGTATCCTCGTGGAGCTTCCCGGCGTGAAGGAGCCTGAGCGTGTCACCGACCTGTTGAAGAGCACCGCCAAGCTGGAGTTCTGGGAGGTCTATAACGACATCGTGGGCGGACGCTCCATCCAGCAGCGCTTCTTCGAGGCGGATGCCAAACTGGCAGAACAGCTGAAGAACCAGAAAGAGAACCCCACAGAGACTGTTGCCCAGGATTCCGTTGCCGACGCACTGGGTCTGGCAGATGCCGAGGTGGAAGAGGATGAGGACGAAATCGAAGACATTGATGTCACCACGGGTGCCATCATGAGCAAGGCGGTTGCCGTTCCCGGCAGCTTCGTCATCGGCTACTTCAAAGAGGCCGACATGCCCGCCATCAACAGCATGCTCCCGCAGCTGCAGCGCATCCTTGGCGACAACAGCGTCGTCTTTTACTGGGGTGCCCCCGAGAAGGAATACAACAACGCATTCCCGCTCTATCCGTTGAAGAAGAAAAACGACCGTATCGGACCGCTCTTGAGCTCCGAGACCATCGGCGGCGCACGCGTGGTGCGCACGGCCCGTCAGGATGTCGATCAGAATAACCGCGTGGTTGTCAACATGTCCATGGAAGACCAGGCCGCCGACGTGTGGCGTAAGATCACCAAGGAGGCTGCCGACAACAGCGCCTCCAAGCTGACGGCCATCGCCATCGTGCTTGACGAATTCGTCTATTCCGCTCCTACGGTGCGTTCCGAGATTCCCAACGGTAACTCCGAGATCTCCGGCCATTTCACCGTGGATGAGGCCAAGGACCTCGCCACCGTGCTGAACTCCGGTAACCTGGAAGCCCGCGTCAATGTGGTGCAATCCGAAATCGTGGGTCCCACCCTTGGTAAGGAATCCATCCGTTCCGGTTTGCTCTCCTTCCTCGCCGCTTTCATCCTGGTGGTCATCTACATGTTCCTGTACTACAGCCGCGCCGGTCTCGTTGCCGACCTGGCTCTGTTCTCCAACGTGTTCTTCATCGTGGGCGTGCTCGCCTCCATGGGTGCTGTGCTCACCCTGCCGGGTATCGCCGGTATCGTGTTGACCTTGGGTATGGCCGTTGACGCCAACGTGATTATCTACGAGCGTGTGCGTGAGGAAGTGCGTGCCGGCAAGGGTATCCGTGTCGCGGTGGACGAAGGTTTCAAACACTCCTACTCCGCTATCATCGACGGTAACGTGACCACCCTTATCACCGCTATCGTCCTTTACATCTTCGGTTCCGGTCCCATCCAGGGTTTCGCCACCACGTTGATCATCGGTATCCTCTCCTCACTGTTCACCGCCATCTTGCTGTCCCGTCTTGTCATTGAGGCTCGTCTGAAGAAAGGCAAAACCCTTGAGGTGGGTAACCGCGTGACATTGAACGCTTTCACCAACACCAATATTGATTTCCTCAGCAAGAGAAAGATATTCTACACTATCTCTCTGGTTCTGATTGCCATTTCCACGATTTCCTTCTTCACCCTGAAGTTGCAACCCGGTATCGATTTCACCGGTGGCCGTTGCTATGTGGTGCGTTTCGACAAGGATGTCACCACCAAGGATGTGCGTGCGGCTGTGATTAAGGAGTTCGGCGGCAATCCGGAAGTCAAGACCTTCGGTGCCAACGACCAGATCCGTATCATCACCAACTTCAGAATCGAAAGCAACAACCAGGCGGATGACCAGCTCTGCGAGAAGAAACTCTACAACTGCTTGAAGGGCTTCTACGCTAAGCAGGATCTCACCGAATATGACTTCACGCACCTGACCAACGATGTGCGTGGTATCCAGTCTTCCCAGAAGATCCAGCCCACCATCGCCAAGGAATTGTTGATGAAGGCTGTTTGGGCTGTCTTGGTTTCTTTGGTGTTGATATTCATCTACATCGCCTTGCGTTTCCGCAACTGGCAGTTCGGTGTGGCGGGTGTGTGCGCTCTGTTCCACGATACCTTCCTGACGGTGGGTATGTTCTCCCTCCTCTACAAGGTGATGCCGTTCTCCATGGAAATTGACCAGAACTTCATCGCCGCCATCCTGACGGTGATCGGTTACTCCATCAACAACAACGTGGTGATTTTCGACCGTGTTCGTGAGAACCTGGCCCTCTATCCGAAGCGTACCAACTACGAGAACTTCAACAACGCCATCAACCAGACGCTCGGCCGTAACATCAACACCGCCGGCACCACGTTGGTGACGCTGCTCGTGATCTTCCTGTTTGGTGGCGAGGTGATCCGCGGTTTCGTGTTCGCCATGTTCGTGGGTATCCTCATCGGTACTTACTCCGGTATCCTCGTTTCCAACCCGTTCGCCTTCGACCTCTTCAGATTGTCTGGCGACAAGGTGAAACGCGCCAAAACCACTGTTGCATAATAACAGGTCGTTATACGACGATTTTTATAAAAAATAATTCGGGATGGTGTTAAAACTATCCCGAATTTTTATTATTTTAGCGGCCCAATTATTATAAGGTAAAAAATCATTAAAAATGAAACTATACAAACTGTCTCTGTTTCTTTTATCTATTTTAATAACAGTTACTTGCACCGTATCAGCACAGGGTCCTGTGTTGCGTGATGCCGACAACCTGTTTCGGGACTGCCAGTATGAAAAATCCTTGGAACAATATAAAAAAGGTATAAAGAAGCTGCAGGGCAACCGCGTGGAGATCCAGCGCGCCACTTTCCAGATAGCCGAATGTTACCGTATCATGGGCGATTTGAAGAAGGCTGAACAGCAGTATCTCCGTTTGGAAAAGAAGAACTACCAGAAGGACAACCCCATTATCCTCTTTCATCTTGGCAGCATCTACAATCTTCGTGGGGAATATGACCAGGCATTGAAGTATTACAACAGCTTCAAGAAGCGTGCTCCCGAGGATTCGCGTGCAGATGCCCGCATTGAGGGCTGTAACAACGCTAAGATGTGGACGGAGAACCCCACCCGCTACGAGGTGGAGAACCTCAAGAAATTCAACACCCGTGAGGATGAATGGGCACCGCGCTGGGGTAATGATGAGAAGCGCAACTCCATCATCTTCACCTCCAACCGTGAAGGTTCCAAGGGCAAAGGCACCGACCAATGGACGGGTGTCAACTTTTCCGACATTTATGTGACCAACAAGCCGAAAAGCAAGAATACCGACTGGCCGGGTGAGTGGTCTCCGGTGACGACCTTGGACGAGGGTGAGACGCTGAACACGGGCGTGAACGAGGGCGAGGCCTCCTCCAACCGCAAGGGAACGGTCTATTATTTCACCAAGTGTCCGCAAGATAAGAAGAAAGTGCAAGGTTGCTATATCTACAAGTCGATGAAGAAGGGCAAAGCCTGGGGCGAAGCCGAACTGGTATATATGGGAGACTCCGCTTATAATTATGTGCATCCTTTCATCTCCGGCGATGAGCTGACGATCTATTTCGCCTCCAACCGTCCGGGTGGACAGGGTGGCTATGACATCTGGATGGCCACTCGCGCCAAGAAATCGGCCAAGTTCTCCAACATCACCAATCTCGGTCCCAATGTGAACACGGCCGGACAGGAGGTGTTTCCGAGCCTGCGCAACGACCAGGAACTCTATTTCTCATCGGACGGCTGGCCCGGTATGGGTGGCCTTGACCTGTTCGTCTCACACAACAAGGGTGGCACATGGCAGAAGGCTGAGAACCTGATGGTGCCTATCAATTCCTGTGGCGATGACCTTGGCATTATCTTCGATGAAAATGAGGCTATTGACCCCAAGTCCAAATCACCCTATCTGGCCAAGGGTTATTTCTCCTCCAACCGTGCAGGCGGACGTGGCGGCGACGACATCTACTACTTCCTTCTTCGCCCGCTGGTCTATACGATCTCAGGTTATGTGCGTGACAAGAACAACGGTCAGTACATGGATGGTGTGGAAGTGGAGATCGAAGGCTCGGATGGTACCAGCTACAAGACCACCACGGATGTGAAGGGTTATTATCATTTCGACAAAACGAAGATCCTTGGATCCACTACGTATAATTTGAAGGTGAAGAAGACCGGCTATTGGGAGAACGGTAATACCGCCCAGCAGACGACTGTCGGTTTGACGGAAAACACCGACCTCAAACAGGATTTCTCGCTGGAGCCTATCCCGAAGGAGCCGATCCTGCTGCCGGAGATTTTGTATGATCTGGCCAAGTGGGACCTCAAACCTCAGTATAAGGACTCTTTGATGTACCTATATAATATTATGGTAAAGAATCCGACGATTGTCATCGAGTTGCGTTCTCACACCGACTCGCGTGACACGGAGGAGAAGAACGACATTCTGTCCCAGAACCGTGCCCAATCCTGCGTCGACTTCCTCGTGAATGAGATGGGCATCGCCGCCGACCGTATTGTGGCCAAGGGTTATGGTGAGCGTGTTCCCAGAAAGCTGGAGAAGGACATGTACTCCACCTATAACGGGAAGAAGTATTTCTTCGCCAAGGGAACGGTGCTGACGGAGGCTTACTGCGAATCCTTCCCCACGAAGAACGAGAAGGAGGCTGCCCACCAGCTCAACCGTCGTACGGAGTTCATCATCCTGCGTGACGACTATGTGCCGAGCAGCGATAACATTGACAGCGTGCGTCGTGGTGGTGGTATCGCCTTGGTGCAGGAACGTACGGTGCCCGTAACCATTGTCGGTGACGATGTGAAGGGTACCTGTTTCGCCAACAGCAAGTCGATGGATTTCGTGATAGGGAACAAGAGCGACGAAATCTTCATGAACTATGCGGATGCCACCCGTTTCCTGAAAGAGTCCATCATCAACTTGGATGATTTCGAGGAGAAAGCCGCCGCCATCAAGCAGGAGGACGGTAGTATTATTGACGGTGTGGTGCTCTATCTGCAGGAGATCCGTGTGGGTGATGACTATGCCGAGAATGTGAAGGTGACGGTGAAGAAGAACCTGCCTGCCGCCTTTGTGATTGGTGATGGCTTCATCCAGGGCGAATGGGGCAACTTCACCATCGACAAATCGCGCAGCCTCTTGATTTACCGATAGGAATCGGATAGACGATAACAAAAAAGGATGGCAATTGCCATCCTTTTTTGTTTGGGCTTGTGAGGGCTTATTTCCGCAACTCGAAATTGGAACCTAAATAGACCTTCTTGACCATCGGGTCGCTGGCCAGCTCCTCCGCAGTGCCCGACTTGAGCACCCGTCCCTCGTACAACAGGTAGGCACGGTCGGTGATGGAGAGCGTCTCATGGACGTTGTGGTCGGTGATGACGATGCCGATGTTCTTGTCCTTCAGCTTGGCCACGATGTTCTGGATGTCCTCCACAGCGATGGGGTCCACGCCGGCGAAGGGCTCGTCCAAGAGGATGAATTTGGGGTCGGAGGCCAGGCAGCGGGCGATCTCCACACGACGGCGCTCGCCACCGGAGAGGTTGTTGCCCTTGTTCTTCCGCACCTTCTGGATATTGAACTCGGAGATGAGGCTCTCCAGCTTGTCCTTCTGCTCCTCTTTGCTCTTGCCGCTGAACTCCAGTATGGCCTTGATGTTGTCCTCTACGGTCAGCTGGCGAAACACGGAAGCCTCCTGCGGCAGGTAGGCGAGGCCCAGCTGCGCGCGGCGGTACATGGGCAGGTCGGTGATCTCCTGGTCGTTCAGGAAGATTCGGCCCGAATAGGGCTTGATGAGCCCCACAATCATGTAGAAGGAGGTGGTCTTGCCGGCACCGTTCGGGCCGAGCAGCCCCACAATCTCCCCTTGGGTGAACTCGATGGAGACTTCGTTCACTACCGTCCTGTTCTTGTATTTCTTGACTAATTTTTCCGTTCGGATATGGTATTCCATGTTAGCTCCTTTCTATAACCTCTTTTAGTTTGCCCATGACAGTGCCCATCATCTGCTCCATCGGACCTTTGAGCATGGCCTGGATCCAGAAGGGCATGTCGGCCTCCGCCTCCACCTGCAAGGTGCTCTCCGTACCCATGCTTTCAATCCGGAAATGCACATTGGCCGATACGCTCTTGTCGGTGTCCAAATGATAGATGACATATTGGTAAGGAACCGCATCGGTCAGGCGCATGTTGCAGGTAATCATGTTCTTGATGGTGAAGGAACACCCCTGTTCGTCGGCGTGCCAGTCGGTGATGTCGGGGATGGGGGGAGCCTGCGTGGTCTGGATCAGATGGCAGAGGAAATCGTAGGTCTTCGTCGCACTGGCGGCAATGGTCTCCGTGTTGCTTGTCAGCTTCATAGATTTTATCTTAAAAAAGTTGTGCAAAGATATGCTTTTTTTTGTACTTTTGCGGTGGAAAAAATAGTATTAACCAAAATCGCATTATTATGAAAAAGTTTTTACAAGAGTTCAAGGACTTCGCCATGAAGGGAAATGTCATGGATATGGCGATTGGTGTCATCATCGGCGGCGCTTTCGGTAAAATCGTCACCTCTCTGGTGAACGACCTCCTCATGCCCCTGGTCGGCGCTTTGATCGGCAATGTGGACTTCACAACCCTGTCCGCCACGCTGCGTGCCCCGAAATTGGGCGAGGGCGGCGAGATCGTCAAAGAGGCCGTCACGCTGAATTATGGTAATTTCATCCAGACGACGGTGGACTTCCTCATCGTGGCACTCTGTATCTTCGGTGTCATCAAGCTCATCAACAAGGCTACATCTTTGGCCAAGAAGAAAGAGGAAGAGGCTCCCGCACCCGCTCCCGAACCGACCAAGGAGGAAGTGTTGCTAACCGAAATCCGCGACATCTTGAAACAAAAATAAAAACCTTTTCTGACAATAGGAGAGGGGACCGCAGGGTTCCCTCTTTTTTTGTGCGATAGATGTTGATCTACGAGGGCGATTTAATGGTGGGGTAGTAAAGAGATTGAACAATAAATCATCGCCTCGGAGAGGCACAACGCACTCAGTGCAATTAACTCCACACAAGCCGTCAGGCGCAGTGTGGGGTGGTGGTGTGCGTGTACGACCACTCGCGGCGCGTGACTGGTCTGTGCCGAAGAAGTGTACCTTCTCGCCGCGAAAGTCACACACTATCAATATGTGAAAATGATGAGATTGCAAGACTAAACGAGAAAAACAGTATCTTTGCCGCACAAATATAAAAAACATAAATAAATAATGTGCAGAGTATGAGAGATTAGAGGTGACAGAGCAATGATTTAAGAATAAAAACAGAAATTATGATATTTTCAAAAGTACACATCATTGACGACACATTGGACACGCTTGCCAATCTGGTCGTGGAGAACGGCCTGATACAGCGGATTGACATCCTGGACGGCACACCGGACCCGTCGCTGCCGGTATATCTGCCCGCCTTTACGGACTTGCACGCGCATTTCCGCGATCCGGGTCTCACCTATAAGGAGGATGTGGAGTCGGGCAGCCGGGCGGCCGTGCGCGGCGGCTACACGGCCGTGAACCTCATGCCCAACACCCTGCCGGTGGTCAGCAGCGTGGCGCAGGCCCGTGACGTGGAAGACCGCATCGCGAAACTGGATCTGATACAGGCCAATCAGGTGGTGAGCATGACACTGAACGAACAGGGCCAGGACTGCTCCCATCTGCGCAATATTCCCGCGGGCACCATCCCATTCGTCTCCGACGATGGCAAGGGCGTGAACCGCGACGATGTGATGGAGGAGATATTCAACATCTGCAAGGAGAAAGACTTCCTCATCATGGCGCATGAGGAGGATGCCCGTTACAGTCCGCAGGATTTGCGCATGGCCGAGAACGCCATGACATTCCGCGACTTGGCCCTTTGCGAGAAGACGGACGGCAGCATCCACTTCTGCCATGTCAGCACGATAGAGGCCATCACGGCCATTGCCGAGGCCAAGGCGAAAGGCTTGCGCGTGTCGTGCGAGGTGTGCCCGCATCATATCTATTTCAATGCGGAGCAGGCCAACTACTATCGTGTGGCGCCGCCGTTCCGCAACGACGAAGACATCACCGCCCTCATCCGGGGGATGCAGGACGGCACGGTGGATGCCATCAGCACCGACCACGCGCCGCACACGCCCGAAGACAAGGCCAACGGGGCCAACGGCATCTCTGGCATTGAGACGGCTTTTGCGCTCTGTTATACGAAGTTGGTGCGCGGCGGCTTCCTCACTATCAACCAGTTGGTGAAGCTGATGTCCACCACGCCATCGGCCATGATGCGCGTCCCCAAGGGAAGTTTCAAGGTGGGTATGCGGGCTGATTTCGTGAAGGTGGATTTGAACACTCCGTATGTGATCCGTTCGGAGGAGTTCGCCTCGCGCGGAAAGAACACGCCTTTCGAAGGTCAGCAAGTGTATGGACGCGTGCTCGAGACCGTCAAGGCGGGCAAAACGGTTTATAAGGCATAACGATGGAAACCAAGCGGGAGACATTTCAGGATTATCCGGTATATTCGTTGTCGGAGATTGCGTTCAGCCTGCACAAGGTGGTGGAGCGCACCTATCCGCAACCCTATTATATCAAGGCGGAGATCTTGAAGCTCAATTATTATCCTCACAGTGGGCATTGTTATCCCGAACTGGTTGAAAAAGAGGGGAATACTATCAAGGCGGAGATGCGGGCTGTGATCTGGGCCTCCCACTATCAGCGCATCAACGAGCGTTTTATTCAGATTACGGGCAATCCCTTGAAGGAGAATATCCGCATCCTTTGTCTGGCCAATATCGAGTTCAGTCCGAAGCACGGCTTGGCGCTTCATATTCAGGATATTGAGCCGAGCTACACGTTGGGCGAGATGGTGAAAAACCGCAACGCCGTCATCGAGCGTTTGAAGAAGGAGGGAGTGTTCACGGCCAACAAGCGTTTGGAGATGCCGTTGCTGCCCAAGCGCATCGCTGTGATTTCGGTGGAGACCAGCAAGGGTTTCAGCGATTTCATGACCACGCTGAACGGAAACCGTTACGGCTATCGTTTTGAGACGGAGCTCTTCCCGTCCATCTTGCAGGGCGACAAGGCTATCGTGGGCATCACGGGTCGCCTGGCGGAGATTGAGATGCGGCGGCAGGATTTCGACTGTGTGGTGATTGTGCGCGGCGGCGGAGGCGATGTGGGCCTCAGCTGTTACGACGAGTACGAGATGGCGCGTTGCGTGGCCACGTTTCCATTGCCGGTGCTTACGGGCATCGGGCACTCCACCAACCTCAGTGTCACCGACATGGTGGCGCACACCTACAACATCACGCCCACGGACGTGGCCTTTGCACTCATTGGCTATTTTCAGTCGTTTGACGAACAGGTGCAGGAGTGTCAGAAACGTTTGGTGGAGGTGGCAAAAGTCCTGCTCGCCGATGAGCAGGTGAAGTTGGTGGAGCTGGATGCACGGCGCAAAATCGCCGTCCCGAAGGTGATCAGTCAAAGCCGCAATCGGCTTATCCAGTTGTCGCAGGACATTGCCTTGAAATCGAAGGGTTTGTTGATGTTTCAGCGAACCCTTCTCCAAAATGCGAGTGCTGGCATGGAGCGTCTGTGTCAGGCGCGTATGTCGGGCGAGCGCAAGGAGTTGGAGCGTTTGTCCGAAAGTCTGAAGACGTTGGGGCCGCTTTGTCTGTCACGGCAAAACGAACGGGTTGGCAATCTGGAAGATAAGATTCAATTGCTGCATCCCGACAACATTCTCCGGCGTGGTTTCAGCATCACGCGGCACAACGGCAAGGCGGTCACTGAAGCCTCACAGCTGACATCTGGCGACGAGATTGTCACGCAGGTGTACGCAGGCGAGGTGAAGAGTAGGGTGGAGTGATTTACCATACTGTGATGCTGCCTTTTGTTTTGCGTGATTTGCCGTCGATGTTGAGGTATAAGATAACGTAATTGTAAACGGTTTCGTGATAAACTCTCCCATTGTATTCACCGTTCCATTTGAAGTATTTATCAAAGGACATGAAGACGAGCTCGCCCCAGCGGTTGTAGATAAAGATCTTGAAGTCCTCGTCCTGCACTTGTTCGAGGGAGCCCTCGGGTATGCAGAAGTAATCGTTCAGGTTGTCTCCGTTAGGCGTGAAGGCGTTGGGCAGGAGTAGCGGGTGCTCACAGGGCTTGATGGTAATCTCGGCCTCGAGCACACATTCGCCTTGGGTGGCGGTGACGGAGTAAATTCCGGCCTCATTCACGACGATGGTTGATTGGGTCTCGCCGTTGTTCCATAGGTAATTGGTCAGTTCGCACTGTACTTCCAGTACGGCAGTCTCATTTTCGCAGAAGTTGCGGGTGTGCGAGACGACCTGTATTGTGGTGTTCACGTAAATCAGATGTAGGGTGTCCACCTGCTCGCAGCCGTTCTCGTCGGGATGGGCGAAGGTGTAGTCGCCGGGTGCTGTGTAGGTGTTGTTGTTCCAGGTGTAATCGTCGCAGACATATACGGTCTCGGCGGTGTGTGCTGGATGGTTGATGGTGAGGTGGAGGGTGACGGTCGAATCGGCACCTTCGGTAGTTAGGAAGTGCTGGGTGTAATCGCCTGAGACGGTATAGACACTATCATTCCATGTGTAATCAACACATCCTGAATCCACTAACTCTATGAATGATGAATAATAGACGGTAAGATGTAGGGTGTCCACTTGTGTGCAACCATTGGCATCTGGATGTTCGTGTGTGTAGGTTCCAGTACTGTCATAAACGGTGCCGTTCCAAGTGTAGTTGTCGTAGGCAGTAACGGTGGTGTCTGTGTGTACTGGGTAGTTCACCGTCAGGTGCAGCGTCACGGTGGAATCGCAGCCGTGGACGGTCTGGAAGTGCTGTATGTAAACTCCAGATCGGGTATAGACGGAGTCGTTCCAAGCGAATGTTTCGCAAGCTGTATCTGTTATGGAGAGATTCTGAGGATAATTGATGCTGAGATGGAGCACGGTAATGGAGTCACAGCCGGCGAGAGTCTGTGTGGTGTCGGCGTAAGTTCCCGCAGTGGTGTAGTCACTGTTGCCGAAGTGGTATGTGGTGCCGTGGCAGATGCTGCGGTGTATGGTGTCGCGGATGTAGTCGTCGACGGATAGTGTCAGTGTGGTGATGGAGTCGCAGCCGGCGATAGTTTGTGTAGTGTCGGCGTAGATGCCGCTTTCGGTCAGGACTCTGCTGCCGAAGGAGAAGCTGCCGCCGTGGCAGACGGTATCGCTGACGCTCACACGGATGTAGTCCTCTACGGTGAGATGGAGCACGGTAATGGAGTCACAGCCGGCGGGTGTCTGTGTGGTGTCGGCGTAGACCCCCGTAGCGTCGTAGTCCCTGTTGCCGAAGTGGTATGTGGTGCCGTGGCAGATGCTGCGGTGTATGGTGTCGCGCAGAGAGGGGTTGATGAGGATGAGTTGAACGTGCGAGGTGCTGTGACAATGGGTGGAAACCGTCCAGATCCTAGTGATCGTATCTTGTGATACGATGTGCGATGTTGCTATGTCTGAATAGCTAATGGAGAAATCATTAGTACAGTTGGCCCAGATCCCAAAAGGAGTACCCGTGATGGTGGTGTCGGTATTAAATGTGCCGTCAGAGTTTCTACAGATGGCTGTATTTGTTGGTGTTATAAAGGTTGGTATAATACTGTCATTTATAAAATAGGTAAATGACCATGTATGATTGTGATTACCAGTACAATCTTTATAAATCCATGAATAAGTGATATGTCCGGAGCATCCATTAAAAATGCTGTCAACGGGTTGAGGTTCGGGAGTAATTAAATCGTTGCAGGCGTTGGTGACAACGGGTGGTGTGGGCATGGTTACATCTGCGATGCATTGTACATGAGTCGAACTGTCAGAAGGAACAATGAAGTCTTCGGGCACCACCTGGTAGGTGTAGCTCCAGGTGTAGTCGGTGCCGTTGACGGTGTAGGTATAGACGAAGGTGGAGTCG
>JBGUMF010000049.1:0-7049 GCA_045116675.1 Bacteroidales bacterium
GAAGTGCCGGTTTTCATTAAAAATTTGAAATTGCTGGACATCGATATAAATGAAATTATTAACCTTTATAACATACAGAAATGAAAAAGATTTTCACAATCATAACCTGTCTTATGATAGGTTTTCAGTTGTCGGCCCAAAATGCGTACTGGGTGTTCTTCACCGACAAACAGGACACAAAATTTGATCCCTACTCCTATTTTGATGCCAAGGCCATCGAACGTTACCAAATTAACCATGCAGACTTGTATGATATCACCAATTATCCGGTGAATCAGAAATATGAGCAGGCGGTGACGGCGGCCACCACCGAGTATATCGGCGAGTCGCGCTGGCTCAACGCTGTGGCCGTGACGGCCACTGACGAGCAGATTGCCGTGGTGAAGACGCTGCCCTTTGTGGCCCGTGTGCAGGAGATCAGCACCGAGGCGGCCCCGACGGCGTATCAGGCCCCGGTGAATCTCACGCAGCTGGATGCTAAGCTCAATCAGGTGGATTTGATGCAGGGTGAAAAATTCCAGAAGAAGGGTATCAACGGCAAGGGCGTGCGCATCGCCGTGTTTGACGGCGGCTTTCCCGATGTGGACACGCACCCCGCCTTCAAGCACCTGCGTGACAATCATCAGATTATCAAAACGTGGAATTTTGCCACCAAAAAAGAGAATGTGTATGGCTATAACTCGCACGGACGCATGGTGTTGAGTTGCATCGCAGGCATCATGAACGACACCACGATGCTGGGTCTTGCCCCCGGTGCCGAGTTTCTGCTGGCCCGCACCGAGGTGGAGGCCGAGCGGATGAAGGAGGAAGTATGGTGGGTGCAGGCTCTGGAATGGGCCGACCAGAATGGTGCCTCCATCGTGAGCAGTTCGTTAGGCTATGGCAAACAGCTACACAACCTGAAAGACATGAACGGCACTTCCATCGTTGCCAAAGGTGCTGCCACCGCCGCCAGCAAGGGCATCCTGGTGTGTACCGCCATGGGCAACGAGGGCAGCGACAAGACCTGGAAGGTGCTGGTGACCCCAGCCGATGCCGACGGCGTGCTGTCGGTGGGCGCGGTGCGTTCCTTGGAGCAGATGGAGAGCTACAGCTCGTTTGGGCCCACCGCCGACGGCCGTCGTAAGCCCAACGTGGTGGCCTGCGGAAACGACATGGTGGCTTCCGGCAAGGGCAACTACACCTACGCGCAGGGCACCTCCTTTGCCACCCCGATGGTGTCGGGCTTCGCCGCGTGCGTGAAGCAGATGCACCCCGAGTGGACCGCCGCCCAGCTGCTGGAGGAAATCGAGAAATCGGCCAACCATTACCCGTATTATGACTATGCCTTCGGCTATGGCGTGCCGCAGGCAGGTTATTTTACAGATAATCAGAACAAAAAGAGTCACACCTTCGATCTGGTGGAAGATGAGTATAATCTCTATATTGTCCCGGTGAACCCTTCGGAAAACCGCAAGGTGTTTTATAACATCCAAAATGGCGACGGCAGTCTGGACGACTACGCAGTGAAAAAGTTTGCCACAGGGGAAGACATTACCTCAAAATCCTCTTTCCGCATATCCAAAAGCGGGCTGGAAAACGGCCAGACGATAAACATCTGGTACAACGACCAGTACGCGAAGTATGTGGTGGGCAAGGACAAAGTGGCGGCGGCGGATTCCGTCGTGATGGCCAGCGTACCGCGCGCGAAAAGTGATTTTGGTACCGGATGTTCCAACACGAAGCCTGACATGCAATTTTACCATACTAAGTCAAAACGCTATTCCGGCAACTTGGTGCTCAACGCTTCCTTCATGGTACCGGCCATGTGGTCACCTACGGGCAACATCCATACGGCTGACAGGGTATCACGTTCGTTCTCATTTAGTTATGTCAACAACTGGCAGTTGGCCAAAGTATATGGTTTAGGCTTCCGCATTGGATTCGGCTCTTCGTGGTATGCGCTTAGGGATTACACCGATCCGCAGGGTCTTTACACTACGGTTGAACCTAACCAGACGGTGCTTTTGAAGAAACATAATCTGAAAACCAGCCAGTTCGACCTTGAGCTTTACCAGCGTTTCATCCTGGCTCATCTCTCCACCAGCGACCTTTACCTTGAGACCGGCGTTTTTGGCGACTGGATCACGGGCAGCCGTCTGAAGACCAAGACGGTCATTGACGACTACAAAAGCACGCGTGTGGAGAAACACTATTTTCGTGAGGGCATGAACAAATTGGATTGTGGTGTGCGCCTGCGCATCGGATTCACCAAATTCTGCGCCATTTACGGTCAATACCGCATCACTCCGATATTGAAAAACGGCGTTGACCTGCCGAAATGGGAAGTGGGCATTCAGATTTTCTAATTTTAAAAGACAGGGAATATGAAAAACACCATTTCTATCATCAGTATGACGCTCCTGTTGACGGTATTTTTTGTTTTCGGAGTGTGCGCCCAGCAGAACAGTTCTCCCGTGAAGTATGAAAAAACCACAATCTATCGTCTTCAGAATGTGAACAATGAGTTTATGTTGAACGGCGTGGGCAAGGTCATCGTGAAGGGGAATGCCGACAACGAGATCCGCTGTGAAGTCAAGGTTACGGGTTATGGCAAGACGGTGGAGGATGCGAAGGCACATGCGGAGAACGTGCGTGCGGAAGCCTCCAACGAGGTCAAGGCCACGCCGAAACTCCAAGTCTCCATGTATCAGGGGCGCTACAACGAACGCGTTTGCCAGGTCGTCACCACGGTTTATCTTCCCGCCACGGTCGTCATGCAGCACAACGACGACATCAGCATTATGGACTACGTTTTCCGAGTGTTGGACAAGGTAAAAGTATTAAGAAACTAACAAACAAAGCATTCAGGAATTTTAAAGCCTTCCGCTGCGCCCGGTTTATCATAGCCATTAACCTTTCCGGGCGCGCGGAAGGTTGTTTTTTTCCTTACTCTTCCCCGAACTTCTCCATCACGCCGGAGTAGGGAAGGTGCATGCCGGCCACCACTTTGTGGTGGTCTTTGATGTACTGGTACACCTGTTTGCGCGTGGCGACGGCCTTCTTTGGGTCTTTATCGTAACGGGCACAATATTCGGGATGCGGGATCTGCAGCGCCGCCGCATGGATGAGATCGCCAATGACGAGCACCGGGCCGATTTCATACAGGGTGTGCCCAGGCGTGTGTCCGGACGCATCAAGGGTTATGATGTAGCCCAATAGCGTGTCGCCGGCCGTGAAACGGTGTACACGGTCTCCATAAACCTTCAACATGTCCTGTGTGGTTTTGTCATCCTGGAAACCCTTGAGCTCTTTGTCGGCACAGTAAACCTCTGCATTCGGGAACGAGGCCTTTCCGTTAGTCAGCATACCGCCGATATGGTCGCCGTGGCAATGCGTAATACACACAACATCAACATCTTCGGGTTTTATGTTGAGCATAAGGAGTTGGTCTAACATCGCACCGCCCTTGTCCAGACCAAGACCGCTGTCAAACAGGATGTACTGGCCATTCTTTTTCATAAGGAAGGTGTTGATGGCCGATTCAGCCTCTCCGTTGGGCATAAGTTCGTTCAATATCTTTTTGTCTGCGGACGGGAAAAGAGTAGCCGGCATGGTGTTTTGCTTGTCCTGAAGGGTCCAAAAGTCGAAATCATCGAAATGGAAATGATAGACTCCCGCGATGATGGTGGTGTCCTTTGGGGTTTGGGGTGGCGTTGGCGTGGCTTCTTGTTTGTTTTTGGAATGGCATCCGGCCATGCAAATCATCACCAAGCAGAGTAAAAGATATGTTTTTTTCATACGCTGTTTTTTTATAGGATGCAAAAATATAATAAATGCTTTTAAAATGTACTTTTGCAGCGCAAAAAACCTTTATGTCAGACGGTCAGAACGAACGGACTTTGGAAAAGCTGTGGAATCGCAACTATTTGAAAATCTGGATTGCCAATTTCATGATTTTCTTTTCTTTCATGTTGCTTACGCCACTGTTGCCCTTGTATTTGAATGAGACGTTTGGTGCTGACAAGCAGATGATTGGCATTGTATTGTCGGGCTATACACTGACCGCGCTTCTGATCAGGCCTTTCAGCGGTTTCTTTGTGGACAGCTTTCCGAGGAAGACCGTGTTGCTGGTCTGTTATGGGCTTTTCAGTCTGCTGTTTGGCGGATATCTGATTCCCGGTTCGTTGCTTTTGTTTGCCATTGTGCGCACGTTGCATGGCGCTCCGTTCGGGGCGACTACGGTGGCCAACAGTACGGTGGCCATAGATGTGCTACATCCTTCCCGTCGGGCGGAAGGTATTGGTTATTACGGACTTAGTAACAATATAGCCTCAGCTATTGCGCCGGCATTTGCCATTTACGTGTTGAATCTTACCAACAATTTCCCGTTGCTGTTCTGGATTTCCCTGATCACTTCGGCCATCGGGTTTGCCATCAACAGCTCTTTACAGTTGGAACAGCGGGAGCTGGTGAAGGACAAGCCGAAAATTTCCCTTGACCGTTTTTTCCTTTTAAAAGGGTGGAGTCAGGGACTTACCATGGTTTGTTTTGCGTTTTCATACGGCGTTTTAGCCACGTACGTGGCTATTTACGGGAAAGAAGAGTTGGGTATCAGCGGAGGTTCAGCCTTGTTTTTCATGTTGCTTTCCATCGGATTGATCCTCTCACGTTTGGTTGGAAGCAGGACATTGCGGCAGGGCAAGATTACCCAGAATGCGGCAGTGGGGGTCTCCATTTCCCTGTGCGGTTATCTTTTGTTTGCCGCATTGCACAATCCCATAGGCTATTATGGAGCCGCTTTTGTCATTGGGCTGGGCAACGGACACATGTGGCCCGCCTATCAGAATATGTTCATCAATTTGGCACCGCACACGCAGCGCGGCACCGCTAACTCGTCGATTCTCATCAGTTGGGATGTTGGTATTGGGTTGGGCGTGCTGGTCGGTGGGGTGGTGTCCGAACATGTCGGATACCACGGCGCTTTCTGGACGGCCTGGATTATCAATCTGGTAGGGGTGGCCGCCTATTTTCTGTATGTGCGAAGAAACTATTTGAAAAACCGTCTGCGATAAGGGCCCGATTACGGCTATTTTACCGTACTGCCTTCTTTTACAGGTTTTTGCGGTTGCATCAGGCTGAGGCTGCCGTCTGCATTTTCGGCCATGAGCACCATGCCGTGCGAATCCACACCCTTGATGTTCTTCGGGGCGAGATTGATCAGCATGAGCACTTGCTTGCCGATGAGGTCCTGCGGCTCGTAATACTCTGCAATGCCGGACACGATTTCGCGGGTGTCCACGCCCGTGTTCACTTTCAGTTTCAGTAACTTCTTGGTCTTGGCTACCTTTTCGGCTTCCAACACGGTAACCACTCTCAAATCCATTTTTTGGAAATCGTCGAAGGAGACATCCTCCTTGGCGGGGGTGGCCTCGGCAGTGGCTATCTCGTTGGCTTTCTTAGTGTCTTGAAGTTTCTGCACCTGCTTGGCAATCGTCTCATCGTCAATCTTTTCGAACAGATATTCGGCGGGATTGAGCTGGCTGCCCACGGACAACAGGTCGGCGCGACCGCCATCCTGCCAGTTTTTGGTGTTGATATTTAAAATATGTTGCAGTCTCTTGGCGGTGAAGGGCAGGAACGGCTCGCACAGCACGGAGAGAGAAGCACAAATCTGCAACGACAGGTGCAAGATGGTCTTCACGGCTTCCGGGTCTTCCTTCTGTTTTTTCCACGGCTCGGTGTCAGTGAGGTATTTGTTGCCGATACGGGCCAGGTTCATGAACTCCTGCAGGGCCTCGCGGAAGCGGTAATGTTCGATGGAATCACCGATAATCTTCGGAAATTCCGCCATCTTGGCTACGATTTCCTTTTCATAATCAGAATATTCGCCGTGCTCGGGCACGATGCCGCCGTAGTATTTGTGCGTCAGCACCACGGTGCGGTTCACGAAATTGCCGAAGATGGCCAGCAGCTCGTTGTTGTTGCGCGCCTGGAAGTCGGCCCAGGTGAAGTCGGCGTCCTTGGTTTCCGGTGCGATGGCCGTGAGCGTGTAGCGCAGCACGTCCTGCTTGCCCGGGAAATCCTCCACGTACTCGTGTGCCCAAACGGCCCAGTTGCGGGAGGTGGAAATCTTGTCGCCCTCGAGGTTCAAAAACTCGTTGGCGGGCACGTTGTCGGGTAGGATGTAGGAGCCGTCGGCTTTCAACATGCAGGGGAAGATGATGCAGTGGAACACGATGTTGTCCTTGCCGATGAAATGCACCAGCTTGGTTTCATCGTCTTTCCACCATTTCTCCCAATCGGTGTTGTGTTCGGCGGCCCACTCCTTGGTGGCGGAGATGTAGCCGATGGGGGCGTCGAACCAGACGTAGAGCACCTTGCCGTTGGCGTCGGGCAGCGGCACCTTCACGCCCCAGTTGAGATCGCGGGTGACGGCGCGGGGCTGCAAGCCTTGGTCGATCCACGATTTGCACTGTCCATAGACGGTGGGGCGCCAGTCGTCCTTGTGGCCTTTCAAAATCCATTCGCGCAGCCACGGATCATATTGGTCCAGAGGTAGATACCAGTGTTTGGTCTCTTTCAGTACCGGCGTGTTGCCGCTAAGTGCCGAACGGGGGTTGATGAGGTCGGTGGCGTTGAGCGATGTGCCGCACACCTCGCACTGGTCGCCGTAGGCATGCTCGTTTTTGCAGTGCGGGCACGTGCCGGTGATGTATCGGTCGGCGAGGAACTGCTTGGCCTCCTCGTCGTAATACTGCATGGAGGTTTTTTCAATCAGTTTGCCCTCTTCGTAGAGTTTTTTGAAGTAGGCCGCAGCGGTTTCGTGATGTGTGGGGTTGGACGTCCGCGAGTAGATATCAAACGAGATGCCGAGGTCTTCGAAGGACTTCTTTATAATATTATGGTAGCGGTCCACGATGTCCTGTGGGGTCACGCCCTCCTTGCGGGCCTTGATGGTGATGGGCACGCCGTGCTCGTCGGAGCCGCCGATGAAGAGCACATCCTCACCGTTGTTGCGCAGGTAGCGCGCATAGATGTCGGCAGGGATATACACGCCGGCCAGGTGG
>JBGUMF010000050.1:0-43146 GCA_045116675.1 Bacteroidales bacterium
AGGTCGAATCCGCAATCGTCCTCTGGTATTTCCCGTTCACCATCGAGCTCTCGCAGATCTGGATGGTGTCTTTGGTCACCGGGCAAAAGACGTTCGCCGTGTCGAATTTCACCCAGATGACCGTATCATACGGCTGGCACGCGTTCGTCTTGCTCGTATTCACCCTCAACATGATCTGAACTGAATCCAAATCCGCATCAAATGTATATCCAACTACCGTGTCATTGGCGTTGCCCAGTTGCACCGTATCACCGGCACTTTTTATCCAGGACCAGTTCAGGCGCGGTGACGGGTCGTTAACCCTTACCTCCGGAATGTTGTAGTTACCCGCAACGAATGCCGGCGTGATAATTTGGTTGAGACTGGTATTATGGAAGACGAGATTATGCTTGCAGTTGCCCGCCGTATCCATATAGGTGAAGTTGGAGTTGAACTCGTACAATGTGGATTTTGCCTCATAAACGAACGGCACACCTGTTTCCGATTCCATCTCGCAACGGTAGTAGGGCATCAGCTGGTCACGGGGAATCTTCACCTTGTAGGGATTGCCCGTGCTCGGCATGTTCGTAACAAGATTCTCATTTATTCCGTGCTTCCATATATATTTTTGGGCATCAAAGCCCCATGGCACCTTCAGTTCCACGGTATCCATTTGCGGGCAAGCATCAATCTCAATCTTGCCCGGCACCATCTTGGCCGAATAGTATAAATAGGCACCATGAGCTGAAGCATAGCAG
Organism: Bacteroidales bacterium; assembly: GCA_045116675.1. GTDB lineage: Bacteria > Bacteroidota > Bacteroidia > Bacteroidales > WCHB1-69 > F23-D06. Next base: position 738 of record JBGUMF010000050.1, read on the forward strand.
CCTCTCATAATAATTTGAAACTTCACCGCCCGGTGATTGCGGGCCTGCTCTGTCAAGTTGAATGCTACAATCACATATTTATGAGAGGTATAATTACCATATCCACCACAACGGGTAATACCCAAATTGGACTCATTCCACCAACGGCTTGGGGTACAATAATTGGGAGATGGCGGATTCGGGTCCGGTGTGCTACTGTTGAGATAGCCGTCTTGCACAAAATGATACCGGGAATAGGGCCAATTTTGATTGGGAGACGGATTGGGATTGTTATTCCCATTGGTCATATAATCAGTGGGATAATAACCCAAATTGATTGGTGTCGTCTCAAAAGAGGTATTACTACTATTCGTGGATTGAAACACCTGGATGGTGATAGCAGGATTCTGATGCCACTGGTGGTCTCCATTTTGCAACACGCACTCGTATGCGACCAAAAGCACCGGTTTGTTGGTGTCCGGAATAAAATAGTACTCCATCTTTTGGCACGATGCACTTGTCATGTGCCCCACTCGCATAACCGCCTCCTCATAATGGACTCCTGATGGAAACGAATCCGATTTCCAATGCAAAGGGAATTGAGGCAGTTGCATACCTGGTGTACCATAACATCCATGAGGGTCAGGAGGGTTTGCTCCGTTGGGTGTGCGCGTCAACCGTTCAAAGCACGGGCGGTTACCACAAGTGCCGGATCCGATTATATAGGACACATTGCCCTCGTTTAAAGCACTATTACTTTGCGGTGCGGTGGCATAATGATACGCCCTTGCCCAACTTGTATTCGTACCACATGTGGCCGGGTCCACTATAAAGGAATTCGGCGATCCTTGCATGATGCCGTTCACCACGGGTTGGGAAACGAGAGGCGACAGCGGCAACAAGCACATAATCAACAAGATTACAGAGATAATAACTCTTTTCATATCTGAATAATTACACTAAATTCAATTCAAGACACGTGCGGTCAGAAAAAACCGCACATTATGATTAACGAATAGGGACGCGATTTGTTGCAGGGAAGAGGAAAGAATTTCCCCATTATTTTCGGACATGGCAACAAATCAAATCATCGAGCAGAGCCACGTACGTTAATGATATTAGAGGGTTAATCACTGAGGATACTGCTACTTCAGGAGGAATACTTGTTCTTCGCTCAGCCCTGTGGCTTTAACCACATCAGCGAGCGAGACCCCCAATTCCAGAAGATTCTTGGCAGTTTGTCGGAGAGCATTCAACCCTTCTTCTCTACCTTCTTCTCTACCTTTTTCCATACCTTTCTCGAATCCATCACTGAAACCCTCTGCCTTCCCCATTCGACGATGGTAGTCCATGGCCTCCTTCACGTCCTCGTACTCCAATATGCTTTTCTCATACTCCTGTTTTTCCATATCACTCAATTTTGACAGTTTACATTCCTCATACAACTCGTGAAAGATGTCGTTCTCCTCCGGAATGTCGCTGTCCTCCATCTGCCACATGTTCTTGATAGCGTAGCACCACTTCTGACGGTCGTCCGCAAGCTTCACGAATCGTTTTCGGGCGGCAAATTTACTCAAATCTATTAATAGAAACGACATCTTCTCCGAAAAAATTTCGTTCCGGTCATCCTTCAGCATCACATGCTGCACGAAATCCGCGCTCCCAGCCAACTCCCGGATGCTGAAATCCACCAGAATGATCGAGATGACCGTCGGGTAGTTGTACATGCGGTCCCCGCGTCTGAGAGAGCTGCTGATGATGCGCGACGTGTAGGCGATGACCCTGTTCTTCAGAAACTCCTGGCTGGCCTGCTGCATCTCCACAATGATGTTGTCCCTGTTCTGATTCTCGCAGAACACATCGAACACCAGACGCTTCTCCCTGTCGGTCAGCCCGAGCTGCTCCGACTGACGGTAGGAGATGTCGGTGACCGGCCCGATGTAGGGCGGCAGGAAGGCGTTGAGGAAATGGATCAGGTTCTTCTTGTTCTGTTCCGTGCCGAAGATGCGCTTGAAACCGAAGTCGGTCAGCAGGTTGATGTTCCGGGGTTCGTTACTATTCATAGTCATGACATTTAGAGTTTAACGTTACCCCGCAAAGATACAGCAACCCCCGTGCAAAATCAAGGGTTATTAAAATTTATTTCATTGAAAAACAACACGATAGAAATCCGCATTTTTGGAATAGAAAAGTGCAAGCATCCCCAAAAAAAATGCAAAAAGGTAAAAAGCAGAAAAAGCGCCTTTTTTTCGAATGATCGTGCGGTGAACGAAAATTTCGGAGTTTTTCGGAGATTTTGCCGCAACCTTAAAGCGGAATCCCATGCCACACTTTCACTCATCGGTCCCGCAGAAGGATTCATTCGGACTGTTACTTCCGTCCGAAGTCAGCGGGGATCTCGCCCCACAGCGGGGTGTTCCACTTGTAGATGGGGTTTGTATAGGCGTTATTCCGCAGCCAATTCTCCGCCCGCACGAGGAGGTCGAAGAGCTCGGCATTCTCTTCCGTAGGCAGGATGATGGATTTGTGTTTCTTCTGGCGTACCCAGGCGAGGGCCGTGATGCTGTCGGTGTAGATGGGGATGTCGAGATGGCGCTGCTTGCAGAAGGCGATACCATGCACCAGGGCCAGGAACTCGCCGATATTGTTGGAGGCGTTCGGGAAGGGGCCCTTGTGGAACCACACCTCGCGGGTAGCCGTATAGACTCCCCGGTACTCCATCTGCCGCGTGGCCGTGTTCCAGGCGGCATCCACCGACAGGCTGTTCAGAATCGGCTTGGGATCGCCTTCGCGGAGCACCACCGGCGCTTTCGCCGATTTGGCCGGATGTGCCTGATAATAGGCCTCATAACCCATTTTCAAAGCCTCACAGGCCTCCCGTTCCATCTCAAACGACTTGTATTTCGCCCCTTCGAAATGGTCCACCTGCGCCTTGCACTCCGCCCATGTGCCATACACGCCGGGCTGCACACCTGCCCAAACCACATAGTATTTTTTCTTTGCCGCCATATCTTCAAAATATCGTATTTTTGCAGCCGGAAAAATCCCGGCATCCGTTTTGCAAAAATATCATTTTATTATCGAAACACAGACTATGCGATTCAGAAATTATCAACATTGCATCTTTTTTTTCGCCCTACTCCTCGGCACGGCCCTTTTATTGCCTTGCTGCCACCATATTGGAAGCAAACAGGCCTCCGACATTACCGTAACCCATACTTTTCCGGACGGTAACTGGACATTTGAGGAGCAGGTAGTCAACTTCAACTTCGACATCGACGACACCACCAAATACTACAGCATCGGTTTTGTGCTGAATTACGACAGCACCATCAATGTACTGGCCTCATTGCCGCTGAACATCACGCTGGTGTACCCCGACAAGATGGAGACCTACGTCACCAGCCAGTTCAACTTCGACCCGGCCATCAACAAGAGCATCATGCCGACCGGCAAAGGAAGCGTGTGCAACATGCCGTTGGAGGCTTTCCCGAAAAAAAAGCTCAACCAGAAAGGCACCTACACGGTCATCCTATACCGGAAAGCGGAAAAATATGACAACTACGGATTCAACACCCTGACTCTCAAGGTTAAAGATTTAGGAAAATCCGACAAATAGAAAATCCTCAATGGGCAGAATACTGGCAATCGACTACGGACAGAAGCGGGTGGGCTTCGCAGTGACGGACGAGCTCCAGATCTGTGCCAACGGGCTGGACACCATCCCCGTGGCGCAGGCCTTCGACTATCTCAAGCAATATCTGCAGCGGGAGAAGGTGGATGTCATCGTTGTGGGCGAACCGCGCAAGATGGACAACACCCCGTCGGAATCCAGCCGCTATATCGAGCCTTTTGTCAACCGGTTGCGCAAGGAGCTTCCCAACATCTCGCCCGGCACCACCCTCGCGCGCATGGACGAGCGATTCACCTCCCGTCTGGCCTTCCAGACCATGATTGACATCGGGCTCAAGAAGAAGGACCGGCAGAACAAAGCCCTGGTGGACAAGATGAGCGCAACCATCATCCTCCAGTCGTATATGGAGCAACAAGAAATTATCAATCAACGAAATACCGAACTATGATTCTACCTATTTACGTTTACGGCGAGCCTGTTCTTCGCAAAAATGCCGAGGACATTGACGAAAAAGAGATTCTGACTCCGGAATTCCAGCAGCTCATTGCCGACATGTTCGAGACCATGTATCATGCCGGCGGTGTGGGCCTGGCCGGTCCGCAGGTCGGCAAATCCAACAGCCTGTTCGTCATCGACACCGAGCCTTTCAAGGAGAGTTATCCCAATGTGCAGATATACAAGGGGGCTTTTATCAACCCCGTCATCACTGAGGAGTGGGGCGAGGATTTCGTGTTCGCCGAGGGTTGTCTGAGTCTGCCGCAAATCAACGAAGACGTCACGCGAAAGTCGCAGATTCACATCGAATACTACGATGAGAAGGGGCAGTTCCGCGAGGAGGACTTCAGCGGACTGGTGGCCCGTGTCATCCAGCACGAATACGACCATCTGGAGGGCAAGGTCTTTGTGGACCGTTTGTCGCCCATCAAGAAGATGGTGTTGAAACGACAGTTGAATGAAATCGCCACAGGCAAAACCAAAGCAGCCTACAAGACCGTATGCAAACCCCGTTAAGACAGATCCCGATCCTGTTGCTGGCGGCCATCCTTCTGCTGGCCGGGTGCCACTCGCGCAATGGCGGGGGCAAGCATGCCGCTTTCAACAAACGCCAGCGCAGCCTGTTGGAATTGTACCAGACCGCCGACTCCATCTACTATAAGGAGGGCCGTATCGACACTGCCGCGTTTGCGCAGTTCATCCGCAGTGCCGTCCCGTACGCCGCGGCACATCCGCACGACACCATCGCGCCGGAGATGCTCTATCGCGCCGGCATCGGCTGCATGATTCTGGCCAAGGCCGCCACCACACCGGAAGAAACCGCCCAATGGGCCAAGGAGGCCTTGAATATTTTCCACACCTTCCAGGACACCTACCCCGACCATGAGCAAGCCCGGATGTGCTACTACCAGCGGGGTATCGTCTATGACGACATCCTGCAGGACCATCGCAGCGCGGAAGAGGAATTCCGCGACTTCATCCACCTGTATCCCGATGACCCATTAGCCCCACAACTAAAACAGTATCTGTCGCTTATGGGAAAATCGGAAAAGGAAATAGAAAAAGCTCTGAATATCCGTTAGAACTCCAGGGACAACTGGTTTTTCAAATGGAAACTCCGGCGATGATAGGGCGTAAGGCCATATTGCCGGACCGCTTCAATATGTTTCGGCGACGGGTAGCCTTTGTTATGTCGCCAGTCGTATGCCGGAAATTCGGCATCCAGGCGGCACATCAGCTCATCACGGTATGTTTTGGCTAAAATGGAAGCTGCAGCAATGGAGAGGAAGGTGGCATCACCCTTCACCACACAATGGTAGGGGATTTTCCAGCGGTCGGTGAAACGGTTGCCGTCAATGAGCAGCAGGTCGGGCTTCACCGACAGGCGGCCCACTGCATCGTTCATGCACTGCACCGAAGCGTTCAGGATGTTGATGCGGTCGATTTCCTTTTCCGACACCTCCGCCACGCAGAAGGCGACGGCGTCCTGCTCGATCTGACGGCGCAGAGCCTCCCGTTTTTTCTCCGTAAGCTGCTTGGAATCATTAATATCCGCATTTGTATAATCGTAAGGCAGAATCACTGCGGCGGCGCAAACAGGACCGGCCAGGCAGCCGCGGCCCACCTCATCGCAGCCGCATTCCAGCAGCGGCACATCCGAAAAATGCGATCTCAAAGACATAGCAACACAATTACAGCCGCTATCAGAATATCATTCAGCAGACGACGGTTTTTCAACAGGCTCATCATACTGTACAGCAACGCGAGCGGCATCATTAAATAAACCAGTGCCGGACGGAAAGCATATTGGGAGAACACCAGTGCCACCAGCATGACCACAAACAGCAAAATAATGGTGAGGAAACGCTTCCGCAATACGATAAGCTTGGTGTCGAAATAGCGGGTGAGCACCGCCACCATGTAGATGATTCCCAACAAAAGGACACCCGTCAGCACATAGTCCATCACCTTCAACGATGTGAAATGCCGAATGACGCCAAAGTATTCCACCTGCCTGATTGAATGGACGATAACAGATGTACTGTCGGTAAGAAAACCGACGGCGAACACGTATGCGTACACCATTTCGAAGCCGCAAATCAGAATGATGATTTCTTTAAAACTGGAAAAACGGTTGGCCAGAAGTGCCATCATGATGAAGAGCAGAATCCACACCGAATAGGGGTCGAGCAATGTGCATAGGCCCACCAGGACCCCGGAGGTGAAGATGCGGTTTTTCACCGGTTGTTCGTTGGCATCGCGGTTGTTGAGCAGCAGGATGGTGGCCAGCACCGGCAGAGTGACCCATGTGGGGGAAAAGGTATTCAGGAAACGTCCGGCCAAAAGCAATCCCAAGAGGAGCACCACCGGCATCCAGGTCTTGTTGTCATAGAATTTGCTGATCTGGAAAAAGCGTTGGACCTGCAACGAGAGGAAGAGCAGAAGCAGCAAGGCCGTCACGCGCATGGCGAGCGGGCGGGCGGCCAGCCACACATGAAGCGACGGGTAGAGGATGCCCTGGCCCTCGGGCGGGCAAAGCGTCATTTGAGTGAAGACGACGTATCCCGCGCCTGCCAGCAGCAGGACGATAAGGATCCATTGCAATACGATATGTTTGTTCAGAAAATGGAACATACCCTAAAATTTGACGCGGCAAAAGTAAGAAAAAAGCCGCATAACTTCCGTTCCAAAAAACACCTCCAATCCAGAAACGCCATCCAACATCTCCCGCAGGGAAATATCCACAGTCTGTAATTCACCATTCCCTGAAAAATCGTAACGACGGGCCACAATCTGCCCGTCATGCAAGAGTATCAGGCCGTTATCTAACCGGTCAACGGCATCTTCCACGGTCATCCAGTAGTAATATTCCATGCGTTTGGCGGTCAGAATGTCCGTAAGGCCGGCGTGTGCCAGCACACGGGAGCATTGCTCCCCGGTCCAGGATGAGGCCACGGGGACCACCTGTTTGCCGGTGAAGACAGCAGCGAAAAGTGCGGCGGCGGTATAGACAGAATGTTCCGCAAGAAGGGCGAAAGAAGAGTCTTGGATTGTATCCAACTCATTCATTATAGGGGCGATATGTTGCACCAGACGGGCATTGGTAATCAGAGTGTCACCATACTTCAATGCGGTAATGTTCGGATGTATCCGAACCTCTTGCAGGAAACGGGACAGGAATTGCGAAGTGTCCATGTTGATAAATTTTACGATGCAAAGATAATAAAAACGTCTGTATTCCGCGAAATTAATGTACTTTTGCAGCCTTTTTTCAAACCTTATATTAAAGATAAAAAATAAGATAAAGATATGAGACAAAAAGTACTTTTTCAATTCCTGTTCGCGTGCATACTGCTGATTGCCAGCACGCCGTTCTATTCGCTAAAAGCCCAGACCGACACGATACCGGTGAATACGGTACATGACACCATCTGCAACAACCAACTGCCAACCTATACGTTTTTAGGGGAGAGTTTCCCGCAAGGCGGCACTTTTGACATTCCGGTCATGGCGCAGGACAGCACCGACAGTGTGATCATGCGGTTAGAGCTGTGGGTATGGGATAATCATACCGACACCGTCATTTTGGCAGACTGTGCCAGCGAATTCCCCATCCAGTACGCGGGACAGGTCACCTTCCGCGGTGAGACGGAGACCACCCTGAGCTTCTCCACCGACACCAACGGATGCCCGATATTCACCTATTTCCAGGTCACGGCCTATCCGACCTACAACGACACGCTGCCTGTACACATCTGTAAAAGCGAGCTCCCCTACATTTTCGGGAAAGACACCGTGGACGCTCCCGGTCTCTACACACACTCCAGCAGCACCGAATTCGGTTGCGACAGCATCCTCACCATAGAACTGATAGTTCATCCGGTCTATTATGTCAACGACACACTCACGGACACCATCTGCTCTTTCTTCCTCCCCTACCCGTACGGCGACAGTCTTTTCTATGAGACTGGCATTTATGACTTCGACCTGCACAGCACCCACGGCTGCGACAGCGCGCACATACACCTTGACCTGACCGTGCTGGAGACACACACCGACACATTGGAATATTTTGTCTGCAACAACAATTTCCCCTTCGAACTCGACAGCGTTAACACTTACGAAGAGGCGGGCACGTATTACATTAAACACGACGACACGCTCCGGTGCCATAGCATCACCGTGCTCATCCTGCACGGGATGCCTTTCCACGACGACACTGTGACTGTGGACCTCTGCGACGTGGAGCTGCCCTACGCCTTTGCCGACTCGCTCTTCTCGGAGACGACCGTTTACACGCATTTCGACACCACGCTACTGGGCTGCGACAGCAACACCACGCTGGTTTTGAATGTGCATAAGACCTACACGGAAGTGGACACGGTGGAAATCCAGACCTGCCGTGCCGACCTTCCCACGCTGGTCCGGGACACCTTGCTCTCTGAAGAGGGTGTTTACACGTTCCACGCCGAATCTGAATTCGGCTGCGACAGCATCACGGACATCATCCGCTTCACTATCCTGGAGCATCCTGCTGACACATTGGAGCTTATCCTCTGCAGCAACCAATTCCCCTACGAATACAAGGACACCCTCATCGACAGTGCCGGCACCTACCTGCTGCGCATCCCTGCCGACAGTCTCGGCTGTGACACCTTCCGCCTGCTGACCCTCCGCGAGGTGCCCATCTACCATGACACCCTCCTGGCTGTGACCTGTGCCAACGAACCGTACGTCATCGGGGATTCCGTGTTCACCGTCCCCGGCACGTATGATGTGCCCATGTACAGCGAATACGGCTGCGACAGCCTCATCACGGTCGTTTTGGAGCACAATCCCGTCTATCATTCCGAGACCTTCGAGGTGGCCATCTGCGTGACAGACCTGCCTTACGTTTACGGCGATTCCTCGTTTTACACAGAAGGATACCACGAAATCCCATATCAGACCATCCACGGTTGCGACAGCATCATCGCCATCAACCTGACCATCAACCCGATTATTTACAACTCCGACACCCTATATCACGAAATCTGCCGCAACGAGTTGCCGTTCACGGCATTCGGGCGTGCGCTCACCGCCGAAGGCACCTACACCTACGTCACCTCCTCTCTGGTTACGGGCTGTGATTCCGTGTTCTACTATCATCTGACGGTACACGACAATCCGGTGGTCACCATTGAGGGCGACAACCATTTGTGTGCAGGTTCCAGCACGATGCTCACGGTGCAGCCGGCTATGAGTGCGTACCAATGGAACAACGGTTTCACGAGCCAGCTCATGGAGATACACCAGCCCGGCAGTTATTCTGTCACCGTCACGGACGAACACGGCTGCCAGAGCAGCGCACAGAAGACCGTAGTTGCGGCCAGTCTGCCCAACATCCACATCAGCGGCAACCAGGCCATCTGTTATGGTGACAGTGCCGTGCTGACCGTTTCCGGCGGCAGCAGTTACCGTTGGGAGAGCGGCAGCACCGACACACGCATCGTCGTCTATCCCACCGCCACCACCACCTACCGTGTGACGGGCACCGATGCCACGCCCTGTTCCAACGAAAGCCAGTTCACTGTCACGGTACGTGCATTGCCTGTGCCGAGCATCAGCGGTAACAACGTCATCTGCCAAGACGAAAGCACTGTCTTTACGGCCAGCAACAGCCAAGCCTACCACTGGTCCACGGGTGCCAGTGCCAACCACATCACGGTACAGCAGGCTGGTGTCTATGCCGTCACGGTGACGGATGCCTACGGTTGTCAGGGCAGCACCCAGCGCGAGCTGACCGTCAACGCGAAGCCGGAGGCCCGCATCTCGGGTGCCAGCCATTTCTGCAGCGGTGAGAGTAGCATCCTCAAGGCGGAACCGACAGCTGCAGCCTATCTGTGGAGTCACAACGACCTGTCCGACCAGTCCATCACCATCACGGAGGGCGGCGTTTATACGGTCACCGTCACGAATGTGCACGGATGCTCCAACACGGCCTCCAAGACCATCACCATTGACACGCTGCCGCGCATCATCATCACGGGCAGCCAGATCATCTGCCAAGGGGAGAGTGCCGTGCTGACCGTCTCAGGTGCTGACAGCTACATCTGGGACAACGGAAGCAGCGACAACCAGATCACCGTCTATCCGACAGAAAACACCACCTACCGTGTCACGGGAACCAACAGCACATCCTGTACGAACAAGAACTCCTTCTCCATATCCGTAAAATCCCTTCCCGTTCCGACCATCACTTCCAACAAGAATGCCATCTGCCGGGGTGACAGTGCCGTGCTGACAGCCTCTGTTGGCAGCCTCAGTGCCGGCAGTTCCTACCATTGGTCCAACGAGAAGACAACCAACAAGATCACCATCTATGATGCCAGCACTTACACCGTCACCGTCACCGACCCGTACGGCTGCCAAGGCACAGCCCTTTACAACCTGACCGTCAATGAGAATCCGAATGCGGTGGTTTCCGGCATCAACCATTTCTGCGAGGGAGGCCAGACCACCCTCAAGGCCATGCCGGACGGTTGTTCCTATCTTTGGAGCCACAACGGCATGAGCGACCAGACCATCACGATAACCTCCAGCGGGAGTTACGTCGTCACCGTCACCAATGCGGCGGGCTGCAAGAGCGTAGCATCCAGGGATGTCACCACCGACCCGCTGCCCATCATCAACATCACCGGAAATTCTGCCATCTGTATGGGTGACAGTGCCGTGCTGACGGTTTCTGGGGCCAACACCTACCGTTGGGATAACGGCAGCACCGCCTCCCGCATCGTGGTCCATCCCACTTCTGAGACCACATACCGCGTGACGGGCACCAACCTCACGCCCTGTTCCAATGAGAGTGCCTTCACCGTATCGGTGCGGACATTGCCCACGCCGACCATTTCCGGCAACAACGTTATCTGCCAGGGTGACAATGCCACCTTTATTGCCAATGGCGGTCAACACTACAGCTGGTCCACAGGCGTTCAGAGCGACCGCATCACCGTCAGCGAGGCCAACACCTACCGTGTGACGGCCACCGACCAGTACGGCTGCAAGGGCACCGCCTCCCGTGAGCTGACCGTCAACGAGCGGCCCAATGTGCTCATCTCCGGCAACAGCCATTTCTGTGCCGGCCAAAGCAGCACCCTCAAGGCCATGCCAAACAACTGCACCTACCATTGGAATCACAATGAGTTGACACAGCAGGAGATCACCATCACCACTGGCGGCACCTACACGGTCACCGTCACCAACAGCTACGGATGTTCCAACACGATGAGCAAAGATGTCACCCTTGACACCGTACCTGTTCTCCACATCACAGGCAATAGTGCCATCTGTCTCGGTGACAGCGCCGTGCTAACGGTCAGCGGAGCCAACGCCTACCGTTGGGACAACGGCAGCACCGCTGCCCGCATCGTGGTCTTCCCGACGGCGCAGACCACCTACCGTGTGACGGGCACCAACAACACGCCCTGTTCCAGCGACAACTCCTTCACGGTCTCCATACGCCAGCTGCCCACGCCTACCATTTCAGGCAACAACAGCATCTGCCAAGGGGAGAGTTCCCAGTTCGTTGCCACCGGCGGACAGCAGTACCGCTGGTCCACGAACGTGCAGGGCGACCGTATCACCGTCAACGAGGCCAACACCTACAGTGTGACGGCCACCGACCAGTACGGCTGCAAGGGCACCGCCACCCGCGACCTGATTGTCCATGAGCGGCCTGATGCCCTCATTTCGGGCAACAGCCATTTCTGTGCCGGACAAACCGGCACCCTTCGTGCGATGCCGAACAACTGCACCTATCGCTGGAGCCATGACGAGCAGACCCAGCAAAACGTGACCATCTCCAATGGAGGCACCTACATGGTGACCGTCACGAACACTTACGGATGTTCGAGCACAGCCACCAAAGATGTGGTCTTGGACACCATACCCATCCTCAACATCACAGGCTCTTCCGCCATCTGTATCGGCGACAGTGCCGTGCTGACGGTTTCCGGAGCCAACACCTACCGTTGGGATAATGGCAGTACCGACGCCCGCATCGTGGTCTTCCCGACGACGCAGACCACCTACCGTGTGACGGGCACCAACAACACGCCTTGTTCCAACGACAACTCCTTCACCATAACTGTCCGCGAGCTGCCGGTTCCTTCCATCACGGGCAATAACACCATCTGTCAGGGTGAGAATGTGGTCTTCGTAGCTAACGGCGGACAGCAGTACCGCTGGTCCACGGGCGTGCAAGGCGACCGCATCACCGTTAGCGAGGCCAACACCTACAGTGTGACGGCCACCGACCAATATGGTTGTACGGGCTCAGCCACCCGCGACCTGACCGTCAACAGCAGACCCAACGCCACAATTTCCGGCAACACCCATTTCTGTGCCGGCCAGAGCAGCACCCTCACGGCCATGCCAAACGACTGTTCATACCGTTGGAGCCACAACGACCAGACGCAGCAAACAGCGACCATTTCTGCTGGCGGCCACTATACGGTCACCGTAACCAACAGCTACGGTTGTTCCAACACAGCCACTAAGGATGTCATCATGGACACCTTACCCGTCCTCAACATCACAGGCTCCTCCGCCATCTGTCTTGGCGACACCGCCGTGCTGATGGTCTCCGGGGCCAACAGTTACCATTGGGACAACGGCAGCACTGATGCCCGCATCATTGTTTTCCCAACATCACAAACCACCTACCGCGTGACGGGCACCAACAACACGCCTTGTTCCAATGAGAGCGCCTTCACCGTATCGGTACGTTCGTTGCCCACCCCGACTATCAGCGGCGGCAATGACATCTGCCAGGGTGACAGCTCGCTCTTCATCGCCCTCGGCGGCAGCACCTACCAATGGTCCACAGGTGTCAACGGCGACCGCATCACGGTGCGCAACGCCGACACTTACACGGTCACGGCCACCGACCAATATGGTTGTAAAGGCACGGCCAGCCGCAGTCTGACCGTGAACCGCACCCCGGATGTGCGCATCAACGGTTCCTCGCTCTTCTGCCAAGGCCGCACCACCACGCTGACCGCCGTGGGCGCCGCCACGTACGAATGGCAGGAGACCGGCGACATCACCCAAAGCATCACCGTCAGCCAGCCGGGCACCTATACAGTCATCGGCACCAGCGACAAGGGATGCCGCGCCACCGCCAGCAAGGCCATTGCCACCACCCAGGTTTCCAATGTCTCCTTCTCCGGCAGCACCTCCTTCTGTCACGGACAGAGCACCACGCTAACCGTCATCGGAGATAACCAATACACTTACGATTGGAATAACGGATTGAGCACCAATGCTATACAGATCACCACTCCGGGTATCTATTCTGTTACCATCACAGATGCCCACAATTGCCAGAAGATTTTGACCACCACTATTGTAGAAAACCAGCTGCCCACGCCCATCATTTCCGGAACCTTGGAGATTTGCGAAGGCAACACCACGAAACTAACGGCCTCCGGTGGGCAGACCTACCTTTGGGACGGCTATCTTTCCACCCCATCCATTACAGTAAGCAACTCGGGCACCTACAATGTCACGGTGACCAACATCAACGGATGCTCTGCCTCCACATCGGTGGAGGTTACGGTGCATCCCAAGCCGACCATCCAGATCATGAGCAGCCGAGACCACGTGTGCAGCAGCAGCGAGTCCATCACCTTGCGTGCCATTGTGCCGAACGGCATCTCCTATTTCTGGTCCACGGGACAAGAGACGCAATCCATCACCATAACTCCAGGGACAACAAACACCTACAACGTGTTTGTCTTTGACAGTCATGGATGTTCCAACACATCCTCGATGACCATCCAGGTAAGTCCTGAGATCACGCCGTTCATCACCGGCAACACCTCCATCTGCCAGGGTAACAGTACCACGCTGATAGCTTCCAGCAACGCCATCACGCCGGAATACCAATGGAGCACCCATCAAGCCAGCAACAGCATCACGGTCAACACGCCGGGAACATATACCGTCACGGTCACCGACAACTCCGGCTGCACGGGTACGGCCAATGTCTCTGTCAACGTCAATGATCTGCCCAATGCTACGATCAGCAATCTTACCACGATTTGTCAAGGGGACACGGCCACGTTGAGTGTCCAGACCGACCCGAACTGTTCGGTTGTCTGGCGTTCGGAGACGGGCTCCACCGATTTGAGCACCCAGAGCACCCTGCGCGTAACGGAACCTGGCATCTACTTGGCTGTCATTACCAACAGCAACGGATGTTCCGTTGTCCGTTCCACGGAGGTTGTACGGAACCCGAGACCGCAAGTCAGCATCAGTGGCAACACGTTCATTTGCCAAGGCAACAGCACCACGCTATTTGCGGAGGGTGACTCCACGAACGAGTACCAATGGGGCACTGCCCACAATCGGGTTCTGGAGGTTTCCTCTCCCGGCACATACACGGTTACGGCGACCAACGGCTACAATTGCTCCAGCACTGCCTCCATCCAGGTGACGGTACGCGAGCTGCCCACGCCGTCCATCAGCGGCATCTCGACCATCTGTCCCAACGGTTCCACCACACTGACGGCCACTCCCGCCGCCTCCTACCGCTGGTCAACGGGTGACACCTTGGGCAGCGTCACAGTCTATCCTGTTGCCGACACGGTCTATTCCGTCAGTGTCACCGACGAGTTCGGATGTACGGGCAGCACCTCCTATCCGGTGCATATCAGCCCGCTGCCTGTTGTCGCCATCAGCGGCCAGTTGGAATTCTGTTCCGGCAACAGCACCACGCTGACCGTCACGCCGGGCTACACCTACCTGTGGTCCACACAATCCACCGCCAACAGCATCACCGTTTCGGATGCCAACACATATACCGTCACGGCCTACAATGAGATTGGCTGCCAAAGCACCGCATCCGTCACCACAACGGTCCATGCGTTGCCTGAGCTCAACTTCGGCATGCAGCATGACATCTGCAATGGCGAATCCTACACCTACGTGCTTCCTGCTGATTCCAACCTCTCCTATCATTGGTCCAACAATGCCACGGGCAACACCCTGACAGTGCAGACCGCCGGCACCTATTCGGTGACCGTCACCAACCAATATGGCTGCAGCCGTTCGGCCTCCGACCAGCTGATTGTCCACAATCTGCCCACGCCGACCATCACGGGTGAGACATCCGTGTGCCGCGGAACCACCACCACGCTGTCCGTATCGGGCGGAACCCGCTATCATTGGTCCACCAATGCCTATACCAACTTCATTCAGGTCACCCCGAACAACAATACCACCTACTCGGTGACGGCCTACAACGAATACAACTGCAGTGCCACGGCCTATCACAGCATTGCCGTCAAGGTATTGCCCAGCATCTACTTCTCCGGCGAGACCACCTTCTGCGAAGGTTCCTCCACCAACATTACGGCTTCCGGCGGTTCCAACTGCACATGGAGCACGGGATCAAACAACAACACCATTACGGTCAGCACGCCTGGCATCTATTCGGTGACCGTCACCAACCTGCAAGGATGCCAGAGTTCCGACACCATCTCGGTCTACACCCGTCCCAATCCTGTCGTCCAAATAAGCGGTTCCAGCATGATTTGTGCGGGCGGTTCCGTCACGTTGAATGCCACGGGCGGCAGCACCTACGAGTGGAGTACGGGGTCCACGAACAACAGCACAACCGTTATGCCCACCATCACCACTGACTATTCCGTGACGGGCTATGACCAGTACGGCTGTTTCTCCACGGCGCACAAGACCGTCAACGTGGAGGCGTTGCCCGACATCCACATCAGCGGTGTGAATGCCATCTGCTACGGCGACAGCACCACGTTCACCGTCACAGGCGGAAGCCAATACCATTGGAACACAGGAGCACAGGGTGACCACATCCGTGTTGCCAATGCAGGCAGCTACACCGTCACCGCCACCTCCACCAATGGCTGTTCTTCCTCTGAAAGCATCACGCTGACCCTGTATCCCACACCGGTAGCCTCCATTACGGGTGCCACCTCGATATGTGAGAACACCTCTGCCACGCTGGTTGCCCAAGGCGGCGATTTCTACCATTGGAATACCGGCAGCACCAGTCCGAACCTGACCATCACCAGCGGAGGCACCTATACGGTTGAGGTCTCTAACGGCTACAATTGTTCGTCCACAGCCTCCATCACCGTAACGGACCTCTCCGCCCCCACCCTATACCTTTCGGGTGCGGGCAGCATCTGCGAAGGCAGCGGCACCCATCTGGTGGCCTACGGCAACGCCGCCCAGTACCAATGGAGCACGGGTGAGACCGGACAGGATGTCACCGTCACTCCGACGACATCCACCCTGTATCACATCACCGCCACCGGTGCCAACGGATGCCTGAAGACCGACAGCATATATCTTACGGTGAATCCCACCTATCATGTGGACATTCTCGGTTCCATCTGCGAAGGTGCCACCTACACCCAGAATGGCTTTGACATCCCGGCGCAGAACGAGCCGGGCGTATTCACCTTTGACCGCCACCTCTCCACCATCCACGGGTGCGACAGCACCATCACGCTGACGCTTACCGTGAAGCCGCTGCCCGTGCTGCCGGATTCCATCACCGGCAACCCGCGCATCACGCATTACGGCAGCTACATCTTCTCCGTGGCGAGCACGCAATACGCCAACACTTTCGAATGGCGTGTCTCCAACCTCAACTGGACATTCAACACCAACACGAACCTCAACACCATCACGTTGAATGTGGAGCAGAATGGTTCCGGCATCCTCACCGCCAAGGCCATCAACGAATGTGGCTTCCGTGAGGTCAGCCTGGACATCTACTGCAACGTCTCGGTGGACGAGTACACCAACGAGAGCAACATCCTGGTCTATCCTGTTCCCACCTATGACCAGCTGAACATCAACCTTGAGCAGGCTGGCGACAATGTGGATAAGATTCTGATTTACGATTTGTCAGGACGAGTAATCCAAAGCGTGCCCGTCACAGAAAGCCTTGTGCGCATCAGCTGCGGACAATTTGCTGCCGGACAATACCTCATCCGCTTCCTCAACGCCGACGGAAAAACGGTGGACACCCGGAAGATTATCATCAGAAGATAACATTGTTTCTTTTTCATGCTAAAACAGCAATCATTTTTCACGACATCTAACTCTCAATCACAATTATAATGGAATACAATTTTCGCGAAATCGAGGCCAAATGGCAGAAAATCTGGAAAGACTCCAACATCTACCAAACATCCATAGACCCGTCCAGACCGAAATACTACGTTTTGGACATGTTCCCCTACCCTTCGGGGGCCGGACTGCATGTGGGCCACCCGCTGGGCTACATCGCTTCGGACATCTATGCGCGGTACAAGCGCCAGAAGGGGTTCAACGTGCTGCACCCGATGGGCTATGATGCCTTCGGCCTGCCGGCGGAGCAATACGCCATCCAGACCGGCCAGCATCCAGCCATCACCACCGAGAAGAACGTAAACCGCTATCGGGAGCAATTGGACAAGTTAGGATTCTCATACGACTGGAACCGCGAATTCAAGACCTGCGACCCCGACTACTACAAATGGACCCAATGGACCTTTATCCAGCTTTTCAACTCCTACTATTGCAACCAGGCAAACCAAGCCCGTCCCATAAGCGAGTTAGTTGAGGCCTTTAAGACATCCGGGACAGACGGATTAGATGTGGCACAGACCAACCCGCTCTCTTTCACCGCAGATGAATGGAATGCAATGAGTGAGAAGGAGCAGCAGGAGATTCTGATGAATTACCGTCTGGCCTATCTGGCTGACACATGGGTGAACTGGTGTGCCGGGTTAGGCACAGTGCTTGCCAACGATGAAGTGGTGAACGGCCTCTCCGTGCGCGGTGGCTTCCCTGTGGAACGCAAGCTGATGCGGCAATGGATCCTGCGTGTGTCCGCATACGCGGAACGTCTGCTTCAGGGTTTGGAACAGGTGGACTGGACCGACTCGCTCAAGGAGATCCAGCGCAACTGGATCGGACGCAGCGAGGGTGCCGCCATCTGGTTCCCATTAGCCGGTGAAGGACAATACGACTGGAAGAGACTTTACATGGGTGGCAATTTCGACGGACTGCAGAATGAGGTTTCGTTCGAGATTTTCACCACCCGTCCTGACACCATCTTCGGGGTAACCTTCATGGTTCTTTGTCCTGAGCATGAGATGATTGAACGCATCACCACGCCGGAGCAGAAAGCCGAGGTGGAAGCATACGTCACGTGGGCCAAGAACCGTTCCGAGCGCGAGCGCCAAGCCGAAGTCAAGAAAGTGAGCGGCGTATTCACGGGCGCATATGCCATCAACCCCATCACCGAGGAGCGCATCCCCATCTGGGTGAGCGACTACGTGCTGGCCGACTATGGCACGGGGGCCATCATGGCCGTGCCCGCGCATGACAGCCGCGACTTCGCCTTCGCACGCCATTTTAACCTGCCCATCCGCCAGGTAGTGGCACCCAACCCGAACGATTACAGCGACACCGACACCTGGGAGGAGAGCATGGACAGCAAGACCGGCTTTCTCGTAAACAGTGGTTTCATCAATGGCATGACCGTGAAAAAGGGCGGCAAGGCCGTCATTGACAAGGTCATCGAGATGGGCATCGGCTACGGCACGGTGAACTACCGCCTGCGCGACGCCATCTTCAGCCGCCAGCGCTATTGGGGCGAACCGTTCCCTATATATTATAAAGATGGTATGCCCTACACGATCCCCGTTGAGGAACTGCCGGTTGAGCTTCCCGAAATCGACGAGTTCAAGCCCACCGAGACTGGCGAGCCGCCGTTGGCACGTGCCAAAGACTGGACCTATAACGGTTATCCCATGGAGTACAACACCATGCCCGGATTCGCCGGCTCCAGCGGTTACTATCTGCGCTACATGGACCCGCACAACGACAAGGAATACTTCTCCAAAGAGGCCAACCAGTATTGGCGCGACGTGGATCTTTACGTGGGTGGTGCCGAACACGCCACCGGCCACCTCATCTACTCCCGCTTCTGGAACAAATTCCTGTTCGACATCGGCTTGAGCTGCGAGGAGGAGCCCTTCAAGAAACTCATTAACCAAGGCATGATCCAAGGCCGTTCCAACTTCGTATATCGTATTGTAGGCACCAACCAGTATGTCTCCAACGGTTTGAAGAAAGATTATGATGTCACGCCTATCCATGTGGATGTGAACATTGTGAAAAACGACATTTTAGACATAGAAGCCTTTAAGAATTGGATGCCGGACTTTGCCGATGCGGAGTTCATTTTGGAAAACGACCAATACATCTGCGGATGGGAGGTTGAGAAGATGTCGAAATCCAAGTACAACGTCCAGAATCCGGATGACCTGGTGGAGAAATACGGAGCCGACACGCTGCGCATGTACGAGATGTTCCTCGGTCCCATCGAGATGGCCAAGCCTTGGGACACCAACGGCATCGAGGGTGTTTTCCGTTTTATCAAGAAATTCTGGAAACTCTTCTACAACCGCGAAAACGAGTGGTGTGTCACCGACGACGAGCCCACGCGGGCCGAGTACAAGTCGCTGCACAAGACCATCAAGAAGATTGAGGAGGACAACGAG
The DNA here is from genome assembly GCA_045116675.1 of Bacteroidales bacterium. GTDB lineage: Bacteria > Bacteroidota > Bacteroidia > Bacteroidales > WCHB1-69 > F23-D06. The sequence goes on from JBGUMF010000050.1 coordinate 20,427, forward strand.
AAGTTCTCCTTCAACACGGCCATCAGTGCCTTCATGATCTGCACCAACGAGCTTACGGATGCCAAATGCAGCAAACGCAAAATCCTTGAGCCGCTGTGCATCCTTCTGTCAGCCTACGCACCGCACATCACTGAAGAACTCTGGGAACAGCTTGGCCACAACGACTCCATCGTCACGGCCGCCTTCCCGACGTATGATGCATCTTATATGGAAGAAACGGACTTCACCTATCCGGTCTCTTTCAACGGCAAGATGCGTGTGAAGCTCAGCTTCCCCGTCACCTACACGCAAAAGGAGATCGAGCCCATCCTGCTGGCCAATGCCGATGTGCAACGCTGGCTCGACGGCAAGACACCCAAGAAAATCATCATCGTACCCAAACGCATCATCAACATCGTCCTGTAGCGACATTCCGCATTATACGGCATGAAACAGAAAGACTTCATCTTCAATATCTGTCTGCTTCTGTTTCTCAACCTGTTAGTAAAACCCTTCTGGCTCCTGGGCGTGGAAGTCGGGGTGCAGAACCAGGTGGGAGCGGCTGATTATGGCCTTTACTTCGCCATCTTCAATTTCACCTACGTGTTCTACATGCTGCTGGACATGGGCATCTGCAATTTCAACAGTCGCACTATAGCCCGAAACAACCAGCTGTTGGACAAATACTTGTCTTCCATCATTGTCTTGAGGTTTCTCCTCTGTGTGGTCTATTTCATGGTGATTTATACGGTGGCGTTGATTATCGGCTACCGGGGCATACAGCTGAAACTCCTGTTCTGGATTGGCCTCAACCAGTTCCTGAACGCCACGATGCTCTATCTGCGCTCCAACGTGTCGGCACTGCTCATGTTCAAGACCGACAGCTGCCTTTCGGTGCTTGACCGGCTGTTAGCCATCCTCTTTTGCAGCATGCTGCTTTGGGGCCATATCACCGACAAACCCTTCCGAATCGAATGGTTTGTCTATTGCCAGACGGCAGCGTACCTGTTAGCGATAGCTGTGGCTTTGGGTATCGTATTGGGAAAATCGAAACTGCGCAGACTGGCCTGGAACAAAAAGCTCTCGTTGCTCATCCTGAAAAAAAGTCTGCCTTTTGCCCTGCTGACCCTGCTGATGGCCTTTTACAACCGCATCGATTCGGTGATGATCGAGCGGCTGCTGCCAGTGGACATCGCCACCACGCAGGCGGGCATATACGCTTCTGCGTTCCGCTTGCTCGATGCGCTGGTGATGATTGCCTACCTGTTCTCCGTCATCCTGCTGCCGCTGTTTTCCAAAATGATAAAAGAGAAAGAGGACGTCCAACCCATCGTACGCACGGCGTTCTCATTCCTGTACGTCTTCGCCATCGGGGCGACGACAGTGCTGGTCTGTTACCGCGAGCCCATCCTCGCGTGGCTATACAATGACCACGTCGCAGCTTCGGCAAGCGTCTTCGCCATCCTGACACCCTGCATCATTCCCATCGCCTTCACCTACGTGTTTGGCACGCTGCTGACCGCCAATGGAAGTCTTAAGAAACTGAATATCACAGCTATGGCGGGTATTATCGTCAACATTCTGATTAATATCATCCTGATACCGCGCTTCCAGGCCCGTGGCGCAGCCGTGACGAGTCTCTGCACCCAGTCGGTCGTTTCCCTGCTGCAGTTCTTCATCGCCATCCGGGAGCTGAAGGTGCCTTTGCGCAGCCTGCCGTGGCTCTCCTGCCTCATCTTCACCGCCCTGATAATACCCACCACCCTACTCGCCAACCAGTATCTGCCCCTGAAAATCCTTCCGTCGTTAATCATTCTGGTCGCCGTGACCTTAATCTACGGATTTATAACGCGCCTTATCGACATCCGGGGCCTCCGCAAGACCATCACCCGAAAATCCTGACCATCATGCGCTTGGACAAATACCTTACCGAGAAACAGTTCTTCCCGTCGCGGGAAAAAGCCCAGACCGCCATCCGGCATCAGACCGTGAAGGTGAACGGGAACATCACCACCAAGACATCCTACGATGTGGCAGAAACAGATGTGGTGGAAGTCATTGACATTTTCAACAAATACGTCAGCATGGGTGGCCTGAAACTGGAAAAGGCCATTGAGGATTTCGGGCTTGACTTCCAAGGGAAAAGTGTGTTGGACATCGGAGCTTCAACGGGCGGCTTCACAGACTGTGCCCTGCAACACGGAGCTGCAAAAGTGGTGGCTGTGGATGTGGGCACAGACCAATTGGCCAACCAATTGCGCCGGGACAATCGGGTGGTATCTTTGGAAAATCAGGATTTCCGCACGCTCACACCCGAAATGTTGCACTCTGGGCCCTTCGACTTCATCGTCTCCGATGTATCTTTCATCTCCCTCACCCTCATTCTGCCTTTCTGCGCCCAATATTTGAAGCCCGACGGCCTTATGATGCTGCTCATCAAGCCGCAATTCGAAGCCGGCCCCTCATTTCTGAACAAAAGCGGCATTGTTACCGATGAAAAAGGATATAAAATCGCCATCCAGAAAGTGGTTGGCGAGGCGCTCAACCAGCGTTTCCATCTGCATAACATCGGCATTTCCACCCTGTTTGAGCAACATAAAAATGTGGAATTCCTCTCTTTATTCGGGAAAAGCGACAACCGTTTCCGGCTGGATTTGAACAAGCTCTGCCAAGAAGTGAAACTGGTTAAAAAAGAATTGTAACATCCAATATTCCAATCATGTACCAAAACATCTTCACCTTTTTAACCAAACTTGTGGCGAACAACAACCGCGAGTGGTTCCAGGGCCACCGTGCGGAATATGAGGCTGCTTGGGCGAGTTTCCACGAGATGGTGGACCAACTCATCCGGGAAATCCAGAAGTTCGACCCGTCGGTCCGCTATCTCACGGCCAAGGACTGCATCTACCGTCTGTACCGCGACCTTCGTTTTTCGCCGGACAAGACACCGTACAAGGGACATTTCGGGGCCTACATCAACTCCGACGGCAAGAAGTCATTTTATGGGGGCTACTATCTGCAGATTGAGCCGAAGCAGTTCATGCTGGCCAGCGGTGTATGGTGGCTGCCATCCAAAGAGATGCGCGCGTTGCGGCACGCCATCGCCGACCAGGTGGACATATATCGCAACCTGGTGGAAAATCCGGCCTTCAAGAAGCTGTGTCCCACCATCGGGATGAACCATTTCAAACGCATCCCCAACGGTTTCCCGAAGGACTTCCCCTATCCGGAATATCTTTTATGCAAAGACTACACCTGCTGCTGCACCCTGCCGCCCGAGGAGCTTTCCCGAAAGGATGCCATCGCACAAATGGCGGAGAAATTCCATATCATGCAGCCTTTCAACGAGTTCCTAAAAGAAAACATCCTCATCAACATCGAGGAAATGGAGAGCATGAAGGGAGTGGTGAAGTTTGTATGATCCTGACAAATGGTGAGTAACAAATGATTATTTTCGTATTTTTGCCATCTAAAAAAAGAATATGAGAATCAAGGCTATGGTTTTTGCGGCCGGACTGGGCACCCGGCTATACCCGCTGACGGCCAACCGGCCCAAGGCACTGGTGCAGCTGAACGGCATCCCCCTGCTGCAGCATGTGCTGGACAAGATCATCGCATCCGGCATCGACGACATCGTCGTCAATGTACACCATTTTCCTGACCAGATCATAGATTTCATCAAAGGGCATCCCTTTCAAGCTGACATCCGGATCTCGGACGAGCGTGCCTACCTCCGCGACACGGCCGGAGGGCTGAAATTCGCCGAACCCTTTCTGGACCGCTGCGACGCCATCCTGCTCTACAACACGGACATCATCACCTCCCTATCCATTCCGGACCTCATCGCCCACCATGAAAAGAGCGGGGCCGATGTGACGTTAGCCGTCCGGAATCGCAAGACGCAGCGCTATTTCCTTTTCGACGGGGAGGACATGCGCCTGTGCGGGTGGCGCAACCATGCCAACGGGCAAGAAATCATGCCACGGACTCCAAGCCGCCCCATGGAACTGGCCTTCAGCGGAATCCACGTCGTGAACCGCGATTTCCTGAACCATATACCCACGGTGGAGATGCTGTCGCTCACTCCGCTGTACCTTCAACTTGTCAACAATTTGCACATAAATGGCTATCAACATGATTCTGACGAGTGGATGGACATCGGCAAATACAAAGAATATTCTAACATATTGTCTTAAAAGTAATTATAATAAAAATAAGCCATTATCCAAACCATTTATATAAACAAATATTTTTAAAAATCAAGTTCATAACCTATTTTTTTTTAACTTTTTTTTTGGCAATTTTGCAGCGTAAAAAACTGCCCTTTTGAGGGTCGGTCAACACGCTGAAAAATAATCATATAATAAAAAAGAGAGATAATGGTTGAGAAACTTACGAAAGATTTTCGTTCAGTATGGGGGAATTGTTTATCTACCATAAAAGACATTGTAGAAGAGGAAGCTTACGAGACCTGGTTTGTGCCCATTGTGCCGGTTGCCTTGGAAGACAACACGCTAATTATACAGTTACCAAGCCATCTTTACTATGAATCCCTGGAGGAGCACTATGTGAATGTCCTGAAAAGTGTCATCAAAAAGGAGCTGGGGCCCAGCGGCAAGCTGAAATACAAGATTGTCATGGAGCAGCAGCCTGACCCTTCCCAGTCGCGTACGATCACCCTGCCCTCCCATAATCGTCCCGCCGTCAGCAACCCCCCGACGCTGGCGCCCATTGACGTATATAACACCTCCAACCGGGAGATTCCGGACCCCTTCATTCTGCCGGGCATCCAGAAGCACAAGATACCTTCCAATCTGGTGGACACGCTGACCTTTGACAATTACGTGGAGGGTGACTGCAACCGGCTGGCCCGTTCGGCGGGCTGGGCCATCAGCAAGAACCCGGGGAAGACCTCCTTCAACCCGCTGTTCATCTACTCGGATGTGGGCTTGGGCAAAACGCACTTAGTCAACGCCATCGGTGTGCAGACCAAGATCAACTTCCCGGACAAGACCGTCGTTTATGTCAGCTCCGACACCTTCTATCAGCAATATATTGAGGCCATCAAGACCAAGAACCTCAACGATTTCCTCTGGTTTTACCAGGCGGTGGACATGCTCATCATCGACGACATCCAGTTCATTGCCGGCGGGAAAGGCAAGACACAGGAGGCTTTCTTCCATATTTTCAACTCCCTCCACCAGAACAACAAGCAGATCATCATCACGGCGGACAAGTCGCCGGTGGAGATTTCAGGCTTCGAGCCCCGCTTGCTGAACCGTTTCAAATGGGGTCTTACCGCCGACCTGCAGGTGCCGGATCTGGAGACGAGGATTGCCATCATCAATAAAAAGCTGGAGAACAACGGCATCACCTTCCCGAAAGAGGTGGTGGACTACCTTGCGCTGCGCATCACCTCGAACACCCGCGAAATGGAAGGGGCCATGATCGCCATTCTGGCGCAAGCATCCCTCAACCACCGCGCCATCACTGTGGAGCTGGCCAAGGAAATGGTGGACAAATACGTGAAAACCAACGCGAAAGAGATTTCTATCGAGTACATCCAGAAGATTATTTGCGACTACTTCAAGATTTCCACGGAGGCCATCAACGCCCGCACGCGCAAGCGCGAGATTGTGCAGGCACGCCAACTGAGCATGTACTTCGCCAAAAAATACACGAAACTGCCTCTCTCACTCATTGGAGCCTACTGCGGCAACAAGGACCACGCCACCGTGCTGCACGCCTGCCGCACCATCAACAACCTCTATGAGACGGAGAAGAAAATGAAGATGTACGTGGACGATATTGACAAGAAAATGAAAATTTGATTTTTTTAAAAACCGTATTGCATTTGTATATATTATTGCTTATCTTTGCGGTCCTTAAAATTCTATCTGTAAAATGAAGAAAAGGTGGATATGTCAGCAATTACCCGACCCGGCGGTTGTCGAGCAGTTTGCATCAAAACTCTCGATTGAAAAACCGCTGGCTTCCCTTTTACTTCAGCGGGGCATCAACACACCGGAGGCTGCCAACGCCTTCTTCAACCCCGACATCAACATGCTGCATGACCCTTTCCTGATGAAGGATATGGACAAGGCCGTAAAGCGGCTATCCAAAGCCATCATCAACAACGAGAAGATCCTCGTGTACGGCGACTATGACGTGGACGGCACGTCCGCCGTGGCCCTGCTCTACTCTTTCCTTTGCGAGATTATCGGGACCAACTACAAGCAGCTGGTCGAATTCTATATTCCCGACCGCTATCTGGAAGGCTACGGCATCTCGGACCAGGGCATCGAGTACTGCAAGGAGAACAACATCAACCTGCTGATCTCGTTGGACTGCGGCATCAAGGCGAACGACAAGGTGGCACAGGCTGCGGAGTACGGCATTGATGTCATCATCTGCGACCATCATCTGGAGGGCGATGAGCTGCCTCCCGCTGTCGCCATTCTGGATCCCAAGCGCAAGGATTGTCCCTACCCGTACAAGGAGCTCTCCGGCTGCGGCGTCGGCTTCAAGCTCATCCAAGGCTACTGCCAGCACTACAAGTTGCCCGACCAGCTGTGGCTCTCGCGCATGGACCTGGTGGCCATCAGCATCGCCTCCGACATTGTAGCCATCACCGGCGAGAACCGCATCCTCGCCCATTTCGGGCTGGAAATCATCAACAAGTTCCCGCGCGTCGGCATCAAGTCCATTCTGGACCAGGCCGGCATCAAGCTACATTTCCCATTCAAAGAGGAGACTATCTTCTCGCGTGTCATCTCCATCTCCGACCTAGTCTTCTACGTGGGCCCGCGCATCAACGCCGCCGGGCGCATGAAGAGCGGTCGCGAATCGGTACGTCTCTTTATCAGTGAGGATGAGGACAAGTCCGCTGACATCGGCAAGCGCATCAACACGCAGAACGAGCAGCGCAAAGAGCTGGACCGTAACGCCACGGAAGAGGCCATCCACATGATCCGTGATTCGCACGAATACGTGAACCGTAAGAGTATCGTGGTTTATAACCCCACCTGGTTCAAGGGCATCATCGGAATCGTGGCCTCCCGTCTGGTGGAGGAGTTCTATAAGCCCACCATCGTGCTCACCAAATCCTCCGACGGCCTGATCACGGGTTCCGCCCGTTCCGTCAAGGAGTTCAACATCTACGACGGCATCGACTACTGTTCGGACCTGCTGGAGCACTTCGGCGGGCACAAATTCGCTGCCGGCCTCTCCATGAAAGAGGAGAATCTGGAGGAGTTCATCGAGAAATTCGAGCAATATGTCCACGACAACCTGGAGGAGCGCTCCATCATTCCGGAGATTTCCGTTGACATGCCGCTGGACCTCTCCGACATCACCCACAGCTTCCTCAACAACCTGAAACGGTTCGCCCCGTTCGGGCCGGGCAACATGGAGCCCATCTTCCAGTCGCGCGGCGTGGTGGACGAGGGCGTGGGGCGTATCGTGGGCGACAAGCATCTCAAATGCCGCGTCCTTTATCCCGACAGGCCCGTGCAGCCCATTGATGCCATTGCCTTCAACATGAAGGACAAGCTCTCCATCATCCAAAACAACAAGCCTTTCGACCTGCTGTACCATGTGGAGGAGAACGTATGGAACAACACGGTAAACATCCAGTTGAATGTGAAGGACATACGTCCCTGCGGCACCGCCGAATAACCCATTTCCGACATGAAGATTGCGGTCAACACGCGCCTTTTGTTAAAAGACCGGCTGGAAGGCATCGGCTGGTTCTCGCATGAGAGTCTCCGCCGCATCGTATGCCAGCATCCCGAACATCAGTTTTACTTCCTCTTTGACCGCCCGTTTGACGAATCCTTCGTCTATAACTCCAACGTCACGCCTGTCGTGGCCCATCCACCCGCACGCCATCCCTACCTATGGTATCTCTTTTTCGAAGTGGGTATCCCCTACCAGCTCCGGAAAATCAAGCCTGATCTTTTCCTTTCCACCGACGGCTGGATACCATTGCATTTCAATCCCGGCATCAAGGTGGTGGATGTCATCCACGATTTGAACTTCGAACATCATCCTGAATTCATAAAGCCTTCGGTATTGCGATACTACCGGCGTTTCTTCCATCGCTTCGCACAAACCGCAGACCGTATTGCGACCGTTTCGGAATACACTCGCAACGACATTCACCAGCTTTATCAGGTGCCGTTAGAGAACATCGACGTGGTCTATAACGGCTGCAACGAGCAATTCCGGCCACTTACCGCCGAAGAACAGCGTGCGGTGAAAGACACCTACGCTCATGGGTGCGACTATTTCCTGTTCGTGGGTCTCATCCACAAGCGCAAGAACCTCGACACCATCTTCCGCGCATTCGACCTTTTCAAGGAGCGGACGGACAATGACATGAAGCTGTTGGTAGTGGGCGACAAGAAATGGTGGCAAGGCGACATAGAGAACAGCTATCTGGCCATGCAGCACCAGGAAGATGTCATCATGCTCGGGCGGCAGTCCATGTCTGTCCTGACGCAACTGACCGGCGCCGCCCGAGCGTTGGTCTATGCATCCCTTTTCGAGGGATTTGGCATTCCCATTTTGGAAGCCTTCCATGCCGAGACGGCGGTCATCACCTCCAACGTCACATCCATGCCCGAGGTGGCCGGCGATGCTGCATTACTAGTGGACCCTCATCGTGAGGAGGACATTGCCGAAGCCATGCACACCCTCTGGCAGGACAACGAACTCCGTAACCGACTGATTGACAAAGGACGCACACGCCGCGAGTGCTTCAGTTGGCAACAAACCGCCGACAAACTCTGGCAAACCATCGAAACACTATCGGCCGTTAACAATTAACAATTAAAAATTAATAGTGAATAATTAATAGTTTTCACTATTCACTATTAACTATTCACTATTAACTAATTCCTGTTCCCTTCTTACTTCTTCACGAAGCTCTTCGTCACCACGCCCTTCTCAGTGCTGATGCGCACGAAGTACATGCCCGCGGAGAGCTCTCTCACATCAAGCTCTACCGTATTGGCATTCCCTTCCACTGTCTTCAACAACTTACCATACACATCATAAACCTGAACATTGTTAATTGTTAATTGTTCATTATTAATTGTAAACCGTCCATTGTTCGGGTTCGGGTAGAGGCTGACGGATTGCTCGTAGTCGTTGATGCCAACACCCAGCGTGGTGAACGTCACCAAGTTGGACGCACCACTCGGGCCATCGGCGCAGTTGGCAACCACATACGCCTGGTAGGTCGTTGCCTCTTGCAGGCCGCTAAGGGTGTACGGATGCTCATTCGCTGTGACTGTGTACCATTGGGGCACACCCGCTCCCTGATAGTTAACCGTCCAGGAGGTGGAAGTGCCGTTCTCCGTCCAGTCCAGCACCACACTATTCGTGGTCACACTCGAAGCGGTCAGGCCTGTCGGGTCTTCGCACGGGTTAGGTCCCGGACCCTGGGTTTCTGTCTGGAAGGTCACAGCATTGGTCCAGTTGGAGACATCGCTGTTGCCACAGTTGGCGCGCACGCGCACATCGTAGAATGTGCCGGCGGTCAGACCCGTAAAGTTGTAGGTGCGGGCCGTCAGCGGAATGATACTTCCCCAGTTGCTGGCGTTGTGCTGCTTGTACTGCAGATCCCAAGCCGTCTCCGTGCCACCCGCATTCCAAGAGGCCGTGGCCGTGGTCTGCGTGATGGAGGAAGTGGGTACCGTCAAGCCCGTAGGCGTGGCGCATGTAGGAGGCGTAGGAGGCGTGGCATTGCTGTCCACGCTGATAACCAGATTGTCCATTCCAGCGTAATAGTAATTTCCGCCTAACAGACCGTTCTTGAAGGCGATGAAATGTCCCGTACCCGTATAGTTGGCAAAACTCACCTCACGGCTCTCGTACGTCGTCACCGAAGAGCCCGCATAAACCGTATCCACAGGCACAAACGTGCTGGCATCCATCGGGTTCGTCATCACACCCACCTGCATGGCATTCACATAACCAGAGGAGCTTGAACTACCTCTGAACATGAACTTGGCCTTCAGGGTATTGATCGGGATAGAGGCATCAAACTCCGGCGTAATGGCAATATTGTACATTGTGCCGGTAGTATAGAAATACAAACCTGCCGTGGACCCGCCGTAACCGTAGGAGGAGTTACAATACGGACGTTCACTCGAGTAGGTGTTTATCTTGCTCCAGCAGTTCGGATAGGCGGTCGTTCCCGTACCATACGAGTCGAAATTCTCCGTATAGGGCAATGCTGTAACCACATCGCACAAGGTGGCACCCGTCGCCTTTATACTCCAAGCACTCACATCACCGCCACCGCAGTCGGCCTGCACGTAGAAGTCATATATGGTGCTGGCTGACAAACCTGTGATGGTGGTGGATGGGGTGTTATGCACCTGCACCGGGGTACCTGTTCCCACCATGTATCCGGCTGGACCGTATTCCACTGTCCAGTCTTGGGCAGTACCCATCTCCGTCCAGCTCACTGTCATGGAAGTTTGGCTCGGATTGGACACCGTCACATTTTGAGGCTTCGGACATGTCGGGATCGTCTCCAGCAGAATGTCATCGATATAGACGGAGTAGGTGCTGCTCGTGTTCGTCAGCTTCAAGGCCACGTATGCACCTTGTCCCGTGTAGGTGCTCAAACTCACCTCCTTAGGCTCGTAGGTAGCTGTAACCGTATTGTTTACAGTAGCAACCGGCGTAAACGTCGTCGCGTCCAAAGGATTGGTCATCACACCCACCGTAATCGTGGAAGTGATTCCAGAAGAGGAACGCATCATGAACGAAAGTTGCAGCGTGTTGATGGGGTTAGTCGTAACATCCACAAACGGAAGCACTGCAATATTATAGGTGGAAGTACTGGAATAGAAGTACAAAGCGGCATTTCCGCTATACGGATAAGAGGTATTCACATAGGGATAATTCGTCGTTGTAGAATAGGTGTTCATACGACCCCAACAGCTCGGAATAATGCCAGTACCAGACCCCATATTGTCGAAGTTCTCCGAATACGGCAAGACAAGAGCATTGCAGGCGGTTCTTGCGGAAGCCTTCGGGCTCCAGTCGCTCACATCACCGCCACCACAATCCGCCTTCACGTAGAAGTCATACTGGGTGTTGGCTTGCAAGCCATTGACCGTGACGGATGGCGTATATTGTACCTGCAGAGTGGTTCCGGTTCCCGGAATATATCCGGCAGGGCCGTATTCCACAACCCAGTCATAGGACGTACCCATCTCCGTCCAGCTCAACGAAGCAGAGTTCGTGGCTATATTAGTAACCGTCAGATCATGTGGTCTCGGGCAGCTCGGTATCAGGTCCACACGAATGTTATCCACATAACCGGCATTGTAGCTGGATGCCGGTCTCGGAGCCATCAAAGCGATGTATTCGCCCGTTCCCGTATATTGGTCAAACAGCACATCGTAGCTGGTATATGCATTTGATGTCGTCACAATGGTGTCAACCGGCACGAAGGTGGCTTTGTTGGCCGGATCGGTCATCACACCCACCACCAACTGGAAGGTGTAGGAGGAATTGTTCCGGGCATCGAATGTGAGCTGAAGGGTGCTCATGGCATTCGTATTGACATCCACCTTCGGCAGGATAGCAATCTGGTCATCATACGTTCCAGCCGTGATATACGTATAGAAGCGTATGGAGTTACTTCCCGAATAGGAAGAGGCGGTGCTGCTATAAACAATCGGATAGCCGGAATAGGATGTCGAGGTTCCGTTGTTGAGGTAGCTCCAGCATAACGGCAGATTGTTCGAGGATGCCGCAGTGCTTGTTGATCCACTATAAGAATCGAAGTTCTCCGTGAACGGCAGCTGTGCAATCGGAAGACATTCCGTGGCAAATTCCTTGACCACCCAGTCACTCACATCGCTGCCGCCACATTCGGAGCGCATACGCACTTTGTAGGGCGTACCAGGGGTGAGGCCTGTCAGGGTTGCAGGACTGCTGGTCTGGGTACCTGCTGTTGTCCACGTGGCCGCACCATTGGGTTGATATTCCAGACTCCACTGGCTTTCCATGTAACCCGGGGCCCAATCAACGGTGGCTGTCGTAGTGGTGACATCGCGCACATACACATTCGGTGCAACACAGGTTGCGTTGTTGTCGCATCCGCCACCGAACTTAACATTGCTGCGGTTGCCGGAATTGTAACTGCTGGCTGTCGGAGGATTGCTTGGATCGGGATCGGTAGAGTCGCTATAATAATACAATGAGCGGTAATTGCTACCCGTGGAATGTACTTTGAATACATATGCAGAACCACTATAGCCACCGGAATTGTCATCTATTGCCATCACCAGGTTGGAGGTTCCATTATACTGGAATGGGGTGTTAAACGTAAACGTATTCCAACCCTGTTGGCAATCCAACGGACCTCTATACACCAACGTCATACCTGAGATTGAGATATAGTCCGATGTGCTTGTGAACGTTGACTTAGTCGTATGGCCCAGATAAATGGACACCTCCGGTTTTCTCGAACCATCTGAATAAGCATATTCGAAAGAAACACTTCTTAAATTGCCCGCTCCACCCATTTCGGATGCCAGATAAATCTGTTGGGTATAAGAATAGTTGTAATAATTATTGACAGGCAGATAATAGCTGGTCGTAGTGCCGTTGCCTATCTGGATTTCCCGTTCAACCAGACATGTTGCTGTAGCGAATTGGGTTGTAACCCAATAGTTACTCGAGCTGCCGTCGCTGCAGTTGGCCTTCACCCGCACATCGTAGTCTGTGTTTACAGTCAGGCCACCCAACATATACGGGGAGGCGGTCACACTGTAGGATACCGGTGTCCAGTTGTTCGTGCCGTGGACTGCATATTCCACCGAGTACGAAGAAGGAGTTCCGAACATGCCGTCATCCCACGACAGCAAAGCAGAGGTGGCAGCCACCTGGCTCACCGTCAGATTATGTACAGGAGAACAGCTGGGAGCCACATCCACCAAGATGTTATCCACATAGCCGTAGTTGTATCCGGACGAGGGCTGCGGTGCCTTGATGGCGATGAAATTGCCGGCACCCGTATATTGGTCAAACGAGATTTCATACGAAGCATACGTGGTTGACGTAGAGGTAATGGTCTGTACCGGCACAAAGGTATTCATATCGGACGGGTTGCTCATCACACCCACCACCAGTTCAAACGCATAGGAGGTGTTAAGAGCCCGGGCGTCAAACGACATCATCAGGTTGTTCCACGGGTTGATCGTGACATCAATTGGAGGCAGAATGGCCACTTGGTCATCATACGTTCCTGCCGTAGTGTACGTGTAGAAGCGCACAGCATTGCTGCCGGATGCCGCATACAAAGTATTGCTGTAGATAATCGGGTAGCCGGAATAGCTCGTTGAGGTGCCATTGTTGAAGTAAGCCCAGCAAGAAGGCAGATTGTTCACACTGACCGAGGTGGACGTAGCACCCGTATACGTGTCAAAGGTTTCCGAGAACGGAAGAGTGGTAAGTGCCTGACACGGTGTCCTGAAGGTGGTCGTAATCCATTCGCTGTAACCCAGCCCGTTGGAGCATACCGTACGCAAGTAGGCGTTATACTGGGTGTTCACTGTCAGAGAGGTCAACGAATAGGTGTTGTTGGTGACCGTCTGCGCCTGCGTGTAGTTCGGTGTCTGGTTGGCCGGAGTCACCAGCAGTTCCCAAGTTCCTTCTGTAACGTCATCCGTCCACGACAAATCTGCCGATGTGGGCGTCAGGTTGGAGACTTGGAAATTGGTCGGCGAGGAACAGCTCGGGGCTATGTCCAACACGATGTTGTCCACATAGCCGTAGTTGTATCCGGAAGTTGGTCGCGGAGCCTTTATGGCGATGAAGTTGCCGGCACCTGTATATTGATCAAGCAGCACTCCATAATGGGCATACGAGGTTGAGGTGATGTTAATCGTCTGCACAGGCACAAAGGTGCTTATATCCGACGGGTTCGTCATCACACCCACCACCAGCTGGAAGGTATAGGAGGTGGAGTTTGCCCGGGCATCAAAGGAGAGTTTCAACGTGTTCAAGGGATACGTCGTGACATCAATCGGAGGCAGGATAGCCACCTGGTCATCATACGTTCCGGACGTGATGTAGGTGTAGAAACGCAGGGCATTGGTACCTGAATTCGCATACGTCGAACTGTTGTAAATAATCGGATAGCCGGAATAGCTCGTCGAGGTACCGTTGTTATGGTAAGCCCAGCAGGAAGGCAAATTGTTCACGCTGACCGAGGTGGTCGTGGCACCCGCATACAAATCGAAGTTCTCGGAGAACGGGAGTGTGGTGAGCGGCTGGCACGGAGTCTTGAAGGTGGTCGTAATCCATTCGCTGTAGCCCTGTCCGTTGGAGCACACTGTGCGCAGGTAGGCCTTATACTGCATATTCTCAATCAAATAAGAGAGTGAATAGGTGGTGTTCGTGACAGTCTGTGCCTGCGTATAGTCCGGGTTCTGGCTGGCCGGAAGCACCAGCACCTGCCAAGTCCCTTGCAAAGGAGCGTCCGTCCATGTAAGATCCACGGAATTGGATGTCAAACCGGAAACCTGGAAAACCGTCGGGGCAGAGCAGCTCGGCATCACATCTATCTTAATATTGTCCAGCCAGGTATAATTGTAGGTTAAAGAGCCTGTCGGCTGAGGAGCGCGGATAGCGATTCTGTTAGCCGTGCCGTTATAGCTGGAGAAGTCCACAAAGTGCGTGCTGACAGTTGAGCTGGTAAACCGCACCGTGTCCACCACCACAAACTGGTTCGTGCCTTCCAACACACCTATCTCCACATAGTCCACATACGTGTTGGTGGTGGTATATTGACGGGCATCGAAATAGAGACGCAGGGTGTTTATCGGATGTACCGTCACATCTATTTCAGGCAAGATGGCAATCTGGTCAGCATAGGCTGATGAGCTGTAGGAATAGAAATAGAGCGCGTTGCCGTTTCCGCCAGGGGCGGCATACGTAGTGTTGTTGTAGATAGTCGGGCAACCCATTGAAGAGGATCCGTAGTTGATATAGTCCCAGCAAGGAGGCAGTCTGTGGATGGAGGAGCTTCCCGGAGTGTAGCTCTCGAAATTCTCCTCGTAGGGCAGCATGGTAATGGGCACACAGGCCGTACGGAACGTACCGGTCACCCACACACTGCTCTCGCCGTTGTTGCAATGTCCTTGCACGAAAACCTCATACGGGGTGTTGCCCGTAAGGTTCGAGAGTGAAATGGAAGGCGTGCCATATATGACCTGCGGAATCTCCAAACTGGGATCCAGGATGGTTCCGGCGGGACCAACCACCACATTCCATTCCGTCTCATCGCCGCCAGGCGTCCAGACCACCTCCGCCGAGGTAGCCGTGATGCTGGATGCAACCGCATGAACATTCTCCACATGCAGACAGTTGGGGATATAATCAATTTGTACATCATCCAAATAAATGGTATTGGTAACCCTCGGAGAGCGGAAGGCCACATACCGGCCGTTGCCGGTGTAACCACTGGTGCGCACCTCGCCATCCTCAAAATCAAGGGTGGAGGGTGCAAACGAGCCCAGTCCCGTGAAGGTGTTATAGTCGTTCGGGTCGGTCATGATACCCACTTCGATGAAGTACGGAGAGGTGGCCGCAGTCTTCTTTGCCTTGAAACGGATAAGCAGGCTGTCCATCACCGTGGAATCATCAAAGCGCGGACTGGCCAGATACGAATAATAGGCACTCGTGGAATAGAAATAGACAGAGTTGGGCATTGACTCGCTGTAGGTGGCATAAAGATACGGGTATGCCGTGCTGTTGTTCGTGCCCCGTGTCCAGCAAGGCACCATGGCGCCCGTGGCGGCAGTCGTGCTGTCGAAATTCTGGGAATAAGGCACCGTGAACGCATCACATTCCGTCTCACCCACCAACGTCCGCCATTCGCTATAGTCACCGCCACCGCAATCCGAACGCAGACGGATATTGTAAACGGTGTTGGCGGTCAAGTTGGTGAGCACCTGAGGAGAGGTGGCTCCTACAATTTGGGTCCAGCTGGCATCGCTGGCCGCCTTGTATTCGAAATCCCAAGCACTTTCTGTGCTGCCCGGAGCCCATGTCACCTCTATGCTTTCGTGGTCACGAGCAGAAATGTACGCATTTGGTTTGAAGCACGTTGT
Source organism: Bacteroidales bacterium (assembly GCA_045116675.1). Classification (GTDB taxonomy): domain Bacteria; phylum Bacteroidota; class Bacteroidia; order Bacteroidales; family WCHB1-69; genus F23-D06. The sequence continues at coordinate 36,551 of JBGUMF010000050.1, forward strand.
GACAGTATCACAAAGACCTCCAAAGATGATATTGCTGCGGTTGCTACTTGTGGTCTTGGAGGTAGATGCTCCTGTCGGGTTGCTCGGATCGGGATTGCCCGTATCACTATAATAATACAATGTACGAGTCGCACCCGCACTGTGAACGCGGAATGTGTAAGAACTCGAATTCTTGTTGTTGGAGTTGTCATCTATCGTAATCACCAAGTTGCTGGTGCCATTATAATGGAACGGCGTTGAGAGATTGAAGGTGTTCCAACCCTGACGGCAGTTCAGCGGTCCGGTATATACCAGCTGCTGGTTTGTGATGGGCACGTAGTTGGTCGTGGACGAGAAGGTACTCTGCGTGGTGTTGCCCAAATAGATGCTCACATTATTTTTGGCAGTCATAGAGGTAGTATAAGCATAATCAAAGGAGAGGCTGGTGATATCGCGCGCTTCACCCATTTCAGAAGAGAGATAAATCTGCTGTGAGAAGCTGTATTTATAATAATTGTTGATAGGCAACGAATAGGTGGTTGATGTCCCATTGCCTACGGCAACATCACCGCCGGCATAGCAACCCGAGTTGAAGGAACCCGTCTGCATAACCGGATTTCCGGATGTACAGTTGCGGGAAACACGCACGTGATACATGGTCATCGGCGTAAGCCCCGTAAGCATCACATGATTCCCAGTAACCAGTTCAGTATTCCATGTGATGTTATCACTGGAGTACTCCACGGTATAATCCCCATCCCCATACTGGGAGTCCGTCCACGACACCAAAGCCGAAGCGCCATGAATCTGGGAGAACGACAGGTTCATGGGTGCGGAACAGAGCGGAGCGACATCTACTTTCACCTCATCCACATACATATAGGTGGAGACAGAGGATTCCGGCACATAGAAAGCAACATATACTGGAGCGGAATAGGACTCGGTAAGCGGTATGCTGAAGCTGGACCATGTATTCAGGGCGGAGAACTCATCCGGATAATGGGATCTCAGACAGGTGAATGTGGTCGGGTCGTCCGGGTCTGTCATGATACCCACATCGATGCGGGCGTATGAAAGACCCGTGACCGGCATCAGATTATAGCTGATGGCCAGGTCGCCGGCAGCATAGTTCGACAGGTCAAGGGCCTGCGAGGCGGCGTACATATAGTTGGCCGCAGGCGAGTAGAAATAGAGCGCTGCCGAACCGTGTGAGTGATAGCTGGTGCTCACATTCGGATATGAAGTGGTGGTGATGTAATCGGTCTTTGCCGTCCAGCAGAGCGGTATGACACCCGAGCCGGAACCCACACCCTCAAAGCTTTCAAAATAAGGAATCGTATTGGTGGGCAAGCACTTGGTATGGAACGTTACCGGCTCCGACCACTCACTCAAATCGTTGTTGCCGCAGTCGGCTTTCACATACACGTCATACATGGTGGCATCCGCCAAGCCCTGCATCGTATAAGGATACAGGGTCACATATTCCGGCGTGCCGCTCGCCACCGACTGTCCGTGCGGCACCACTACCACCTGCCAGCTGGTCTCGCCGTTGCGAGCCGTCCAGTCGATGGTGGCACTGTTGGTCGTGACATTCGTCACTTCCACATCCAAAGGTCGCTTGCAGGTGGGGATAAGGCTCAATTTAATGTCATCCACGGATGCGTTATAGCTGCTGGTGAACTGCGTCTTGAAGGCGATATAGGAACCTGTACCCGAATAGGAAGAGAAGTCCACCTCAAAATTCTCAAACACATTGGCCGTTGACACTCCCAACGTCTGCACCGGGGTGAAGGTGCTCATATCACTCGGGTTGGTCATCACACCCACAATCATTTTCGCACCTCCCATATTGCTGGTACGCATCTTGAACGCCATCTGCAACGTACTGACGGGAACGGTCGGATCAATTGCCGGAAGCGCGATGGAAGAATAGATATTCGAATATGATGAATATGTGCTGTTCGTGACAACATAGAAATAGAGAGACTTGCTGCCCGATACGCTATAAGAGGTGTTGACATACGGATACGTAGAGGCATTGTACAAACCATTGCGCGTCCAACAGTTGATGGCACCGCCAGTGCCGGAAGTAAACGTTTCAAAATTTTCCGTATATGGGAAATGGGAAATGTATCCGCAATCGGTACGGAAGGAATACTGCATCCACATACTGCTGTCGGAGGCATTACATACTGCCTTCACATACACATCGTAAGTACAGCCACCGTTCAGATTGTTAAGGGATATGCTCGGCGTATAGACCGTGGTAGCCGTTGCCAGCTCATATTCAGGATCGACGATGGTACCCGCAGGTCCATACACCACAACCCATTCCTGCTCGGTACCGCCGGGGGTCCAGGTAATGTTAGCGGCAGAAGAGCCCATAGAAGTCGTGTGAATGTTACGCACATGCGCACAAGTGGGAAGCACGTGGATGTCGATGTCATCAATGTACATATAGTTGGCGATATTTTCCGGAATGCGGAAAGCTATATACTTGCCCTGGCCGGTATAAAGCGACGTGTTCACATCCCAGAACTCCCACGTCGAGGTGGCCGTGGGCGAAATGTTCGAGCCTACCTGCACGAAAGTGCTGGGGTCGTCGGGGTCGCTCATCACACCCACTTGGATGAAATAGTTGGCGGAAGTTTTGTAGGCCCAGAAGCTCACCTCCAGATTGTTCATCTGCACGGCATCGTCCATGCGCGGCGAAATCAAATAAGAATAGTATGCGCTGGTTCCATAGAAATACACAGAATAGGTGCCGGAATGGTGTTGCGAACTGGACGTGTACGGATAGTGCGTGGAGGTATAGTTGGAAAGGGTTGACCAGCAGGAGACCATGTTGCCTGACCCGGAACCCGGTGCGGTTTCGAAATTCTCGGTATATGGAATTGTCACCGCCGCGCAAGGCGTGTGCGCATGCGTCATCGCCCACGGGCTGTAGTCACCACCACCGCAATCCGACCGCAAACGGATGAAGTAGTCCATGTCGGGCGTCAGATTGGTCAACGTGTAGGGAGCCGTCACCGAGCCGCCCTGTGTCCAGCTGGTGCCGTTGGTGCTGTACTCCATCTGCCAGGAGTTCTCATAGTTGCCGGGAGCCCAGTCCACCGTGATGCTCGACTCCGTGACGTTCGTAACGTAAACGTTGGGCTTGATACACGTGGCCGTCAAGTCACACTCCGACATGAAACGCACGTTGTTGCGGTTGTAACTTCTTGTGTTGGCCGCTGGGGGACTTTGAGGATTGGGGTTTGTACTGGCATTATAATAATACAGTGTCCTGTAATTGGGACTTTGTGATTTGTATGCAAACGAATAGGATGTGCTGCCGTTCGAACCGCCGGAGTTGTCATCCATCACCAGCACCAGATTGTCGATGCCGTTATAGCTGAACGGGTAATCCAACACAAACGTATTCCAACCTGGCTGGCAGTTCAAGTTGCCGGTATAGACCTTTTGCAGATTGCTGAAAGTCACCCAGTCGGATGTTCCCGAGAAGGTGCTCTTTGTGGTATGTCCCAAATAGATATCCACGTTGGTCTTGGCCGTGGTGGGAACAGTATATTTGTATTCGAAGGCAATCTGCTTGATTTCCATTGGGGTGTTGTGCATCTCATCAGCCAAGAACAGCTGCTGCGACATGGAATAGTTGTAGCTGTTGCTCACCGGGATATATGACGTTGTGGACGTGCCGTCTTCAAACGCCACCTTGTCAATCGACAGGCACTCCGTAAGGAATGTCGTAGAGACGGTGTCAGCATCGCCTATCTGGCAATTGGAGAAGACACGCACATCATAGCTGGTTTCCGGCGTGAGGCCCGAAAGCATATATAAGGTTCCCATCACCGTGACGGGCGACCAGTTGTTCAGTCCATGCTCGGAATACTCCAATGTGTAGCTGTCGGCACCCACCGGAGCCGAATGCCAGCTTACCAAGGCGGAAGTTCCCCTTATCTGATCCACTGTCAGCTGGGTGGGCGGAGTGCAGAACGGATCTGTGGTGAATGAAGCCACCGACGACCAGCTACTGTAGCCTCCGTTCAAACACAAGGCTCTCACATACACCTCATACGGGGTGTCGTCAATCAGATTGGAGATGGTGTGCGGATGGGCGTATGCCTGTTCCGGCGTGACCATCGCCACACTCTGTCCCTGTGGCACGCAGACCACCTCCCAAACGGACTCCTGCCCGCCAGGGGCCCAATCCACCGTCACCGAGGAGGTTGTGATGCTACCCAAGGCCACCTGTGTGGGTCTTGAACAGCTGGGAATGGGTTCCAGCACGATGTTATCCACATTACCGTAATTGTAGCCGGAGATCGGTTTCCGGGCCAGGATGCCGATAAACGAGCCTGTTCCCGTGTAGTTGGTGAGCGGGATCTCGTAATGGCCATACGTGGTAAGCGATGTGGAAATCGAGTCCACGGGCACAAACGTGCTCAGGTCCGTTGGGTTGGATAAGACACCAATCACAAGCTTGAACGTATAGCTGGTGGAGTTCGCCCTGGCATCAAAGGAGAGTTGCAGCGTGCTCAGCGGATAGGCGGTCACGTCGATGCTGGGCAGCACCGCCACCTGGTCGCCGTAGGTTGTACTTGAGTATGTGTAGAACCGCAAGGAGTTAGTTCCTGAAGCCGCATAACCTGTACTATTGTAATTTATCGGATAGCCAATGTAGCTTGTTGTGCCGTTATTGATATAGTTCCAACAAGTCGGCAGGTTGTTTACATTTGAGGCTGTGGAACCCGGATGCGAGTCGAAAGTCTCCATGAAAGGCATGGCTGCAAGGGGAACACAGGCCGTGCGGAACGTGGTGGCCGCAGTCCAGAAACTGTACTCGCCGTTGCCGCAACTGGCCCGCACATACACATCGTAGGCGGTGTTGGGTGTAAGATTCGTGAGGGTATGCGTGCTTTGCGTGGGGTACTCGGAGGTGCCGTAGGTGATGGAGCTGTCGTGCGGCACGCACACCAGCTCCCAGGAGGTCTCCGTGGCCCCGGGAGTCCATGTCACGGTCGCCTGGTCGTATGAAACAGTGCCCACCGCCAAGTTCGTGGGCGTGGGACACGCCGCCTGGGTGGTGAACGTCCTCGGTCCCGACCAAGTGCCCGTCTCCGCTGTACAATGCGACTTCACGCACGCCATATAGGTGGTGGCGGAGGTGAGATTTGTAAGGTTATAGGAAGTGTCGGTAAGGCCCGTGATGACCGTGCTCGTAAGCGTGTCGAAGGTGCTCGCCGGCCCGTAGGCCAGGTCAAAGCTCACCGCCGACTGGTTGTAGTTTCTCCAATTCAGCGTGGCATTATACGTTCCAAGGTTGACCACCGTAGGGGTGATGCTCGGACAGTTGGAAAGCGTCATGGTCAAGCGGATGTTGGGCCGGAAGGAGCCAGTGATCCCCAAAGACGTGCCTGGATGGGCGTACATCGATGGATCCTCATCGTCTTCCTGGTACAAGCAGGAGTTGTCGACACTGGTGTAGTTCCATGTAAGCAAATCGGTCCAACGATCCGTATGCTTGGCCACCACTACCACCAAGCTTCCCGATCCGCCATAAAAGAACGGGTTGTCCAGCTGGAACGTCTGCCAGCCCGTCTGCCCACCCAACGTCACGTTGCTGTGGTCATAAACCAGCGTCAACTGATTCATGGGCTGCCAGTCCGAAGAGGATGTGTGTGTGGTCCGTGACGTGGTTCCCAAATAGATTCTCAAAGGAGCTGCAATGAAGGATTCCGAGCTCGCGGAATAATATGAGATAGCGGTGATCATACCCGCACTACCACCGCCCGCAAAAAAATCGCTGGCCGGATAGATGACCTCATTCCACGAATCCTCATAATAATTGTTGAAGGGGGCGTCGTACGAGGAGGCTGTCCCCGTGCCAATGGTCACATACGCCTGTGCAGAGAGATTCACCAATCCAAGTCCAACAAACAAAAACAAGGAAAAAAGTACAATTTTTTTCATAGTAGATATGTTTAATTAACAATTCTGAATAATCCGGAACAATTCATCCCACACTTTTTGAGGTTACAAATATACAATTTTTATAAACAAACAACTGTGAAAAAAATTTTTTAACAGACTTTGAACTTTTTTACTATCCCCTACCCCCTATTCACTATTCACTATTAACTATTCACTGATTACTGACGACTAATCACTGACAACTGTCCCCTGACCCCTAAAAAAAGGAGCCGACACCTTCCGGCATCGGCTCCTTTGGCTTTTATGTTTGTATAAAGCGTGAGGCTACTTCTTCACGAAGCTCTTCGTCACCACACCCTTCTCGGTATTGATGCGCACGAAATACATGCCGGCAGTGAGCTCTCTCACATCCAGCTCAACGGTGTTATCGCCACCTTCCACGCTCTTCAGCAATTTACCATACACATCATAAACCTGAACATTATTAATTATTAATTGTTCATTATTAATTATAAACTGCCCATTGTTCGGGTTCGGGTAGAGGCTGGTAGCCAACTCGTAGTCGGCGATACCATCCGGCGTCGTGGTGAAGGTAACTGTGTTGGAAGCATCGCTTTGGCCGTTGGCGCAGTTGGCGACCACATATACGGAGTAGGTCGTCTCCGGCTGCAGACCTGTTAGCA
>JBGUMF010000051.1:0-16231 GCA_045116675.1 Bacteroidales bacterium
CAAGATGAACGTGCTGTATGCGGGTATTGCCAACCCTGTGTCCGTGTCCGCTCCGGTGGATCCCGGCAAGTTGAGCATCTCGTTCCCCGGCTGTGGTGTGAGCAGCCAGGGTGCCGGCAAGTTCGATGTGTCGGTTCCGGCCTCTCTGATCGGAAAGACCGTTACCGCCACGGTGTCTGCCAAGCTGGGTGAGTCCACCAAGCAGCTCGGTGCCACCACCTTCCGTGTGAAGAAGGTTCCCGATCCTCGTGCCGTGCTGGGTGCCAACATCCGCGGTGGCAAACACGCCAAGGCTGAGCTTACCGCCAACCCTGTGCTTCGCGCCACGATGGGTGAGGACTTTGCCTACGACTTGAAATGGAAAGTCAACTCTTTCCGCGTCATCTTCGTGAGCAAGGGTATGGAAGACCCCGCCATGGTTTGCCAAGGCGGTGCTCTCTCCGAGGCTGTGAAAGCCAAAATCCAGAAATCTCCCGCTAATACGGTCATCTACTTCTCCGACATCAAGGTGTCGTCCGAGGCTGGATCCCGTACGTTGGATGAGTTCTCTGTACGTATCAGATAATTTTAAAACTGCTATATTATGAAAAAGTTTGGTTTGTTATTAATCGGAATTTTCGCCTTCTCGTTTGCTTTCGCACAAGACGATGAGGAAGGCAGCACCATGCAGCAGCCCATCAACCGCGCCCCGGCAGAGTTTGCTTGGGAGCAGGTGGATGTGGGCGAGTTCTCGGATCCCGTTCCGTATGCGCCCATCCGGCAGGCTGACGTGATGTACTATTACACCATCTGGAGAACCATCGACCTCCGGGAAAAGGTGAACCACCCGCTCTACTTCCCCACGGAAGTGCGCGGCACATGGCGTAGCCTTGCCCAGACCATTTTCGATGCTATCGACATGGACCATCCCGACAGAACGGAGGATGTCCTCCCCGTTTATACGGATGACATGTGCCTGGAGCCCACCCCGCGTGGAGACTTGAGAGGCAACTTGGCCATCTCCTACAATATCGATGATATTGACATTGAGACGGGCGAGGTCATTGGTACCAAACCAGTGGAAATTCCTTTCGAGCCGAAGGACATCATTTCCTATAACATCAAGGAAATATGGTATTTCGACAAGCAGACCTCCACGTTCAAGACTCAGATTCTGACCCTCGAACCCATTATGGAGTATGTGCGTCCGAACACTTCCTCCAATTATGATGAGGAAAGCCAGGATAATGAGAATGTGAGCGAGGCTCCGGTGAAGAAACGTATCGGTTACATCTATTATAGTGAGCTGAGACCGTTCCTCGCCAAGCAGGAGGTGTATAACGTGCGTAACAACGCCCAACGCCTCTCTTTCGATGACCTGCTGACCTGGAAGCGTGAGTTCGCCTCCCTGATTTACAAGCAGGCTAACGTGTATGACCGTGAGATTCAGGAATACATCACCAATTCCCGCGACCAGCGTATTGAATCCGAACGGATTACCGATGAGCTTCGTAAATTCGAAAGCGACCTTTGGGAATTTTAAAAAACAAAAAACCAGACTTTTTTCATAGAATTCAAAACGGGTGCCGATGGTGCCCGTTTTTTTTTACCTTTGCAAAAAAATATTCTTATGATTGTAATTACGGGTGCAGCCGGCTTTATTGGCAGTTGTATGGTGGCCAAAATGAATGAGATGGGCCGCCGTGATATCGTTATGGTGGATGATTTCACCAAGGAAATCAAACGCCGGAATTGGGAGGACAAGTTGTATCTGGATAAGATCCACCGGAAGGATTTCTTCCAGTGGGCCGAGCAGCATGTTGACGACATCGAATGGATTATCCATCTGGGTGCCCGCACGGACACCACGGAATTTGATTATTCTGTGTTCGAGGAACTCAATGTGGACTATACGCGGCGGGTTTGGAATCTGGCTGCCAAACACGGAATTCCTCTTATATACGCCTCCTCCGCGGCTACGTATGGCGCGGGCGAATTGGGTTATGTGGACCAGGAGCAGTTGGCTTACCGTCTCCAGCCTTTGAATCCGTACGGCAAGTCCAAGAACGAGATTGACAAGTGGATTTTGAAGCAGCCTTCGGCACCGCCGTATTGGTACGGGTTCAAGTTCTTCAATGTCTATGGCCCGAACGAGTACCACAAGGGGCGGATGGCCTCGGTGGTGTTCCATGCGTTCCATCAGATTCAGGATACGGGGAAGGTGAAACTCTTCCGCTCGCACCGTCCGGATTACGCGGATGGCTACCAGTTGCGCGATTTTGTGTATGTGAAGGACCTGGTGCGGGTGCTTTACTGGTTCATGAACCATCATCCGGCCAGCGGGATTTACAACCTCGGCACCGGTCTGGCACGGCCTTTCCTGAGCTTGGCAGAATCGACCTTCGCTGCGATGAAGCTGGAGCCGAACATTGAGTTTGTGGATATGCCGGAAGACATACGGGAAAAATACCAGTATTTTACGGAAGCGGATATGCATAAGATGCGTCTGACAGGCTACAGAAGGCCATTTTACACGTTGGAGGACGGCGTCAAATCCTATGTGCGTCGTTACTTGCTTAAGGACAGGGTCTATTCGTTATCCACAAAAAGGTTTTAAATTCTTTTTTTTAGAGTGCTCGTTATATCAAAGTTTTTTATATCTTTGTCTTCCCTAAAACTATATAATTTTATTGTCGATAGTCTATTAGTCTAATAAATTTTTGCCAATGAAAAACTATACGGATAAGGAGATTCTGCAGACGCTGAAAACGGTGTTTGGTTACGACAAGTTCAAGGGTGACCAGCTGAAGATCATCAAGTCGTTGCTTAAGGGCAAGGATTGTTTTGTCATCATGCCCACGGGCGGAGGCAAGTCTTTGTGCTACCAGTTGCCAGCACTGATGAAAGAGGGCACGGCCATTATCATTTCTCCGCTGATTGCCCTGATGAAGAACCAGGTGGACGCCATCCGGAACTTCGGCACGGACATGGGTATTGCACACTTCCTCAACTCCTCGCTGACGAAAATGGAGATTAACGAGGTGAAGCAGGACCTCATTTCCGGCAAGACGAAACTGCTGTATGTGGCCCCCGAATCGCTGACGAAAGAAGAGAACGTGAAGTTCTTCCAGGATGTGAACATCTCCTTTTACGCTATCGATGAGGCACACTGTATCTCGGAATGGGGTCATGACTTCCGTCCGGAGTACCGTCGTATCCGCGCCATCATCAACAAGATTGGCAAAAAGGTGCCGGTGATTGCGCTGACAGCCACGGCTACCCCGAAGGTGCAGAGCGACATCCAGAAAAACCTCGGCATGGACAAGGCGGAGATTTTCATCTCGTCGTTCAACCGGCCGAATCTGTACTATGAAATCCGGGAGAAGACCAAGGATGTGGACAAGGAGGTGGTGAAATTCATCAAGAACCACCCTGGCAAGTCGGGCATCATCTATTGTCTGAGCCGCAAGAAGGTGGAAGAGCTTGCATCGTTCCTTCAGGTGAACAAGATCCGCGCGCTGCCGTATCATGCCGGTCTGGACTCGCGTACCCGCGTGCAGAACCAGGATGACTTCCTGATGGAGAAAGCCGACGTCATCGTGGCCACCATCGCATTCGGTATGGGCATTGACAAGCCCGACGTGCGCTTTGTGATCCACTACGACATGCCGAAGAGTCTGGAGGGCTACTATCAGGAAACAGGACGTGCTGGTCGTGACGATGGCGAGGGCCTCTGTATTGCCTTCTACGACTACAAGGATTTGCACAAGCTGAAGAATTTCTCCAATAAGAAGTCGGTGGCCGAGCAGGAGGTGGTGAACCAGCTGTTGGCGGAGACCGCCTCGTATGCGGAATCGACCAGCTGCCGCCGCAAACACCTGCTCCACTATTTCGGCGAGAACTATGAAGAGGAGAACTGCCATAACTGCGATAACTGCAATCACCCGAAGCCCAAGATGAACGCTTCGGAACTTATCGTGCTGGCTATGGAAGTGGTTCAGACGGTGAAACAGCAATTCAAGGAAGACCAGATTATCGACATTCTGATCGGCAATAAAACGACATCCATTGTCAAATTCAAACATAACAAGCTCAAACAGTTTGGTGAAGGTCAGGATTATGATGAGAAATTCTGGTCCAACATCATCCGTCTGGCTATCTTCGACGGCCTTATCGTGAAGGATGTGGAGAATTACGGCTTGCTTAAGATCACCCCGAAAGGGGAGAAGTACATGCTCAATCCCTATTCCATCATGACAACCAAACCTTCGAAGGAGAATGAGGAGGAGGAAGACGAGGTGATTGACAATGTGGTCGGTGGCGTAGAAGAAGCCTTTGATACGGCCCTCTTCGGTCTGCTGAAAGATTTGCGGAAGGATATTTCCAAAGAGGAGAATCTGCCTCCGTTCGTGATCTTCCAGGATCCCTCGTTGGAGGATATGTGTATCCAGTATCCCACCACGATGGAGGAGATGACGCACATCGCGGGTGTGGGTGTGGGCAAGGCGCAGAAGTACGGCAAACGTTTTATTGAACTCATCCGCAACTATGTGGAGGAGAATGAGATAGAGCGTCCGCAGGACTTTGTAGTGAAATCCGTGGTCAAGAAGTCTGCCATCAAGGTGTTCATCATCCAGAGCATTGACAGAAAGGTGAGCTTTGAAGATATCGCCATCGCCAAGGGTTTGGATATGAATGAATTGTTGAGCGAGATAGAGATGATTGTCTCCTCTGGCACCAAGATTGACATCAGCTATTACATTGATGAAGAGATCGAGGAATACCATCAGGAGGACATTTTGGACTATTTCGCCAATGCGGAATCAGATTCGGCGGAGAAGGCGCTTGAAGTGCTGGGTGAGGATGAATACACCTTGGAGGAGATCCGCGTGATGCGTATCAAATATTTGTCTGATGTGGGAAATTAGGGGTTGACAATTGACAATTAACAAATAACAATTAATAGCTGATAATTAATAGTGATATATGGAAGAGATTAGAGAAAATGTGAATCCGGTGGAGAATGTGGTGCCGGATGAAGTGATGCCCGGTTTTGTGGCGGCGGAATCAAAGGAGAAAAGTGAACGACAGGCTCCGGAAGAGACGGAGCAGCCGGAACGCGAACCCGAATTTGAGGAGGGGAACGGAGAAGTGTCCAAGGAGGATGTAACCTGCGACCGTGGCAAGCGCTGCCGGATAGCGCAATGGATTTTCAACGCCCTGATGCTGGCGGCGGTGGCCGTGCTGTTCATTCTCCATTTCTGCCAGAAACCGGAGAAGTATGCCGCTCCGCTGGTTTCGGGACAGCCGGGCAACGGGGATGTGGTGTATGTGAACATCGACACCATCAACGAGAAATACGAGATGGTCTCCTTGCTGACGGACAGCATCGAGATGGAGAAGCAGCGTCAGGCGGTGGTGTTCCAGAACCGTCAGAAGGCACTGGAGCAGAAGCTGACCAACTACCAGAACAATATGCAGAGTGGCCAGCTTACAGCCCAGCAGGCACAGTATGCGGAGGCTTCACTACAGCAGGAAAGCCAGCGTTTGCAGAACGACTATGCTGTGGCGGTGGAAGCCCTTGAGGCCCGCTATACGGCAGCACTGGCCCAGATTGCCGATTCGTTGAAGGCGGCCACTGCCCGCGTAAACAAGAAGTACAACGCCTCATTCGTATTCAGCTACGGTGCCGGCGGCCAGATGCTGTGCGCTGACCCTACCAAGGACATCACCAATGAGGTGCTGGACGAATTGAACAAACCCTTTACCAGAAAACGCAAATAAAAGAATAGGGTATGCAAGAGGAAAAGAAAAAGTCGAAGGGCATTTGCTGGCATTGTGTGCTGCTGGTCGTGGCTTTGCTGCTGCTGGCCGGATTGTTGCTGTATGCCGCCCTTCGGGAAAAGCCCGTTGTTCCGGATGTGACGGAACCGGTGGATAAGGAATTGGCTGCTCTGCATGAGTTCCCTCCGATGGACTTTGCAGACTCCCTCTATTATGAAAAGACAGTAGCGACATACGAGAATGATGCCCCCAAGGATGTCTATTATTATGAAAAAGACAGTCTTGGCATGCCCACCACAAAAAAAGTGCACGAAACACATTACTATCCCGGCAAGTTGCTGTTTATTGATGGGAATTTGTCGGAAGGTACCAACCGTGACGGCCTCTGGTACGCCTATCATAAGAACGGCAATGTGCAGACGATGGCCCATTATAAGAATGGCAAGGAAGAAGGGCGATACACTGTCTATTATGAGAACGGGAATGTGCGCTATACAGGATTCTACAAGGATGGTAAAAGAGTGGGAGTGTGGAAGTTCTACGACGAAGAGGAGAAATTGATAAATACGAAAGAGTTTGGAGCGAAAAACAATTAACAATTAATAATTAATAATTAATAATTAATAATTAGAGGTTGATACTGAATTCACAACTCCCAACAGACAATTAATGTGTTGCATTTAAAACCCCAATATATATCACATAATCAAAGAATTAATAACCAAAATACATCATTTTTATGGAATTACCTTTTGCAGAAGCGTGGAAAATCAAGATGGTGGAGCCCATCAAGAAATCCACAAGAGAAGAAAGAGAAAAGTGGCTTCTTGAAGCGCACAACAACATTTTCATGCTGAAGAGCGACTATGTCTATATCGACCTGCTGACCGACTCGGGTACCGGTGCCATGAGCGACCGTCAGTGGAGTGCGATGATGATGGGCGATGAGAGCTACGGCGGTGCCCGCAGCTTCTTCCACATGAAAGACACCATCACGGAACTTACGGGCTTCAAGTATGTCATTCCCACCCACCAGGGCCGTGCAGCGGAGAACGTGCTGTTCAGCTATCTGGTGAAACCCGGCATGGTGGTCCCCGGCAATGCCCATTTCGACACCACCAAGGGACACATTGAGAGCCGCAAGGCTTTCGCCATCGATGTCACTATCCCCGAGGCACACGATACTCAGCTGGAACTCCCCTTCAAGGGTAATGTTAGTCTTGAACTGCTGGAGAAGGTGTTGGTTGAGAACAAGGGCAACGTGCCGTTCATGGTGCTTACCGTGACCAACAACACGGTGGGTGGCCAGCCGGTGAGCATGAAGAATATCCGCGAGACCTGTGAGCTTTGCCACAAGTACGGCGTGCCCGTCAACATTGACAGCGCGCGCTTCGTGGAAAACGCCTACTTCATCAAAACCCGCGAGGAAGGCTACGCCGACAAGAGCATCAAGGAGATTGTGAGCGAGATGTTCAGCTATGCTGACAGTATGACGATGAGTGCCAAGAAGGACGGCCTCGTCAACATGGGTGGCTTTATCGCCACCAACAAAGAGGACTGGTACGAGGGTGCCAAGCTCTTCTGCATCCCCTTCGAGGGCTTCCTCACCTATGGCGGCATGAATGGTCGCGACATGGACGCGCTGGCCGTCGGTTTGAAGGAGAACTGCGATTTTGATATGGTGGAAACCCGTATCAAGCAGGTCCAGTATCTTGCCGCCAAGTTGGATGAGTACGGTATTCCCTACCAGCGTCCTGCCGGCGGACACGCCATCTTCGTGGATGCCGACAAGATCCTGACGGAAATTCCGAAGGAGGAGTTCCCCGCCCAGACACTGACGTGCGAGCTGTACCTCGAAGCCGGCATCCGTGCCTGCGAGATTGGCTATGTGCTCGCCGACCGTGATCCGGTGACCCGCGAGAACCGCTTCGGCGGTCTCGACTTCGTGCGTCTCTGCATCCCGCGCCGCGTCTATACCAACAACCACATGGATGTGATTGCCGCCGCCTTGAAGAATGTCTTCGACCGTCGTCACACCATCACCCGTGGTTTGGAAATCACCTGGGAGGCCGAACTGATGCGTCATTTCACCTGCCAGTTCAAGAGATTGAAATAATCCATAATCCTATCATCGTAGGTCGGCGGGCTTGCCCGCCGACCTATTTTTTTCCATAAAAATCCAATCCTATGTTGATCGTTGGTGATGTTTTGGTCTCGGATGAGCTGATAGACAAATACTTTTGCTGTGACTTGGCGCAGTGCGCGGGTACGTGCTGCGTGGAGGGCGATGCCGGTGCCCCCGTGGCAGCGGATGAGGTGGCGGATCTGGACAGCTGCTACCCCGTTTTCCGGCAGTATATGACCGATGCGGGCATTTCTGCGGTGGAGGCCGTGGGAGAAACTTTTGTGCTGGATGGCGATAGCTTCGGCACACCGCTGATTCCAGCCACCAAGGCGTGCGCCTTCTCTTTCGAGGAGGATGGCATCACGAAATGCGCTATCGAAAAGGCTTTCCTGCAGGGCGAAATCTCTTTCAGAAAGCCAATATCCTGCTATCTCTATCCTATTCGTGTTAGTAGGGTGGGGAAGTACACCGCCCTGAACTATCACCATTGGGACATCTGCAAGACGGCATGTGAAAAGGGCAGAGCGTTGGCCCTGCCCGTATATAAGTTCTTGAAATTACCGCTTGTACAAGCCTTTGGCGAGGATTGGTACCGCGAGCTGGAGACGGCTATAGAATCTCGTAGCTCCGTTTGACGAACTCGCTCAGCTTCTCCCCTGTGAGGATGTTCTGCGAGAGCAGGGCCAGGTCGATCATCTGCTGCACCAGTTGGGTGCGCTTGCCTTCGTCCTCTTCGGCCAGCAGCCGGCCCGCCAGCGCGTGGTTGCCGTTGACCACAATATTATAATGGTTGAAATCGCCGTAGAAGCTCTGTTGCCCTGACACTTTTTCCATGTCTTTGAAACGACGCATGAACTCGTTTTGCGTGATCATCACCGGCAGGTCGGTCTCGCTGAGGCTCTCCACCATGACGGTGTAGGTCTTCTTGTCCACCTGTTTGGTGAAATACTCCTTCAAAGTTTTTTGTTGGTCATCCGACAGTTTCGACGGTTGCACATCGTCTTTTTTCTCGATGAGCTTGTCGATGGTGTCGGCGTCCACGCGCGTGAAGCGCAGCTTTTCGTTCTTCTGTTCCAGCATGTTGAGGGCGTGCGGGTCAAGGAAGCCGTCCATCAGCAGCACGTCGTAGCCCTTCTCCTTGGCCGCTTGGATGTACAGGTGCTGCTCGTCCGTGTTGGCGGCGTACAGCATGATGACGATGTCGTCCTTGTTGGTCTGCAGTGCGCTCACCGTGTTGCGGTATTCCTCCAGGGTGAAATACTTCCCGTCCGTGTTCTTCAGCAGATAGAAGTCCTTGATTTTATCGTAGAACTTCTCGTCCGTGAGCGAGCCAAATTGCAGGAACACTTTCAGCTCGTCCCATTTCTTCTCGAAATCCTCGCGGTTTTCCTTGAACATCGACTCCAGCTTCTCGGCCACCTTCTTGCTGATGTAAGTGGAGATTTTCTTCACGTTGGAGTCCGACTGCAGGTAAGAACGCGACACATTCAGCGGGATGTCGGGCGAGTCGATGACACCATGCAGCAAGGTCATGAATTCGGGGATGATGCCCTCCAGCTCATCGGTGATATAGACTTGGTTGCAGTAGAGTTGCACGCGGTTCTTCTTGAGGTCCAGTTGGTTTTTGACCTTTGGAAAATAGAGCACGCCGGTGAGGTTGAAGGGGTAGTCCACATTCAGGTGGATCTGGAACAGGGGCTCTTCCATCGACATGGGATAGAGTTCGTGGTAGAATTTTTTATAATCCTCGTCAGTGAGGGATGACGGGGCTTTCTGCCAGATGGGCTCGGTGTTGTTGATGATGCGGGGCACCTGCACGGCTTCTTCCTTGGGCTCCTCTTTCTTCTCCGTGTTGTCGTCTTCCGGCTTGGGCTCGGGTTTGCGCCATTCCGTCTTGGTGCCGCAGCGGATGGGGATGGGCAGGAAGCGGCAGTATTTGGTCAGCAGGCCCACGAGTTTGTTCTCGTCCAGGAACTCCTGCGTGTCATCGGCCACGTGCAGCACGATTTCGGTACCGCGGTCGGCCTTGTCGATCTCTTCCAGGGTAAACTCTGGTGAGCCGTCGCAGCTCCATTTGACAGCTTTGGCATCCGAAAGGTGCGATTTTGTCAGTATGTCCACGCGGTCGGCCACCATGAAGGAGGAGTAGAAGCCCAGTCCGAAGTGGCCGATGATGTTGGCGGCGTCGTTGCCTTTGTATTTGGAGAGGAAGTCCTCCGCGCCGGAGAAGGCGATCTGGTTGATGTATTTGTCCACCTCCTCGGCGGTCATGCCGATGCCGCGGTCGATGACGTGGATGGTCTTGTCCTCCTTGTTGACCTTCACCTCGATGGTAAGGTCGCCCAGCTCGCTGTCGGTCTTGCCCATCGCCGCCAAGGTCTTCATCTTCTGTGTGGCATCCACAGCGTTGGAAATCAGCTCTCTGAGGAAAATCTCATGGTCAGAATACAAGAATTTTTTGATTACCGGAAAAATATTCTCGGTCTTGACATTGATATTACCTGTTTGCATATTGTTGGATTTTATATTGAACAAAAAAATACCCGCTTGGATTGCAAACTTTGTGCCAAACAATGCAGAAAAATGTATCTTTGCACAAAAAATAACGTTCGTCGTTTTTGACGGCATTTAAAGATTATAACATAAAAAAAACTATTATGAATCTTGATTTCACATTTCAGAATCCCACCCGCATTCATTTCGGTCGCACGGCGATGCAGCATCTGCCGGAAGAGCTGCGCCATTATGGGCCGAATGTCTTGCTGGTATATGGCAAAAACTCCATTAAAAAGAGCGGCTTGTATGACGAAGTGATGCGCATCTTGCACGAAAATGGCAAAAGTGTTGCGGAACTGCCTGGCATCAAGTCCAACCCCACGTATGCGCAGATGATGGAAGGGGCGCGTCTGGTGCGCGAGCATCACGCGGACCTGATCCTGGCCGTCGGTGGCGGCTCGGTGGTGGACTGCTCCAAGGGCATCTCCGCCTCGGCCTACTGCGAGGGCGATCCCTGGGTGCGCTATTGGGAGAACGGCGAACCTGTCGCCAACCCGGTGGTCCCGATAGGGTCCATCCTGACTATGACGGGCACGGCCTCCGAGATGAACGGCGGCTCCGTCATCACCCACGAGGACAAGAAACTGAAGCTCGGGCGCGTGTTCCCGCTGGAGACGATGGCCCCGCGTTTCTCCATCCTCAATCCCGAGTTCACGTTTACCGTACCCCAATACCAAATGGTGAGCGGCATCTTCGACATCTTCTCCCATCTCATGGAGCAGTATTTCTCCGGTGACGACGACTGCGTGAGCGACTACTTGCTGGAGGGCGACATGCTGGCTCTCATCAGTGCCGCCCGCAAGGCTGTGAAGGACCCACTTGACTACGAGGCCCGCAGCAACATCATGTGGTGCGCCACCATGGGCTTGAACAAGATACTGGCCCTCTCGAAGACGCAGGACTGGGAGGTGCACATGATTGAGCATCAGCTGGGTGCTTACACCGACTGCGCCCATGGCATCGGCTTGGCCATCATTTCGGTTCCCTATTATCGGTACATATACAAATATGGCTTGCATCGTTTCGTCCGTTATGCAAAGAACATCTGGCATGTGGATCCGAACGGTAAGACCGATGAACAGGTTGCCTTGGAGGGCATTCAGGCGTTGAGCGACTTCATCGCCGAGATGGGCATCCCGCAGACGTTGCGCGAGGTGGGTGCCACGGAGGAGATGCTACCCGCCATCGCCGAGTCCACCATCAAGTGCGGCGGCTACTATGTGCCCACCACGGAGGATGTGCTGAACATTCTGAAGGCCTGTTATTGAGGGTTGAGGTTGTTTGATTTCAAGGGGGATTTGTAATTATTTCTGATTGATTAATAGTGTCTTATGAAGAAAATATACCTTTTTTCAATGTTTTTCGCGCTGTGTCTCATTGCATCAGCGCAGACCGTCATGCTTACCTTCACAGGACGCAACGCGGGCAACAGCTATGTGCAGCTTAACCGGGTTGTGATTACCAACCTGACCAAGGGCTGGCAGGAGACGCTGACATGGCCCGACACCACGCTGGTGATGACCGCCACGGGTATCGGCGACTTTGCGGAATCCGTTGCGGGGTCGCTGCGCCTGTCGCAGAACAACCCCAACCCGTTCAATGGCACCACATCGGCGCGGCTTCATGTGTACGAACCGGGCGAGGTGACGATAGAAATCACCGACATGACCGGCCGTGTTGTGGTGGCGGACAACCATCTGGCTTCGAAACCGGGCTTCCACGACATCCGCATCAGCCTTTTTGGTCAGGGGTTCTATTTCCTGACCGCCCGCCAGAACGGGAAAACGGCATCCGTCAAGATGGTAAGCAACGGTGGCGACAGCGGGAATAAGATAGAATATTTGGGTGCCGTGGATGCGAATGATTATTCGCCCCGGCAGACCAAATCGGGTACACGCGGCAATACCACAAACCCATTCACTCCAGGCGACAAGATGGAATACGTGGGCTATGCCATGCTTAATGGCGAGGAGGTGGAAAGCTGGCATGTTATACGGATGCAGGAAACCTCCCAGACGATGACGTTAGTGTTCGGAGGTGGCGCCGTGATTGACGAGAAGTCCTGCCCTGGTACGCCCACGGTGACCGACCACGAGGGCAACGTGTATGCTACGGTGCAGATTGGCAGCCAGTGCTGGATGCGCGACAACCTGCGCACCACGCACTTTGAGGACGGCACGGCCATACCTGCCGGCGGCTCAAGCACAAGTATTACCACTCCTTACTACTATGATTATTCATCCTCAGGCATTGCTTTGACAATCCGTGGTTACCATTACAACTGGCCGGCGGCTATGCACGGCGCGGCTTCCAGCAGCGCCAATCCAAGCAGAGTGCAGGGCATTTGTCCAAATGGCTGGCACTTGCCGAGCGACGCGGAGTGGACGCAGCTGACCGACTATGTGAGCAGCCAGATTGAATACCTGTGCGTCGGCGACAACTATTACATTGCCAAGGCACTGGCCTCCACCACGGGCTGGAACACCAGCAGTAATACCTGTGCCGTGGGCAATAACCAGAGTACCAACAACGCCACGGGCTTTTCCGCCGTTCCGGCAGGCAACTACTACGGGTCGTCGTTCAACATCGCGGGCGGTGGCGCCAATTTCTGGTCTTCCTCCCAGAATGAGTACGACAGCTACAATGCATGGGCCCGCGGCCTGAACTACACCAATGCCGATGTGCTCAGGACCGACGTCAGCCTCAAGAACGCCGGGTACTCGGTCCGATGCCTTCGCGATTAAAAAAAAAGATACCAAAACCGGAAGGCCGACGATAGGAGGCCAACCGGTTTTGACCTTTTGATGAGTGCTTTCAAGCGCGGTGGCGCAAGAGGAACAAACAAATTGATAATTAAAAAAGATATTTCCTGCCGAAAAATGGGAAAGGTCAAAATAAAGACCGAACTATAAGAATATTATGTAAATTTGCGATGTCATATTTTCAGATTATGTTCAACGGACCTCGCATGGTCTAGGAGGTGTGGCGCGAAAGGGTTAAAATAGAGGTCCCCTTAATCGTAAGATCCTTTTTTTATGAAATTCAGATTATTCCTTTTGACGGTTTTGCTCTCTATGGGTGCCGTCCTTTCGGCGCAGAAATTGCATAATCTGCGTGAAATCATGGATATTATGACCAATTCTGATGTCACTTATTCCATTGCAACCGCTGATTTCTCCGATTCCGTATATGATTATACCAAAAATTTGTTGGGTAATAATGTCTATCTGACAAAAGGATCCAATGGTATGGAAATCAAGGAGTATGAACTGGAGGGACAGGCGGCGGAACTGTTCGACGAGGCGGAGAACTTCTTCCAGAAACAGAACTACTCCTCGGCTCGCAGCCGTTACCTGAAGGTGCTTGAGCTGAACCCCACATGTTACAAAGTCATCTCCTATATCGGCGACACCTATTTCCATGAAGGTGATTTGCAGAAAGCCCGCGAATGGTACAAAAAGGCTATTGACAAAAACTATATCGATTATCTTGCCCATTGGTTTTATGCCGACGCCTGTCTTGGTTTGGGCGACAAGCAGACGGCTCTGCGGGAGATAACTATTGCCAAGGTGCTGAACCGCAACAATCCGCGTTTGACCAAAAAGTTGCAGCAAATTTATAAACTCAACAAGTTGGATTACAAGGACTGGTACTTTACTCCGAAATATGCCTTGGAGAAGAGCTATGATGCCAAACTCGACAAGGATGTGGTGAAAGTGTCGTATGCGGATTTATGGTTGGGATATGCGCTGGTGCAGGCTGTGTGGCATTATGAGCCGGGCTATGCCGAGAGTATGGACAACAGTTTCCTGCTGCAGTCGAAAGAAGCGGTGGCGGCAGTGGCTCTTTCTACGGATAAAAAAGCCCAAAAGAAGGATATTGCTTTGAGAGCTTTGGACAAAGCTTTGTCGGAAGGGAGTTTTGAGGCGTATGTTTTGTATGAGGATATTCTGCCTCAAAATCCGAGAGTGTGCTGGTATCTGGATGAGGAGGCGGTGGAAAAACTGGCCGACTATGTGCTGAAGGTTCGTTGTAAAATCAAATAGTACCTTTACCGAATGAAAAAGATTATCAACCCCTGGGTGGGAAATACCAACGGCTACAACTGTTTCGGGTGCGACCCGAACAACCCGATGGGTATGCGGATGGATTTCTACTGGGACGGAGAGGATGTGGTGTCGGTGTGGAAGGCCGGTGCGAACCATGTGAGCTGGATCGACACACTGCACGGCGGCTTGCAGGCCACCCTGCTGGATGAGATCTGCGGTTGGGTGGTCTTCTACCAGTTGCAGACATCGGGCGTGACGGCCAAGATGGAAATGCGCTACCGCAAGCCCGTGAGCACGCTATGGCCGTATATATTGCTGCGCGCCCGCTTGGTGGAACAGAAACGCACGCTGGCCGTCGTCAAGGGCGAGATCTGGAGCCCCGACGGCGTGTTATGTGCCGAATGTACCTGCACCTATTTTGTGTATGCTACGGAAAAAGCTATTGAAATGGGGTATGAGCCCGCGTTGCTGGACAATGAGGATGTTGACTTACAGGAGGTAATCCGTCGGCGAGTCTATAAGGACATCCGCCGGTAAGCTCATTTCACAGTTTATGGCCAATTCCTAAAAAAAGGATTACCGTGCGAGGGACAGCGTCCCGACTCTCTTCAGTCTTTTGGACTCCGACATGTCATTGGGGTTTGTCCCTGGCACGTCTTGTGGAATCGGCTGGTTAATCAGCTTGAAAAGTTGTACCCAGTAGATAGGGTAGGTGCCGTCGGGGGCCTTGAAGTTCATCGGGGCGGCCTTGAACAGGTGTCGACCCTTGGGGGTGATGTATGCGTCGCGCACCAGTTCGCTGCAGTAGCGGGCCTCGTTGTCAGGCAGGAAGTAGATGTCGTAAGGCAGTCCGCAGAAGCGTTTGGCGTTCTCCACATAGTCGGCGGCGTGCCGGTTGTTCTTCAGTCTTAACACGTTGAGTAGTGGCAGCGTGCCGTCTTTGAGTGTGAAATCTGCCAGAAAGGTGTCGAGCGGGTGTCGGTCCACGCCGTGTTTGATGGTGGCATCGATGATCCAGATTCTGCCGGCCTTGTCCACTTCCAGAATGGCCACATGGATGTAGTTGATTTCCCCCTCTTTGCCAGTAGCCTGCGTGATGGCCGCATCCATGCTGGCGGAGTCATCTTCTATTCTGTACGACATTGGCAGTCCCACGAAAAGAAGGTCGCCGTTGCGCGGCTGCACGTCTTGCCCGAAAGTCAGGGCGTTTGCTAATAGGCAGAGAATGAGGCAGGTGATTTTTCTCATACGGGGAAATATTTGGCGGGCAAAGATAATGTTTTTGTCGGGAAAGGGAATTGTAAGGATGTGATGGAACAAAAAAGGGGCCGAAGCTCAGCTTCGGCCCCTTTGCACGTTATTATCGTTTTGTAGTGGGATTATTTCTTTACGAAGTTCTTCGTCACCACACCCTTTTCAGTGCTGATGCGCACGAAGTACATGCCCGCAGACAGCTCTCTGACATCAATATCTGCCGTATTGCCGTTCACCTCAACTGTCTTCAACAGTTTTCCATACACATCGTAAACCTGAACATTTTTAATTATTAATTGTTCATTATTAATTGTAAACTGTCCGTTGTTCGGGTTCGGGTAGAGGCTGGTAGCCAGCTCGTAGTCGGCGATACCATCCGGTGCTGTGGTGAAGGTGGCTGTGTTGGAAGCATCGCTTTGGCCGTTGGCGCAGTTGGCGACCACATATACGGAGTAGGTCGTCTCCGGCTGCAGACCTGTTAGCA
>JBGUMF010000052.1:0-42856 GCA_045116675.1 Bacteroidales bacterium
CACGTTGGTGGGAACAGTAGGGATGACAGGTTTGTCGGTCAGGTCGTTGTAGCTGCCGCTGAAACCTTCTGCCGTGGGCAGTTTCACAAAGCTTCCACCGGTAAGGTAGATGGTGTCGTGGCTGATGGTCAGGATTTGGTTTTCAGTGAAAGAGGTCAGGTAGCCGGCATCGTTGGTGAAGGCGCTCACGTTGGTGGGAACAGTAGGGATAATGGGTTTGTTGATGAGATCGTTGTAGTTGCCGCTGGTGGCTACGGATGCGAGGTTTGGTTTGTTGGTCAGGCTGTTGTAATTGCCATCGAACAAAGTCGGCTTATTTGTCAAATCGTTGTAATTGCCGCTAAAAAGGTTTGGTTTGTTGATGAGGTGGTTGTAGTCGCCATCGAAACTGACGGGCAGTTTCACAAAGCCACCGTTGGTCAGGTATAGCGTGTCGTTGCTGATGCTCAGCACCTGATAACTCGGGATAGTAGGTCTGTTGTTGAGGTCGTTGTAGTTGCCGCTGGTGGCCACGGGTGCCAGGTTTGGTTTGTTGATGAGGTGGTTGTAGTCGCCATCGAAACTGACGGGCAGTTTCACAAAGCCACCGTTGGTCAGGTACAGCGTGTCATTGCTGATGCTCAATATTTGGTAGCTTGGGATGGTGGGTTTGTTGGTGAGGTCGTTGTAATCGCCGCTGGTGGCCACGGGGGAGAAGTTCGGAATGTTGGTGAGGTCGTTGTAGTCGCCGGTGAAGCCGTTGGCGGCCTCCTGCGCGAACAGCGCGTACGGCACGCTCATCAGCTGTTGCGAGGTGGTGATGCTGTAGTTGATTCCGCCTTCAGGGTCGATTTCCGTCAGCAGGAAATAGGGCCCGCTGGCCCAGTTGATGTGGTCGAATGTGCCCGTCACGACCGTGCCGCCGCCAATCTCCACGGTCATCAAGCCGTTGGCGTTGGTGGTCACTTGGTGCGTTTCCGTATAGATTACGGTGCCGGTGGCATTGCCTTGCACGATGGAGATTCGTGCCGAGACATTTTGGTTGGCAATCAAGGCGTTGGCGCTGTTGCGCACCACTGCCTGGTAGGTCATTTTCTGAGGGGTCTGGGCTATCACAGCAAAGGTGGCTAGAACGAAGATAAGGAATAGATAAAGCTTTTTCATAGTATTAGGTTTTTAAGTTAATCCACTTGTTGGTATAATGCGAATTGGCAAAAGTATGAATTTTACAGTTGCCAGTATTCGATTGTGGATAACTCATGAAAAATGTGGATAAAAATTCAGGGGCGGCAGTGCTTGCACTGCCGCCCCTGAATGAACCATAGGATATCTTAAATTCTTGTTTTAAAACTCGTTGAAATGACTCTTGCTGCGGTCCACATCCTTGCCGAAACTCTTGTTGGCGAGTTTGCGGTTGCGCGGGCGGTAGGTTCCGTCCTCCATCTCCCGCAGCATCACCTTGGTGAAAAGCTTGAACATCTTCTCCTCCTGCGTCTCATCCTGGTAGAAAGCTTTCCATGCGTATTCGTAGAGCTCCTGCAGGCGGTCGGGACTCATATGCTTGGGCTGATACACCACCTGTCCGGCGTTGTAGTGGTCCCAGTCGTGGTCGAAGATGCGCCCCTGCCGCATGAGGTCGTCGTAGGCCTTGGTGTGCGGGAAGGGGGCGAGGATGGTGAACTCGGCGAGATCAAGGTCGATCTTCAGCAGGAAGTCGATGAGGCGCAAAATATCGTCCTCGGTCTGGTTGTCGAGGCCGAAGAGGATGGTGCCCTCCACGCCGATGCCGTAGTCGTGGTAGCGTTTCACTCGCTCCTTGATGTAGTCGGAGGTGTCATAGACGGCCTGATACACGTACCAGGCACCGGCTTGGGCGGCGAGGTCAAGCACCTGCGGGTCGTCCTCGATGGTGTGGCTGATCCATTTTTTCTTCAAGGGGATCATTTCACGGAAGAGGTCCATCTCCCATTGCTTGTCTTGTGCCAGGGAGTTGTCCACGATGAAGAGGCGGTTGTTGTCGATGGTCTCCAGGTCGGCGATGGTCTGGTCGATGGGCCGCGGGCGGAAGCAGCGTCCTCCGAGGTAGGACACGGCGCACGGGTAACAGCTGAAACGGCAGCCACGGGATGCGTGGAAGAGGTCCACCATCTGCACCCCCTTGTGGTTGTATAGCTCCCGCTTGTAGAGGTCGCGGCGCGCGGGCCCCACCAGCGCGATGTCGGGCTGGTGCCCCATGTAGTTGTAAACCTTCTTGAGACATCCGTTTTGTAAATCTTGGAAAACCTGCTCCTGGCGGCCCTCCGATTCGCCCAGGAAGATACTGTCGGCGTGCAAGAGCGTCTCCTCGGCGTGCAGCATGGTGGAGATGCCGCCGAACATGACGGGAATACCCTTGGCACGGTAGGCATCGGCAATGGCCCACCCTCGCTTCACCTGCGTGGTCAGCATCATCGAGATGGCCACCACATCACACGCCTCATCCATGTCAAGCTCCTCCACATTCTCGTCCGTGAAGGACACGTCCACATATTCGGGCAACGTGGCGGCAAATACCACCGGCCCGTGAGGCGGCAGATTGAATGTGGTCTGCCCAGGCAACTTTTTCCATTTCGGATAAATCAGTTTCAGTTTCATATCGTTGGTCTTTTATTGGCTGTTGTTGAAGTTAAGTGTTTAAGTGTTTAAGGTCTTTCCCCTTCAGTCCTCGTTTTTATTAATTGTTAATTATTAATTATTAACTGTTGTTGTTTTCAATTTCATCAATAACCTTATTCAACCCCAAAAACTCCGCGCAGGTGAGGGCGGCCCCGATGGTGACGCCTAAGATGCCGTGCGAGTTGATGTTCTGGCCGGTCATGAACAGATTTGGGATTTTGGTACGTTGCGACACGAGCGTCTGTGTCGGGAAGTTCTTGTCGCGGATGATGCCATACATGGATCCGAAGCGGGTGGCAGTGTAGTCGCGGTAGGTGAGGGGAGATGAGGTCTCGTAGTCTTCGATGTGGGCGCGTATTCCGGGGAACGAACGTTCCAGCACGTCAAGGTAGTGTTCGGCGGTGCGCTCTTTGAACTCCCGGTACTCCTCGCCGCGATGCCCGACCTTGGTGTCAGCCCATTGGGCCACCTCATTGAACTGCATATATCCGATGAGCTCGGCACTCTGCGCCCATTGCTGCCCGTCTTGTGCGCACTGGTGCATGAACAGGTAGCTGCGCAACGGATCTCCGGGTTTCCGGTCGTTAGCTTTCCACACATCCTCATTTTCATAAAAAAAGTAGTTGTAGTTGAGGTAGGGGGTCGCCTTCTCCTTGAATTTGATATAGACGGTGAAATTGGAGATGGTATTTTCCAACCCGTGGATGCGGTCGCGGTAGGCTTTCCGTATGAGATGGGAATCGATGATGTCGATGGTGGCTTGCGGATGGAAATTCGAGATGATGGAGTCGGCTTCGATAATCTCCCCGCTGTTCAGCTCCACACCCGTGGCCCGCGTGTCGTTACAAAGGATGCGTTTGGCTTCGCTGCAAATACGGATCTCTCCACCGAAACGGCGGATGGAATTTGCCAGGGATTGCGCGATGCAGTCGCTGCCGCCCACGATGCGCCAGGCACTCTGGATGTAGAAGTTGTTGATGAGCGCGTGGATATAGGTTGGAGTCTTGTCGCGCACACCGGCATAAAGGGGCAGGTTGCCCGCCAGCACGTCTCTCAGGGTTCGGTTATCCGTGACCGAGGCGATGAAGTCGTTGATGCTCGTCTTGATGTAGTCCGCCTCGATGAAGACGTTCTCCTCCACTTTTCTCAAATTGTATAATGGGGAAGCATCGGCGATGGCCTGCAACCGACGGGTGTATTCGCGCAAATCCGCGCGATTGTCCGGAAATTGCCGTGCGAGAGTGTCCACAAAATGGTCATAGCCCGATGCATACTGGTAGCGCTGGCCTGCAATCGAAAACACATCATAGCCGTTCTCATCCAGTCGGCTGATGGGCACATCGTCTAATAGGTTCAAGTAATGGAAGAGCCGGTGCAGGATCTGTCCGGGCAGCATGCTGCCGATGTAGTGCATTCCCGTATCGAACTTGACACCGAAGCGTTTGAAGGTCTGCAGACACCCGCCAATCTGGGTGTTCTTCTCTAACAACAGCACCTTGAAGCCGTTCTTGCTCAAGATATAGCCACACACCAGACCGCCGAGGCCGGTGCCGAGGATGATGATGTCGTAATGTTGGTCGCTGTGAGTGGCTGACATGCGTTTTGATTTTGGTGTTGTTTATGTGTTAGAGTTCGGTTTCGTCAAAGATATGGTCAAAGGCGGCAGGGTCGGGGAGCGTGTGGGTATAGTGCAGGTTGTCCGGCAGCGGGAGGCAGTGGCTGGCAATGGCGATGTGGTCTTCGTCCGCGTCGTATGCTGTGATGTTCAGGTCCGGGCGCAGCAGGGCGGCCATCAGCGACAGTTCGCCATTGCCGCAGTTCTGGTACAGCAGGGTGGCGTTGTCAGGAACAGAGGCCAGGGCATCTGCCACGTTCTGCCGCCACGATAGCTTGCTGCGACAGTGATTTTCGATGCTTTTCCCTTTGTAGATGTATTTGTGTAAAACAAGGTCTTTGAGATAGTCGGGGGTTTCGCACGTTTTTTTTAGTTCGGCATACCGGTCAATGTAGAAGTGACGCACCAGCCGGGCGGTTTCCAACGGGGTCCGCTGGTGGCGGAAACGTTCGTCGTCAGTGGTGATGCGCTCTTCGATGGAGATGGTCACCTGCCCGCGATGGATGTAGGTGTCGTATTTCGGGAACATGTCGCCAATGCCGTGTGCGATGATGGGCAGGATGTCCAGTCCCAATTTGTCGGCCAGCAGGAACGCGCCCTGATGGAATCGCAGGATGGAATGGTCGGCGGAGCGCGTGCCCTCGGGGAACACCAGCACGGAGTAGCCTTTCTCCACCATCTGTTTTACTTTGGAGAAATTATGGTCGAAACCGTAGGAGGCGGGCAGGAAGTCACCGTTGCGGAGTATGCGCCGGTAGAGCGGCATGTTCCAGGCCCAGTCATTGGTGAGCACGATCATCTTGGGTGTGAGCAGCAGCGTATAGAGCAGGTCAAAGTGCGACTGGTGGTTACAGATGATGACCGACGGCTTCTCGAAGTCCTCGCCGTGGGGGTTGAGGATGCGGAACGATGAGTTGGGAATGACACGGGCGGTGGAGAGCATGAGCCGGCGTAACACTTTGTGGTATTGCAGTTTGTGCTTGTCGGTCCTGCCGCCAAGCACAAGCAGGAAGAAGCCGGAGATGGATAGAGCCACCACCCCGAGAAAGAAGTAGGGGAACCCGATGATGCTGCACAAGGCACTTCGCAAGGTTACAGGCTGCTTGCGCGGTTGGCCTTTCTTGGTAGTCAGCCATTTGAAGACCAGCGGCGGGATTATGTAAGCCATCATCACCACGGAGAACATCCCGATGATGGTTACCTCCGCCAGTGAACGCATGGCCGGATGCTTGGCGAATACCAACATCCCGATGCTGATGAACATGATGGAGGCCGACAGGATGATGGAGTTTTTGAACTGCGCCAGCATCTTGCGTCCGTAAGCGTGTTCGTATAACAGTCCCTCCGTGACGAAAATGGAGTAGTCGTCGCCCATGCCGAAAATGAAGGTGGCTAAGATGATGTTGACAATGTTGAAACGGATACCCGTCAAGCCCATGATGCCCAGAATCCAGATCCAGGCGATGAAGAGCGGCAGGAAGGCCATGAGGCTGATTTCCAATCTTCCAAAAGAGAAAAGCAAGAAGGCGAACACGATGATTCCACAGATGTAGAGCACATAGTTGAAGTCGGAGGAGAGTGCTGACACTAACCGCGAGGCTATGGAGGTGTCGGTGAAGGCGAACCCGTCGGTGGATGCTATTCGGTTCAAGTATTCTTCAATGTTTTTACTGTTCTCTTTTTTAACTTTCAAGATATTGTAAATCATTACTTTATTTCCTGTACTTACAACATAACTTGAAGTCAATTGCTCCTCTATCGGTTGGAAAAAACTGCTGTCTTGGACGGAATATTCCCGCTGGATGATTTCCTTGCACGGGGCAAATGCTTCCGGGTTGAAGCCGTTTTGCCGGGCTGCTTGGTCCAGGTCGGCGCAGAAGGCCTCGCGCTTGCTTCCCCAGAAAGCGTTCCACCTCTCAATCCGTTGCCGCTGCATCTTCTGCGATGGCAGGAAACGCCCGATTCCGCTGTAACGGACGATGGCAGAAGGGTATATGCTGTCGGTTTTAGCCAACTTCTGCAGGAGTTGCTCTTGATGAGACAGCGCTTCATCAAGGGTGCGCCCCTCCGCGATGGCATACACCGTGTGGACTGTTGTGTCGCTCTCGGCACGCAATTTGTCAAAAGCCGCCTGCTGCTCTTTGGTCATGTAGTTGATGTGGTGCATGTCGGTGTCGAAGGAGGTGCGCGAGCTGAAGATGTAGAATACGATGGTCAATACGACGATGACCCAGAAAAGTCCCCGGATGTTCTCGAAACGGAACTCGGCCACCCGCCGGAAGGCGAGGTCGCGGTTCGTGCCCTGGAAGTGCTTCCCTGTCAGGTGCGGCAGGAAGATGAGCACGAAGAGGATGGTGCCGGCTAACAACAGGGCCGCAAAGAGCCCCAGATCCTTCATGGCGTCGGAGCTGATGAAGAGAAGGCTGAGGAAAGCCCCTACTGTGGTGATGTTGCCGATGAGCAATGGATTGACAATGTCTTTGAGTATCTGCTCTTTATCGTCGGTACGCTTGAAATGTGACAGGAAATGGATGGGGTAGTTGATGGCTATGCCCAAGATGATGGAGGCCACCCCGATGGCGATGACGGATACCGGATTCTTGACCAGTGCGATGAATCCAAGCGCAAACACGGCCCCGAAGGATATCGACACCAAAATCATCAGGATGCTTCGGAAATTGCGGTAATAGTAGTAGAGTAGGGCGACGATGAGCAGCAGGGATATGCCAATGGCCGTGAAACTGTCTTTCTTTATCTGTTTGGAATTGGTCAGCGACACTTGCGAGGCTCCGAAGCAGAATATGCGGACTTTCCCCTCCTGCTCGTGGGAAACCTCCTCCATGGTTTTGTCGATGAGACGGATCAGTTGTCTGTTGCATCGTGTTTCGCTCAACGGGTAATTAGAGGTTACAATAACCTGTGATTCAGTTTCTTCCTTGTTGAAAATATGGTCGTTGTCGGTCTGATATGTGTCGTCGAGCTTGAAGTCGGCGAGTGATTTCAGCGCTTCGGAGGCGAAAAATAGCGGGTCGCGCTGGATCATCGGGCGCATCATGGGCACGGGTGAGGCGAGGAGTTGCCGGTCGGCGGCCAGTTGCGCGGCGATGTGCGCGGGGGCGAGCATCGTGTCCATGCGGGCGTAGTCGTCCTCGGTGAGGAAGTAGGGCAGATTGTCCAATATAAAGGTCATTACACCTTCCACCTCCTGGTTGTCCACCTGATAGCGCACCTGCTTGATGAGACTGGTCGTGTCAGCCTCGGCCAGCTTCTCGGCTATCCTGTCAGCCGCCGAGGAGAGCAGTTCCATGTCGGTTTCCGCTGCGGTGTCGGCCATGGCGATGCTGATAACCAGCTTGTTGTCGCCGCCCAGATGCTGGTACGCCTCGTTTATGCTTTTGTATTCGCGATTGTTAGGCAGGAAACTGCCGATGTCTTCCACAAAATTCAGACGCAGCGCCGACAGCCCGCATAAGGTCACTACCAGCAGGAGGGTGAGCCAAAGCGCGGAGCGGTGTGAATCAAAAAAATGATATATCTTGAGGAAAAAAATTTTCAAAATCGCTCTTTTTTTTAAGGTGCAAAAATACAAAATTTCTATCTTTGCAGCCTCTGTTTCATACTTTGATCATAATGTTTTGAATATTAATAACCTAAACTGTAACCTATAATTTTTGTTATGAAAATTTCTTTACAAGATGCCCTGTTTGCCGTTTCCGAGGCCGAGTTGAAGGCTCAGGCCCCTGCGGCTGAAGCCGCCTATCAGGAAACCGTCAACAAAACCGGCCGGGGGAATGATTTCCTCGGCTGGGTGAATTTGCCCCAAGAGGTCTCCGAACAAGATATTGCGGAAATTGAGTCCGTAGCCGCCCGCCTGGCCGCCAAGTCGCAGGTGGTGGTGGTGATCGGCATCGGCGGTTCCTACCTGGGCGCACGCGCCGTCATCGAGGCCCTGCAGCACAGCTTCAGCCCCATGCTGCCGAACGAAAAACCGCAGATTGTCTATGCCGGCAACAATATGAGCGAGGATTATCTGCACGACCTGCTGGACGTGCTTGCCGTGAAGGACTACAGCCTCGTGGTCATTTCCAAATCCGGCACCACCACGGAACCCGCCATCGCCTTCCGTATCCTCAAGCAGCATTGTGAACACAAATACGGCGTGGAGGAATCGCGCCAGCGCATTGTGGCCATCACCGACAAGGCCCGCGGCGCACTCAAGACGCTCGCCGACCAATCCGGCTATCCCACCTTTGTCATTCCCGATGATGTGGGCGGGCGCTATTCCGTGCTCACCCCCGTGGGCCTGCTCCCCATTGCCGCCGCCGGCTTCTCCGTCCGCAAACTGCTCGACGGCGCCCGCGCCATGCGCCAACAGCTGATGGAGGCCGCCGCTTTCGACACGAACCCGGCCATGCAGTATGCTGCTTTGCGTAACGTGCTTTATAACAAAGGGTTGAAAGTGGAACTGATGACCTCCTTCGAGCCCAGGTTCTTCTATCTGATCGAATGGTTCAAACAGCTGTTCGGTGAGAGCGAGGGCAAAGAGCAAAAGGGTATTTTCCCCGCAGGGGCCATCTTCTCTACGGATCTGCACTCCCTCGGCCAATACATCCAGGACGGCTCCCGCCAGATGTTCGAGACGGTGCTCACCACGGAGAATGTCCATCATACGGTGCAAATCCCGTCAGACGAACAGAATACCGATGGTCTCAATTATCTGCAACACAGGAGTATAAATGAGATTAACCACATCGCCCAGCAGGGAACTTGCCAGGCGCATGTGGATGGTAAAGTCCCGAATATCCGGATCACGATTCCCGAAATCAACGAGTTTTATCTCGGCGAACTGATCTATTTCTTCGAGATGAGTTGCGCTATCAGCGGTTATATGCTGGGTGTCAATCCGTTTGACCAGCCCGGTGTGGAGGCCTATAAGCGCAATATGTTCCTTCTGTTGGGTAAACCGGGTGTGAAATAGCATCCGGCTTGCCTTCGTTCTCCCTGTGGCGGAGTTGTTCCGCCACTGTTCTTTTTTGAAACCGTATAGCCTATGCAAACCTTTATCTTCTCGTTCTTCATCTTCTACGTGGTGCTGTTGTTCGTGATCACGGGAATCACCTCCCGGAAGGCGGACAACCAGACCTACTTCACGGGCAACCGGAAGTCGCCATGGTTTGTGGTGGCGTATGGCATGATTGGCAGTTCGCTCTCCGGCGTGACGTTCATGTCAGTGCCTGGGGATGTCTATACAACACAGTTTACCTACCTGGGAGTTGTGATAGGGTATATTATTGGTTATGTGGTGATTGGGATGATTCTCCTACCGTTGTACTATAAGTCCGGAGTAACCTCCATTTACGAATATTTGGGATCGCGGATCGGAAAGGAGGCGCACAAGACCGGCTCGGTGCTGTTCTTCGTGTCTCGTCTTCTTGGCTCGGCCCTGCGTATGTATCTCGTGATCTTCGTTCTCCAGGTTTTCGTCTTCGACGGCTGGCATATCCCGATATGGCTGACAGCCATTGTGATGATCTGCATTATCTTGCTGTACACCTTCCGGGGTGGCCTGAAGACTGTGGTCTGGACGGATATGCTGCAGACCACCTTCCTGATTGGCGCTTTGGTTATCACTATCATCGTGATAATGAAGGATATGGGCGGCTCGTTCTCCGAACTTTGGCAGGCTATGTCCGATGTAGGGAAGGATGGTACGGACTGCCGGACGGTTTGGAACACGGACTGGCGCAACAACAGCTATTTTGTGAAGCAGATCATCGGCGGCATGTTTATCACTATCGCCATGACGGGCCTGGATCAGGATATGATGCAGAAGAACCTGTCTTGCAAGTCGTTGCGTGATTCCCAACGCAATATGTTTTCCTTTACCACTATTCTGGTGGTGGTCAACTTGTTATTCCTCTTGCTGGGTGGTATGCTGCTGGTGTTCGCCAAGCGTCACGGCATTGACGTGGCCGGAATGCCAACGGACAGGATTTATCCGGAAATCGCGTTCAAGTATTTGGGCAAGTTCGGGGCCTTGGTCTTTGTGTTTGGCCTCATCTCCGCCGGTTTCTCCAGTGCGGACGGCACATTTACGGCCTTGACGACCACGGTGTGCTACGATATTCTCGGCATCGAGAAACGCTTCCCGTCGGCGCAGGCGCAGACGCGGGTGCGCAGGCTGGTGCATCTGGCTATCTCTATGCTTTTCCTGATTGTGATCATTGTGGTGGCCAACCATCACAACGACGCGCTGATCCGCATCATCTTCACGGTGGCCTCCTACACCTATGGGCCTTTGCTCGGCCTCTTCGTGTTCGGCATCTTCACCCATAGGGAAATCCCTACATCGAGACGCTTCCTGATACCGCTGATCGCTGTCCTGATTCCCACGCTCTGCTATATTGTCTCGTCCCATTCCGTGGAGTGGCTGAACGGTTATAAGTTCGGATACGAACTGCTGATTGTCAACGGTCTTGTCGTTTTCGGCTGCCTGATGCTCATCAGCAGAAAACCCGCCATTGACCCCGTCTCAACAAATCAACAATTAAACAGTTAAACAAATAAACAATTCAACCTTTTTTATTAACCAATTTAAAATTAAACGCTTATGAAAAAGTATTTCGCTGAAATGGTAGGAACGTTTGTTCTTACGTTCCTTGGCTGCGGAACGGCTATGTTCCTCGGATGCGCCACTCCTGCGGGTGTGGTCGGCACGGCTATCGCCTTCGGTCTTTCCGTGGTGGCTATGGCTTACACCATCGGTGGCATTTCCGGTTGTCACATCAATCCGGCCATCACGCTTGGCGTCGCCCTCTCGGGCCGCATGAGCTGGAAGGATGCTCTCGGCTACTGGTGTGGCCAGATCATCGGCGGTATCATTGCTGGTGCTCTCCTGTTGGCTCTCGTCAACATTGTGACCCCGTCTGCTTGCGGTATTGCAGAGGGTATGACCGGCCTTGGCTGCAACGGTGTTGCCAATGCGGGTGGTCCGCTGGGCGCCTGCCTCGTGGAGATCATCGCCACCTTCCTCTTCGTGCTGGTGGTTTTGGGCACGACCGATGAGAAAGTCGGTGCCGGCAACTTCGCTGGTCTGGCTATCGGCCTCACGCTGATTCTCATCCACCTGGTGTGCATCAACCTGACGGGTACCTCTGTGAACCCTGCCCGTTCTATCGGACCGGCACTCTTCGCTGGCGGCCAAGCTCTGTGCGACCTGTGGGTGTTCATCGTGGCTCCGCTTATCGGCGCGGCTCTTTCCGCCTTGGTGTGGAAGTGCTTCAGCTGCGACAAATGCTGCAAGAAAGATCAGGAATAATCCTTTGTGGAATTCATTTAAAAAAGCCGCTCGGAAGAGCGGCTTTTTTTGTGTCAGTGTAGTTAGTCTCCCCGAGGGATACAATTTCTGTTTTTGTTACACGAGCTTATACGGTTGGTCGTTGCAGGTGAAAAAGCAATGGGGCCGATGGATGTTCCTTATTATTTGATTATCTTTGCAGCCGAGTTGGCTTAGAATAAAAGGAACGTGCTTTTTCCTTTCCTTCTTTAACACTTATAATCTTTATAAATCCCAGTACAAACCCTCTATGAGATCAATCCCTGAGAATATACTCCTGATTCTGAAATCACTGCCGGAGAAGCCTGGTGTCTATCGCTTTTTGGATGAGACGGGGACAATCATCTATGTAGGGAAGGCCAAGCGACTGCGAAGGCGCGTTTCCTCCTATTTCACGAAGGAACATGATTCTTCGAAGGTACGGATGCTGGTGACCAAGATCCGCGATATCCAGACCACAGTGGTGGATACGGAATGGGAGGCATTGTTGCTGGAAAACAGCATGATCAAGCAGTTTAAGCCACGGTATAATATTATGCTGAAGGATGATAAGTCCTACCCGTGGATTGCCGTGACCAAGGAGGAGTTTCCCCGTGTCTATCCGACCCGTCATCCGGAGCCGGAAAATATGCGCTTGTTCGGGCCGTATGCCTCTGTGAAGCACATGAATGCCCTGTTAGACACGATCAACGACCTGTTCATGCTGCGTACCTGCCGACGGCTGGTACATCAGGAGCGTCCCTGTATGCAGTACCAGTTGAAGAAGTGTCCGGCCCCCTGCTGCGGCAATATCACGGCGGCGGAATACCAGCAGAATATTGAACGCATTGTGGAGATCATCAAAGGCAACCGCCGGCAGGTCATTGCCCAGCTCAAAGAGGAAATGATGGCCCATGCTGATCGCTGGGAGTTTGAGCAGTCGGCCGTTCTGAAACGGAAAATCGAATCGCTGGAACAATTCGTGGCCAAGTCGGTGGTGGTGAATCCGCAACTGACGGAGACGGATGTGTTCGGCATGGAGGACGACGGCAACTGCGCCTATGTCAGCTTCCTCCGCATTGTGGATGGCGCTATCGTGCAGGCGCAGACATTGGAAATCGAACATACACTGGACCGAAACCGCGAAGATCTGCTCTGGGATGCTCTTCTGGAGATGCGTGACCGCCTGAACGGTCTCTTCCCTACGGTCATAGTGCCCTTCCTGCCTACCATCGAGCAAGACGACTGGACTTTCTTGGTCCCGCAGCGTGGGGATAAGCGGAAATTGCTGGAACTGGCCGTGCGCAATGCTCATTTTTACATGTTGGAGAAAAAGAAGCGGCAGGACCTGGTCAACCCCGAGCGCAGAAGCCAGCGTGTGTTGCTGGCACTGCAGCAGGCGTTGGGCATGAAAACCCTGCCCCGCCATATTGAGTGTTTCGACAACTCGAACACGCAGGGCGAGGATCCCGTGGCCGCCATGATCTGTTTCCTGGACGGAAAACCCGCCAAAAAGGAGTATCGGCATTATAATATCAAAACGGTGGTGGGGGCTGACGATTTCGCCACCATGGAGGAGGTTGTCTATCGACGTTATCATCGGCTGTTGGAGGAGGAGAAACCCCTTCCGGATCTGGTGGTGATTGACGGTGGAAAGGGACAGCTCCATGCTGCATATCAGGCTGTCTGCAGTCTCCATATTGAGGACCGGCTGATGCTGGTGGGCATTGCTAAGCGGTTGGAAGACATTTACAAGGTAGGGGATGATTTGCCTGTGTATATTGACAAGAAGTCAGAGGCGCAGAAGCTGCTCCAGCAGGTGCGCGATGAGGTGCATCGTTTCGGCATCACGCATCACCGCAAGCGCCGCTCGAAAACCAGTATCGCATCGGTTCTGGATGATGCTCCAGGCATAGGACGTGTGCTCAAGCAACGGCTTCTGTCGGAGTTCAAGTCCTTAAAACGCATACGTGCCGCCTCCGAGCCGGAGCTGGCCGCTGTTGTAGGACCGAAGAAAGCGGCGGATTTGTATGCTTATCTGAAAAAGAACGAATAAAAAAAGAGCCTCCGTTAGGAGGCTCTTTTATATTTCAACGAAATGTCCGTTATTTCACTTGGACATTGTCAATGACGATTCTTCTGTCCTTGGCGGCCTGCAGACCGTAAACCGTGACGCGCTGGGCGGTAGAGGTTTCAGCATGGGCAACCTCGCCTTTCGGGTTCTTGTAGATGGTCAAGCCGGATTTCTGTCCCGTGATGTAGGGAGCCAGCTTGCCGCCGTTGGCCTGCTTCATGTAGTTGAGCACGCTTTCGATACGGCGGGAGGAGAGGTGCATGTTGTAGTCGCTGTTGCTGAGCGGGCTGGCGAAACCGCTGATGTTGAAGGAGACGCTGTAGCCGGCTTCCAGCACTTCCACGAGGGCATCCGTCAGCTTCTGCAGACGGTTGTAACCCGTGGCGATAGAGTCGTCGAAAAAGGTACGGACTTCGTTCTCAGCCTGCGATTTCGCATTGCCGGTCAAGCCGTTAGCCGCTTCGGTGATGTATTTGGATCTCTGATTCATATAGTTGTCGTAGAGGCCCTTGTACTCTGTGCTGGTGTAGTCTTGTTTGGTGCGCGGATCCGGACGGTCGTTCTCGAAATAGAGGGTGATGGGTCCGATGGATCTGACCTGTTTCTTGGTTTCAGCCAGTTTGACCTTAGCTTCTTCCTCTTCCATGGAGAAGGTGACCGGGATTTGCATAATCATGTCCTGTGCGGTGCAGCTTTGGGTTGCCGGGCACATTTTGGGGAAGGACTTGACCACGCGGATGGCTTCGTCATCCATCTCCTTGTAGCCGGAACTGGTCACTAATTCGACATCGGTGATGGTACTGTCGGCCAAGACCTTGGCTTGTACGATAGCCGTACCGGAAGCACGTTGGCTTTTCAGGTTCACCGGATAGACTTTTGTCTTGTTGATGTAGCGGCACATGGCCTTGTTTCCACCCTTGAAATGTGGAAGGGTTAACGCGGCGGTCGGCGTTTCATGCTGTCCGATTGCAACAGCGATGCCCTTTTTGCAGGAACCGGAACTCTTGCCTCCGTAGATGAAAGTGTCGTTGTCACACTGTGCGTATGTTATTGACGCAGCGCATGTTAAGACAACGGCCATGACCAATGAGAGAAAACTGTACACTCGTTTCATATGTTATGTAATTTTATAATTTTCGCGGTTGCAAATATACATTTTTTTTTAATTACTGCACTTTCCTAAAAAAATACAATGTTTTTTTATAGAAAGCTTATACGCACGATTCATGAAAAAGTAACAACAATTTTCGAAGTATATCATTAAAGGTTAAACAAGCCCCTTTATCGTTTTAGCACCACTTTTGTCGTCGCCCCATTCCCTGCCTGCACGAAATAGATGCCGTCGGGGTGATGGGAAAGGTCGATTTGTACGGTTCCCGATGACGAAGTATACATCGTCTTTCTCACATCCATCATTCTCCCATACACATCGAACACCTTAATCTCCTTGCTGGAAGAACCGGAGTCCGCAATTTGGATGTTGAAGACGCCGTTCGTCGGGTTCGGCCACACCCGCAATTGCGCTGTCTCATGGACAGCGACACTTGACGTAAGGCTGCGACCCGTGCAGAATTCGTAGAGAACCTCCTTGTAACCAACATCATATTGGGCGGAGCTATGATACCAGTCGTGAACGCCGCCCACCACCTTGAGGAACTGCAGATCCGTGCCGCAATTGTAGGTATAACGGATGAAACGCAGCCCATCGTCCTTGAGGTCGGGGAGCGTATCGATGGCCGGTTCGCCACTACAGCCGTTGGCATTCTGCCAATAGTCGAGGATGGCATCGACCCCGAGTCCGAGCGTCAAGCCGAAAGCAGTGGAGTAACCGTTGTAACCCACCACGTTGTCGTTGGTTCCGTGGATGTGTAGCATACGGACGGGCGCAA
Source organism: Bacteroidales bacterium (assembly GCA_045116675.1). Taxonomy (GTDB): domain Bacteria; phylum Bacteroidota; class Bacteroidia; order Bacteroidales; family WCHB1-69; genus F23-D06. Next base: position 15,528 of record JBGUMF010000052.1, read on the forward strand.
CGGGCGTCTGGGCAGCATCCACACTGGTAATCAGTCCGCTGACCGCCACGCACGCGTCGATTCGGTCGCCGTGCTCAATGGCCATACGGTGCGTCATAAAGCCACCCATAGACATGCCTGCGAAGAAAACGCTGTCAGTATCAAGTTGAAATTGTACTGTCAGCGAGTCGAGGAGAGCCATCAGGAAACCGGAGTCATCAATGTCGCTGCTGGCTAGGCCGGCGTTCCACATAGGGCCAATGCCTTGGTCAAGGGCCTGCGGCAACACAACCATCCAGTCATATTCTTCGGCAATCTGGGCGAAATTGTAGTCCTGGTCATAATTGGAGATAATACCCCCCAGACCGTGCAGGAAGAACAGCACGGGAAGGGTGCCGTTATGGTTAGCCGGTGTGCGCACGATGTATTCGCGCTCCACGCCCTGCCAGGTGAAGTGCTGGACTTGGGCGGTAAGGCTACCCATCCAACAAACCAATAATAATAAACCGACTGTCAATGATTTTTTCATAGAATAATTTTTGTGGCAAAGATATGTTTTTCCGAAGATCGCGAGGATCACAAGAAAAAAACACTGATAAATAGGCTCTCCACTATTGCTTCAACCATTCCAGTGCCTTCACCAACAACTCGTCACGGCCCTCACGGACGCCCTGGACGGTGGGCCACACATAAATGTCGGGGATAATGCCCACACGCTGTGTCTCGGCGCCGTCGGGGTAATAAATGCCGAGTCCGGAGAAATAAGAGTTTATACCGCCGGGGAGCTGGATCCCCACCACATCGCCATCCGCACCCGCTGTCGTGTTGCCGATGACAATGCTGTTGGGAAGCGTGCGGTACATCATGGTGCAAAACTCCGCGTGGCTTTGTGACTGCTCACTGATGAGAATGGCGATTTTGCCCTTATACGCATGCTTTCCTTTTCCAGTATAGCCCGGTTTCGTCCATCCAAAAGCACCTGGATTGCTCATATCCGGACAGGTGGCCTTGAAAAAAGGTCTTGATTTGTCAGATAAAACACTGTAGAATTTATAATTGATGCCCTCATTCGGATATTCCCTCAAATCCAGGATCAGTCCTTTGGTGGTGTGTAAGGTGTCCACAATTCGTTCCACCCATTCTTTGGTGATATCGTCCATGGATACATATCCGATGCTGTCGCGCAACAATTTGTAGCAGATGCTATCAGTTTTGGTGTTTGCCGGCATTTCTTCAAAGTTATACCGGGTAATTGTGGCTTCTTTCGGGGTTCCATCCGACAGGTATGCGATACTGACGGATGGTTTATAACCATTGCAGATTTCCCATGACATGTTCCGGACTTTGGCGCGATGGTTGGACGCGGAATAATAGGGTGCCAAGCTGTCAATATAATACGAAACCGGCTTGCCGTCAATGTGGGTGATGATATCCCCGATATGCGGTCCTGCACTGTCGATTTTTTCCGAATCCCAATAGGCGGAAACCACCAAGGTGTCGTTCTTCAAGAATCTCACTCTAATCGGAGCACGGTAGTAGTCCGCCGACTTCTTGAATTTCGAGGACCACATCACCCCGTGGGTGTCATCTATTTGGGCAATCAGGCGTTTGATAGCTCTCCAATAGGCTTCTTTATCCCCGGCCGAGAGGAAAGAAGAAATATGATTCTTCATCACCGTGTTCCAGTCAACGTCGGCAAGATACAGGTCCGGAAAGAAATAATACACCATATTCCAATAGCGGTACAGCGCCAGCAACCTAAAACCGGCGTCAGGGTAATCCATCTCATCGTAATCGTTCTCATGCTTGAATTGCGCATTCTTCACCCAAAGAGAGTTGTAGGATACATAGTAGAAGCCGTTTTTGCGGTTCTGATAGACATTCATCAGTGTTTTGTATAGCTTTGGCGACAAAGTTTCAGAATTAATCCATGCCAAATCAGGTTTCAGGAAAGCGTTGGTGTCCATGGGTGTGACATTTTTGTTGACAGGAATTTTCCCGTAGTGAAGAATCCATTTGGCCAAGTAGGCATCCCGTTGCTTATTGTCGGCCACTTGCAAATAGCCGGGCAGCATCCGGAAAAGCTCGTAATCCCAGTTGTATGCGCCTTTGGAAATGGTCGGGTGGTGATATTTCAGGAATCCCCAAACGCGTCCCAAAAGATCAAGGTTATCCACCAGTTGCGGCGTCATTTCGGGAAACACTATGTTGGAGCCGTGGTCAAACACCGTGTCTTTGACTACGTCAGACTTGTTGGAGGGCGTTTGTGCGTGAGAGAGGGTCGCACAGAAAAGGAGAAGGATGGTGAAGAGGATATGTTTTTTCATACAATTGAAATGATATGTTCTCTTAATAGTTTACTCTAAAAGCCACCGCCATGCGGGAACAACACGTATGCCAGTCTCTTCCAATGAAATGCGGTCTTCGTCCAGGGTGATAATGATGTTGTCGGTGGTGCCGTATGTTTTTGCCGCTGCGGTAAGCCCCGCCACCTCACGTTTGCGCGTGGACTCATCGGCCAGAGAAACGGTGACTTGGATGCATTGCGTTATGTGGGTACCCGTTCGGACGATGAAATCGCACTCGCTGCCGTTGGCATGGTAGAAAATGTCCTTGCCGCGTCGTTTTAACTCGATGAAAATCAGATTTTCCAACAGCGGACCGAGATTGTCGGTCGGGTTAAAGCCCACCAACCGAATGATAGCATTGTCAATCATATACATTTTCTTGATACTGGCCTCCTGCGTCTTGACAGAGGCGTTGTATTTCAGAAGCTGGGAGAGCAGATAGGTCTCCTCCACACATTGGATATAATGCTTGACAGTATCAGAGTGCTTCACCCCGATAATTTTGGCAAGAGAGGTGTAGGAGTGGCGCTTGGCTGCATTGCTGGCGAGAAAGTGCATTAACTCAAGCACTTCCCGACCATTGGTAATGTTATTCCGCTGAAGCACATCGCGGTATATGATGCTCTGATATAGTGCAGAGATGTAGTCGTCGGGTTCTCCTTGCAGGTACGCGGGGAAGCCTCCCGACAACATGTAGGTCTTGAACTGTTTGGTTAACAAGGCCGCTCCAGCCGTTGTATAGAAATCTTTTTTGTTGATGTTTATATCTTGAAGTTGAAGATATTCCGCAAAAGAAAAGGGATAAAGCTCCACAGGGATATGGATGCCCGACAGATGCGTGCCCATTTCACGACTTAACATCTTGGCGTTGCTGCCGGTGACATAGACTTTCGCACCTTCGTTGTAAAGCCGCCGCACATACAGTTCCCATCCTTCAACGTTTTGGATTTCATCAAAATAGTAGGTGTGCTGTTCACCGTAAAATTCTGAAAAGCAAATATCTAAAGTTTCAAAATCCTCAACGGAGAAATTGATGAGGCGTTCATCGTCAAAACGGAAATAGTAGTCTTTTTCGTTATTCTTTTCACGGATTTGTCGCAAAAAATAGGATTTTCCGCATCTTCGCACACCCGAAATGACTACCACTTGCCTTGTGGAGAGCCACTCGTCCTTGATATTCCGGGGCATTCCAGCATCCAGATCCTTGGTGTGTTGGTTCGCCATCACTCTCATTATTAATTCTTTGCTGACCATTGTCTATTAAAATTTGCGGCAAAGATATAAAATATTTCTATTTATAACGATAATATTTGAAAAATATTTCTAATTCAAATAGAAATAGTAATGTTTTTTTTGTCGATAACGGCAAGAAAGAATCATTTCCGTTTCCTCTCATACTTCCCCTTCACAATCTCAAACGAATTCTTCGTCAACTCTTTGAGTAGTTCGGTGTCAATGGTCTGCAGGTTGATGCCGAGCCAGTATTTGGGGTTGAAGTGGTTGTCGGGGGTCTCTACACCCGCTACGGTGCCGAGCAGCTCGGCAATACGTTCGGTCTGGCACTTCACCACCACGGTGAACTCGCGGAGGTCGCAGTAGCAGAAGGTGTGGCCGCAGACGTAGAACACTAACAAGGTGTCGCCGCCGGGCATCTTTGCGAAGGGCAGTTTCTCCTCCACTTCGCCCAGCGACAGGCAAAACTCACGAAATTCTTCAATGTTCATCATACTTAATTTTTTTCCGCGGATTACGAGGAAAACATCCGCGCCAATCCGTGGAAATCATAATCTTCAATCAATGTCTATTCCGACAAAATCTCCGTTGCGGTTAAAGGTGTAGGCTGCCCACATCTTGTAGTAATCGATGTTCGGATAATACCAGATGTGGATGACGTAGTGTTTGTCCACGGCTTCCAAGGAGATAATCTTCCCGTAGCTCTTGAAGTTGCGTCCGCGGCGGGACATATCGTCGTGAATGTAGGACAACATCTTCTTGATGTGCGGCACATGCTGCAATTGGTTTTCCGGAATATCCCCACAAAACAAATCCTCCGAACCCGTGAACAACCACGTCCCGTCGTTCTGATATCCTTTTTGAATGCTATTGCTAAAAATCAAGTAGTATAACTGGCCTTTATGATGCACTTCAGTGTAAGTATTCGTGGTGTCGTGAGGATTCTCGACCTTCGTTTGCACTTTTTTAGGTAGCTGGTTGTATGTTATGACCTCTTCTCGATACAGGGATCCATTTCTGAAAATGCAGTTACGGATTAATCCTTGTGACTCTTTGCTACGCCCCTTCACTGTTTTGATTTCCGGACCGTTGACATAATAGTGTAGAATTTGCCCTTTTGACAAGTTGAGTTCAGCTTTCCAATAATCGTCTCCACCATCGCAAACCACTAAATATCTGCTGTTTATACAGTCATATTCTTCTGGAATGGCAAAATTGATGCTCGCACATGTGTCACCGTCTTCTTCAACATAAAAGACATATTGGCGGGCGTATTGATAAAATCGGGGTGCCGTGAGGGCGCGTCGAATAATTTGGGAAGAGTCGGCTTTAAGATCCAATTCCTTGGCCAACAAGATTTCAGCACGTTGCACCTCCTTCAGCCCGGCATGAATGGCGATGCCCTCCGAAAAGTTCGATGTATGCTCCCATGTGGACTTATAACCACGAAAGGGTCGGTTATCATGGAAATCCAGCAAATAACCGACAACACCCTTGTCGTTACGGCATTCATAAAACGTGATGCTTGTGTCGATATAGGAGCACAGTTGTTTGGCTATGGGGTTCTTGAAATTCGAGGTGTCACGTTTGACCAAAGACATACTTGTGATTTGCACAGGCTGGAGATGCTCTAATTCTTGCGCAAAGGAGGACTCTGCCACAATCAACAGCAAAACTGACATAATCGCCAGCAACTGACTCCATTTACATAATCTTTTGGGTTTCATTATGGGGTTTTTCTGTATTCTATTCGTCTTCGTTATTGTAAATTGCATTGATATGCTGTATATGAGCATCTATTGGACCTTTCACATATTTCCAGTATTTTTGGGGCAATGGAGCGAAATCCGTATATTGTACAGGCTTGAATGCTCCTTCTTTTAGTAAAACCCATCTTCGGAACAGTATTGCATTCTTGTCTATAATTGTCACAGGTTCACTATAAAACCTTTCGTAAAGGAAGAATTCAGGCGTCACCATCGGCATATAGATGTCAAAAACATTGTTGTCGGAACCGATGCGATTGTCACTTGGAAGTGAGAATTGAGGAATATTGGCGAATTTACTGTTAGAGAAAACCGTCACTTTATAATACCAAACGGGTTTTACCGGTTTTGGAATAACCAGAAGTGTATCTGTTGTATAAAAAGTTTTAATGTTAGTGTCATTAAGAATATTTGTGTTACAGAGCAATTCCCATTCCAAAGAATCAGGCATAAGATAAAGCGTTACGTTGAATACCAGCCAGTTGCTTAGCAAACGTTCCTTGTTGTTTGGACTTGGGATGTGAAAACGGAATGTGAGATTATCGTTATCCTCGCGAGATTCCACAATATCACACTCCTGTTGTGTTGCGAGTGAAGTATCCGAATAAAGATAATAGGTTTTATCCTTGTATAAGTAATATTGGCCGAAACTTTGGATGTTATTTGGGGTGAGTTGTGGACAAATATCACAGGGGGCCACGAAAAACCGATAGGTGCTGTCTGGCAGAAACATGAATTTCAATTCCCCGCGCCGGAAGATGGTGGTATCCTTTGAACCTTGTGCTGCCACACTTCCTGCTGAAAGCAACGTCACAAATAATATGAGAAAAAGATGTCTCATCGTCATTTTTGCGGCAAAGATAGTGTTTTTCCGCGGATCTCGGGGATCACAAGGAAATAATCCGCGTGGATCCGCGCGATCCATGGAGGATCAACTGTGGAGATTAAACCTTCCCGAAATAGTATTGCCCCTTCCCGCCTCTCGCTTTGCCGTACCGAATGCATTCTTCGGGCAGGAGCGATGCGGTTTTAGCAATCCTTGTCGGTCACCTCTTCGGCATTCAGCACAAAAGCGCGAAGGCCTTGCTGTTCGGCGGAAAGATCCAACTTGTGGATGTCCTCCAAAAGGGGACGCACCTTTTCATCTGGCATAAAGGCCAAAATGGCGGAGTTAAGGGTCGGCCAGGCGTGCGTGCCATAGTGGGGCTCGCCGTCGTGGCTGCCGCGGCCCTGCACCTCGTTCCAGTAGGTGAACCCGCGGATCTCGTTCTTGTCCAAAATTTCCATCACCTCATCGTAGAAGGCTTGGTATAGCGATACGAAAACGGCTTTCATTTTATTACGGATTGGTTAGTTGTATATTATCGTCTCCCCCACGCTGCGGCTTCGCCTTGTGTGGGGTTATTTGCGCTTCGCGCGTTTTGCCTCTTCGAGGCTGTTTAAGGAATGTGTCTCAATATATTGTGTTTTAAATTTTTCAATAGCTAATAGCCAACGGCTAAAGGCCAAATGCTAATTACACCTCGTTCACGCCCAGAGCCTTGTTCCGTTCGCGGCGGGCGCGACGACGGGCTTGGCCTTTCTCGGACCATTCAGCGAATTTGCTGTACAGAATGGGAATAAGAATCAGGGTTACAAGTGTGGATACGGTGAGACCCCAGGCCACGACCATACCCATGGAGTTCCACATCTCGGCACCCTCGCCCTTGTCAATGGCCAGAGGGATCATACCGAGCACGGTGGTGAGGGTGGTCATCAGGATGGGACGCAGACGGGACCGGCCGCCGGCGACCACGGAATCCTTGATGCTCATGCCACGCTCGCGGCATAGGCTGGTGTAGTCCACCAGCACGATACCGTTCTTGACCACAATACCGATCAGCATCATGGCGCCGATGAGGGCCATGATACCTAAGGCGGTGCGTGTCACGGCCAGTCCGATGAACACACCGGTGAAGGCGAACGGGATGGAGAACATGATGACGAATGGGTAGATGAAGGACTCGAACTGGGCGGCCATGACCACATATACCAACATGACGATGAGAGCCATCAAGGTGAACATGTCGCCGAAAGCATCCTGCTGATCCTCCCAGGTTCCGCCGATTTTGTAATCCAGAGTGGCGGGAATGTCCATTTGATCCAGCTCATGCTGGGCGGAGGCCACCAGCTCGCTCAAAGCGGCGCCCTTGGCTACCACGCACGACACCTTGACCATACGCTCGCGGTCCTTACGGACGATGGTCGGCGGGGTGAAGGTCTCTTCCACACGGCCCACGTCGCCCACGCGGATGCCCTGGCCTCGGCTGTTGTACATCAGGATGTTTTCGATGGCGTGCACGTCGTCGCGGAACTCGGGGGCGTAACGCACGCGGATGTTGTACTCATCGCCGTCTTCACGGAACTGCGAGGCCGTATAACCGTTGAAACGGTTGCGCACATAACTGGCTGCCGTGGTGGAGTTCAGACCATTTTCGGCTAATTTCTGGCGGTCGAAAACGACTTCCAACTCGGGGGTGTATTCGTCACGGCTGATCACCACTTCGGAGCAGCCTTCCACGTTGCGCATCCGCGCGGCAAGGTCGGCGGCGAACTGGTCTGTCGTGTTGAAATCGTAGCAGTACAGCTCGATATCCACCGTCGATTGTCCGCCCATGTTACCTTGGCCGGTGGTGACCGTGGAGGAGACGATTTCAATATGCTGCCGCAAAATGCCACGGATACCGTCAGCGATTTCCGTGATGAACTTATTACGCTCGGTCTTCTTCACCAAACGGATGTTGTACGAGAGCAGGTGCGTGCCGTTGTCACGCATCAGGCTCCAGGTGTTGTCTTCATCGGGCATACCCACGGAATAGTTGATGGATTTGATCTCGTCCGGGTATTTCTCACGGATCTCCTCCACAATTTGATCTCCCAAGGCCTTGGTGGTCTCCACACGGGTGCCCTGCGGCAGTTTCACGGTGACACTCAGTCGGGCGTTGTCCTGCGTGGGGAAGAACTCCGTGGGGATGACGGTCAGCAGCGAGAGGCTGGCTCCGAACACGGCGAAGGCGATCAGCACGACGGTCTTGCGGTGGTTGACGCACCAGCGCAGCAGATGGGCGTACCAGTTGTCCAACCGGTTGAGGAAGTTCTCAATAGGGGTGTAGATGGCATTGAACCATTTGCTCTTTTTCGGGTTCTTCTTCAACAGCAGGGAGCATAGCATCGGCGTCAGCGACATGGCCGCCGCTAGGGAGACGGCAATCACGATGGTGACAATCCAGCCCAAGGATTTGAAGAGCACGCCGGCCATACCGGTGAGGAAGGTCAGGGGCAAGAACACGGCGATGATCACCAAGGTGGAGGCGATGATGGAGAGCGAGACCTCACTGGTGGCGAACACAGCCGCCGCCTTGGGCTTCGAACCCCGCTCGATGTGCGTGGTGATGTTCTCCAACACCACAATGGAGTCGTCCACCACCATGCCGATGGCGATGGAAATGGAGGATAGGGAGATGATATTCAGGGTGTTGCCTGTGGCCAACAGGTAGATGAAAGCCGCAATCAGGGAGACGGGCACCACAATGGCGATGATTAGGGTGGCCCTCCAGCGACCTAGGAAGAAGAGCACCACAATGACCACTAACAACAGGATGATGAGGATGGTCTCCTCCAAGCTGTCGATGGTGTTGGTGATGTTGTCGGAGTTGTCCACCAAGACGTTCAGCTGCACGTCGGCGGGCAAGGTTTTCTTGATGTCAGGCAGTTGCTCCAGCACCTTCTTGCAGATTTTCACGGTGTTGGCACCTGTCTGCTTTTGGATGATGACCATGGCACCGCGCTGGCCGTCGGTGTAGGACTCCTGCATGCGCTCCTGCAGGGTGTCTTTCACGACCGCCACATCTTTCAGGAAGATGTTCTTGTTGTTGAAACTGCCAACCACGATATCTTCCATCTCGTCCGCGCTGTTGAACTCGCCGTCCACACGCATGGAGTAGGTCTTGGAACCCACGTCCATGATACCCAGGGAGACGTTGCGGTTTTCCGCACCCAACACAGAGGCAATGGTCTCGATGGTGAGGTTGTAACTCTCTAACTTATAGGGGTCGCAATAGACCTGGATCTCACGTTGGGGCGCACCGGAGATGGAGACGGCACCCACGCCGCTGATACGCGACAGCGGGGAGGAGACCTTGTCGTCCAGAATCTTGTACAATGCCTGCGTGCTCTGGCCCGACTGCACCGACAGCATCATGATGGGCATGTCGTCGGCGCTGAACTTGAACAGGTAGGGCTGGTTGGCACCGTCGGGCAGCGCCGACTTCACCATATCCAGCTTATCGCGCACGTCGTTGGTCTTCTGATCAATGTCCACACCATATTCAAATTCCAGATATACAATGGAATAGTTTTCCTTGGAGTTGGAGGTGATGTGCTTCAGGTCGCTTAGGGTGTTGAGCACGTTCTCAATCGGCTTGGAAACGTTGTCCTCAATGTCTTCCGCGCTGGCTCCGCCGTAAACGGTCAGTACCATGATGGTGTTGCCGTCCATGTGCGGGAACAGGTCCACCGGCAGCCTGGTCATGGAAAAGATGCCGATGATGATGACGGCGATGTATATCAACCCCGTCATGATGGGTCTTGCGACTGATTTCTGATATAAGCTCATATTTTACGTTGTTTGCTGTTGGGTGTTGGGACTTTGAACAATGAACTATGACTATGAACAATGAACTTTAGGTGTTGGAAACAGGTATTCCCCCGTCAACTATCAACTATTAATTATTAATTATTAATTATTAATTATTAATTATTAATTGCTAATTGTTCCCCGCTCCCTATTTGTTCTCCACATTCACCTCCAGACCGTCTTTCAGACGTGCGAGGCCGGTGGTGGCTACCATGTCGCCGTCCTGAACGTTGCCGGAGAGCAGCTCGTAGGCATTGCCAAGATGGCGTCCGATCTCCACCTGGTTGAAGGATACTTTGCCGTCTTTATAGACGTAAACGTAGCGGTTGCCGGATCCTTGCTGGCGGAAGATGGCCTCGTCGGGGACGACCACGTGGTGCGAGGTGCCGAAGTTCACCGTCACGCGGGCGTACATGCCCGGGCGCACGCGGCTGTTGGCATTGGGCAGCTGCACCTCCACGGGGAACGTGTGCGTGGCACCGTCAATGGTAGGGTAGATGAGGCTGATACGGCCCTTGAACTCCTCGTCGCCGTAAGCGTCCACCTTGACACTGACCGGCATCCCCACTTTCACTTTCTGGAACAGGGATTCCGAAAGGTTGATTTTCATCTTCACGGGGTTGATCTGCTGGATGGTGACCACCGGCAGTCCGCCGTAAAGGTCTCCGCTGTCATAGTTGCGGGCGGAGACGACGCCGTTGATGGGGCTGATCAGTCGGGTGTTTTCCAACAGGTTGTCGTAGGTGGTCTGCGCCACGTCGAGCTGGGTCTTCATCGCATCCCAGTCGGCTTTGGAGGTGCCGCCAACCTTGTAGAGCTCGTCGATACGGTTGAAGCTGGCCTTCAGGTTGTCGAGTTGAACCTTGGCCTGTTTGAGGCTGTTCTCGTTCATCTGCACGAGGACCTTGCCCTTGCTCACGCGGTCGCCCACCTCCACGTAGATCTTGTCGATGCGTCCGCCGGTCAGGGGGGCGATGTTGTTCACGGCTTCCGCCTCCACGGTCGCCGTGTATTCGTAAACCTGTTCCACATCCTGCGCGGAAACCTGTTTCGTGCGGATGGTGAACTTCTGATTGAGGTTGGCCGCGTCTTTATTCTTGTCCTTGCAGCCGGCACACCCTATCACCACGAGGGCTGTCAGGGCCATGATCTTTATCGTTCTCTTCATACTATATGTAATTATAGGTAGATTTTATTCGTGTCTGGAAAATATTATTGGCCGATGCCCAACGTGGCATCCAGATTTGCCTTGGCTGTGATGTAGTTGTACAGCGACTGGCAGTAGGTGAGCTGCGTATTGGTGAGGGTCAGCTCTGCGTTGTTGAGGTCCAGCCAGGTGTTCATGCCCACTTCGTACTGCTTCTTGGCGATGTCGTAGGCTTTCTGCGCTTGATTCATCGTTTCGCGGTTGGCGGTGAGGTCGTCCATGGCCTGCTGCATGTCGTTGAGGTAGCTCTGCACCCCGATACGCAGGTTGCGCTCCATATCCAATCGCTGGTCTTTCATGTTGTCGATGTTCAGGTTGGCCTGCTTGAGTTTATAAGAGGTGGAAACCCAGGAGATGATGGGCACCTGCAGTGACAGGGCCACGTAAGAGTAGGGGTAGTTGGTGAATTTCTGCCCGTCGTCGCCCATGCCGGAATATTGGAAACTGCCTGCCAAGGCCAGCATGGGGCAGGTGGACCCGATGATGATTTTTTTGGATTGCTCCAACTCCTGGATGCCGAGGTCCAACTGGCGCAGGGCCGAGTTGTAGGCGAGCTGGATGTCTTTTTCGTCGGGCATGGTGGCGTTCAGTACGCTCTCTTCGTAATCGGAAAGCATGCCTTCGAAGATCACCGGCTCGTTGATGTCCATGCCTAACAGCACTTTGAGGCGCATGTTGGCCAAGCGTACGGCCTTGGCTGCCGAGTTGACGGCGGGTTTCTGGTTTTGCAAAGCCACGTCGGAACGCAGTTTCTCAAACTCGGAGACCAATCCCTGGTTGTATGTGTTGGTAACCAGCTGGTTGCTGGCTTCCATGGTGGCGTAGCTCTGTTGCAGCACATCATATGACTGTTGGGCCAGCAGGTATATGAAGTAGGCCTGCTTTACCTGGTTGACAAGTTCCAGCTTGGAGGAACGTGCGGCTTCCAGGGCCAGTTCGATATCCATGGAGGAGAGTTTCAGGCTGGACCATAATGCCGGGGCGATGATCGGCAGGCTCAGGTTGGCACCGACGGAGTAGGTGTTGTCGCGACCCACCTTGATATTCATCGTCTGGCCACCCATGTCCATGGACATCGTCTGTTTGAGAAGCGTCCGGTTGTAATTGGCCGCTAACGACACATCAGGGAACAGGGCAGCGATCTGCTCTTTCTTGTACCATTGCTTGATCTGCACGTCTCGGTCCGCAATGCGCATCGAAGGAGCTTCCGACAGGGCTATCTCAATGGCCTTGTCCAAGTTGATGCGGACGGAGTCCTGCGCGCTGACAGGATGGAATCCCATCATTAGGATACAGCACAAAATCAGAAATCCTGTCACGTAATGTTTCCCAACTGTTGCCATTTTCTTTGTATATTTGTTTTTATAACTTATTGATACACTTTTAATTAATTAGTCTTCTCCAAAAAAGGAGAAACGGCGGCAAAGATAGTGATTTCATTGTGAAAAATCAAGGGATGTGTGTAATTTTTACACAGTATATTTGCGGATTCATTCACATGGCACAAATAGCCATAGAAAAGTCATATTCCAGAGAGAAAGGATTGTTTTCCATCCTCGTAAATCTACATGAAAATTGTATCTTTGCCGTCACAAAACTAAGTAGGAGTCTTTTCATGTTCCCCCGTATTGCCATAATATCGTTGTTGTGCTGTCTGTTTTGCACAGGTTTGTCCGCCCAGACGTTTTCGCTGAAGCGGATTAACGATACGTGCAATGTGCTGGTGCTGACCACGGATTCCCTGTTGGACGAGTGGCTGCTGACTTATCCCGTCTATCAGTTCCGTACCAGCGATGTGGATGGAGATGGGGTGGAGGAGGCATTGGTAGGCGTAGTGAAGTCCACGCGGTTTTATCCGGAACTCGGGAATAGGCTCTTTGTCTTCAAAAACCGCGACGGAAGGGTCCGGCCGCTGTGGATGGGGTCGCGATTGGGCGAGGAATTGGTGGATTTCTGCGTGGCGGACGGCAAACTTGTCAGCATTGAGAGATGCCGAAACGGGCAATATAACCTTGACGAATGGGAATGGTCAAGGTTTGGGCCCCGTTTTTCGCGATATATCATAACAAACGCAACAAAAGAAGAAGTACATCAAATTTTTAATCAATATGAAAAGAATACTGGCCACAGTTCTAATGTCGATGCTCATCCTCATGGGATGGAGCCAACAAAATGAAAAGAAGCACTACATCCTTCCCGGAAACGGAAAGATAGATGTGGAGATGCTGAACAGGAAGATAGACCTTAATATGGACATCTCCAAGCTCAGCATCAACGAGTTGCGGGTGCTGCGTAATTCGTTCTATGCCCGTCAGGGATATGCTTTTATGATGTCCGATCTGCGGTCGGTGTTCGATCAAACCACGTGGTATTGGGATACCATGATGGGCAGATGGGAGCTTGAAATGTCTGCAGAGTATGAAGGTAAAAAGGCCCCGGAATATCAATTCACCAAAGAGGAGGAGGCCTTCATGGCAAAGCTCAAAGCGAGGGAAGACGAACTGAAGAAACAAAACTTTGTCGATGGTAAACCGCTAATCGACAATCTCATCAACCGTTTCCAGCTTGAAAACCCCGACCTGAGACTCCTGAACATGCTCTCGAAACAGGGCTTCGCCATCGTGCCCGACACCTACGACCAGCTGTTCCAGGTGTACGAGAACAACGACTACCACGACTTCCCCAGTTTCGTCACCACCGACCTCTACCTGCAGCTCTACCACATGTATTTTGACTGCATGTTGCGCAGGGCCGAGGATGGCAAGCTGTTCGAAGCGTTGCAGGACTTCTGTCGTAAGGGGTACCAGGAGAGTACGCGTGCCATCGCCAATCCCGTCAACAAGCAGGAGAAGGAGCTCGCCGAGTTCAGCCAGGCCTATTTCGCCATTGCGCTGCGACTGCTCGACCCCAAGGAGGATTGCGCCGTGGCCCCGCAATACACGAAAATGGTGAACGATGAGGTGGAAAAATGCACTTCCGCGAGCACCGCTTTTTCTCCTTTCATGGAATATACGATGGTGATGTTCCCCTACGCGCTGTTCCAACCCCGTGGGCATTACACCCGCACTGAGCGACTGCAGCGTTATTTCCGCGGCATGATGTGGGTGCAGACGGCCGCTTTCGACACCGACAAGCCCAATATGATGCGCAGGGCCGTGTTCCTCGCCAAGACCATCTGCGGGAACGCCGAGCTGAGTGCCGCCTTCAAGACCATTTTCGATCCAATGACGTTCATTATGGGCCAACCCGACAACATCACCCTGATGCAGGTGTACGAAATCTTGAAACGTTACGACTATGCCAAGTTGATTGCTAAAGAAAAAGAGTTGCAGAAGTTTGTCGCGGAGGTGGATGTCCTGGCGGAGAAGCAGACGCGCCTCCGTCCGAAATTCGAATATTCGGGCCATAATAAGGTCAACCTGATGCCCCAACGCTATCAACCCGATGCTGAGGTGCTGCAGGAGATGTTCGATTGGAAGAGCAGGGAGTCGCAGCGTTTCTGTCCGAAAGGCATCGATTTCTTTGCCGCAGGAGGCAGTCCGCTCGCCCTCCAGTTGGACAAGGAGGGGGAGACCTGGAACGAGTTCGACGCGAACATGAGCCGCATGCAAAAGCGGATGGGCGAAATCAATTGGAAGGAGAACATCGCCGTGCAGTGGCAGCGGGTGCTCCTCGAACTGTCCAAAGGCCGCCATCCGTCGAATGCCCCGTATTTCATGAACGGTACCGCGTGGGGAAAGAAAGACCTGAATGCGGCCCTGGCCTCCTTTGCTGAACTGAAACACGACGCCATCCTCTATGCCAAGCAGCCTTTCGCGGCCGAATGTGGCGACGGCGGGCCGGATGCCCCCATCGTGAGAGGCTATGTGGAACCGAATATTGACTTCTGGACTGCGGTGATAGACTTGCTGGATGCCACAAAGGAGGCCTTCGGCACTTTCGGAATCATGACCGACGAAATGCTCGCCCTGACCGACGATATGGCGGAAGAAGCACAGTTCCTCCTGAATTGCAGTAAAAAAGAGCTTGCCGGCAAAACATTGAGCGAGCAGGAATACCGTCAGTTGGAAATCGTAGGTGCCGTGTTTGAGAACATGACGTTGAGCATGATGCGCAACGAGAACGAATATTTTAAATGGGAAGATATAGAGAGTGCCGACCGCAAAGTGGCGGTGGTCGTCGATCTCTTCACAGCTAACGGCGATAATGTCCCTATGGAGAAAAAAGCCGTACTCTATAATGCGGTTGGTCCCGCTGATGTCATCTACGTTGTCGTGGAGATCGGTGGCTACCTCTATCTCACGCGCGGCGCCGTCTTCTCCTATCGGGAGTTCCACGATGCCTACAGTGCTCCCCGCCACACCGACGAGGAATGGCAGAAAATGCTGGAGACCAAGCCCCGCCTCGGCGTTCCCAAATGGATGGAGAGCATCACAGCCCCCATCAAGGTGCCGAAGGATAATGATTTGATTTATTATAGCACGGGGTGTTAGGGAAAGTTTCAAGTTGCAGGTTAAAATATTTTCTTTAAATAACTTCGTCAGGGACAAGAACTTGGTAGAGACAGATAGGTTAAAGGTTCAAGAATTTGGAGTGTATAGATTAGATGTTGCTGTATAACGGTTTATGGAGTTTTATGCTGGCGGTAATGTTGTCCTTTCAGGGCGGCTCTGGTTCGGTATGGGAGGATACGAGGCACTCGGAATGTCAGGAACAGTCGGCCCTTCCGTCGGGTGGTGACACGCTTACGGTTGCCTTTACGGGTGATATACTCCTCGACCGGTGGGTGCGCCGGCAGATTGAGAACCTTGGCATAGAGAGTGTTTTTGACAAGAGGGCGGATTCTGTGTTCCGCTGTTCCGACATTGTGGTGGGGAATCTGGAGTGTCCGGCCACCACGCTGCACACACCGATGATGAAGAAGTTTGTGTTTCGTGCCGAGCCGGAATGGTTGGAGGCCTTGCGCGCCCACGGTTTCACCCATCTCAATCTGGCCAACAATCACACGGTGGATCAGGGGCGGCGCGGACTTGTGGACACATGGCACAATGTGGAGCGCTATGGCATGACGCCCGTCGGGGTGGGTAACACGATGGACGAAGCTGCACAGCCCGTCTTGCTGGCGGAGCATCCCCGAAAGGTCTGGCTGATTGCTTCCCTGCAACTGCCATTGGAGCATTTTCCGTATCTCCCCGAGGCACCTTCTGTCAACCAGGAATCCCTTGATTCCATGGTGGTTCGCATCCGTGCGCTACGCGAAGAGGACAGCTCCGCCGTAATCTTAGTGTCGTTGCATTGGGGCCGGGAACACACCTTGGAGCCGATGCCGATGCAGCGCAGTATTGCCCGCCGCCTGATTGATGCCGGTGCCGACGCCCTGATCTGTCACCACACCCATACCTTGCAGACTATCGAACAGTATCGTGGCAAATACATATACTACAGTATCGGAAACTTCATTTTCGACCAACGTCAGGACATTAACCGACGCACCTGCATTCCCCAGCTGAAGATTACGCGGGACACCCTTCAGGCGACGAATCACTTCATTACGATTTGACAATCCTCCATTCCCCAGGCTGGAGAGAACCCAGACTTAAATCGCCTATTTGGACGCGGATAAGCCGTAGGGTGGGGAAGCCGACCGCTGCGGTCATGTGGCGCACCTGGCGGTTCTTGCCTTCGGTGAGGGTGAGGCGAACCCAGCTGGTAGGGATGTTGGCGCGATAACGGATAGGTGGCACGCGCTCCCAGAGGTCTTCCGGCGGCAGCGCCCGCTCCGCTTGGCAGGGACGGGTACGGTAACCTTTGATGACGACACCCTTTCTCAGCTTTTGCAGGGCCTCGTCGGTGATTTCCCCATCCACCTGCGCGAGATACGTGCGCGGGTGGGCGTTCTTCGGATCCAGCAGCCGCTTGACTAATTGTCCGTCGTCCGTCAGCAGCAAAGCACCCTCACTGTCATGGTCCAGCCGTCCTGCGGCATAGACTCCCGGCGGAAACCCGAACTCGTCGAGGGCCCGGTGCCCCGCCTCAGGGGTGAACTGGCTCAGCACGCCGTAGGGTTTGTTGAAGAGGATGACCATAAGGGTGTTTTTTTGAGGGGGCAAAGATAGGAATTTTTCAGTGAGCCTGTTCTCATCCGTATGCAAATGCCAAGTATTATATGTCCCAAAAACAACGTAGAGACGCAATGCATTGCGTCCCTATAGGGTCGTGGAAAGAGGGATTGCAGATCCCTTCGCTGCCGCGGGCGTCCCTGCAAGAAAAAACATTGCTCCGCAATGACCTTTTGTTTCCATCCCTTTTTACGAACGCAAGCGTTCGACAAAGGTCTGAAAACAAAAAAACAAGGCAATAGCCTTGTTTTTTCTTGGCGGAGAGAGAGGGATTCGAACCCCCGGAGGTGTGACCCTCAACGGTTTTCAAGACCGCCGCATTCGACCGCTCTGCCATCTCTCCAAAATCGGGCGCAAAAGTACTATTTTTCCACGGAAATCACACTTGTTGTTGTGGATTTTTGCAATTGTTTGAAAATAAATATGTTATAATATTTTTTTGGAGATATGACCCTTGTCGTCGATGAGGAACCGCTCGTTCAGGTCGAAGCCAGTCCGGATGTTGTCGGGGGTGAGCACGCGCCGGATGAGGTCGTGCTGCATGACCGCGCCTTTTTTCATCAGGAGGGCGTGCGTGGCATACTCCAGGGCGATGGAGAAGTCGTGCATGACGATGATGACCATGACCCCCTGCCGGTTGAGGTTGGCGAGAATGTCCATGATCTCGTAGCGATGGGCCACGTCCAGGTTGGCGAGCGGCTCGTCGAGGAGCATGATGGGGGTCTGTTGGGCCATGGCCCGTGCGATGAGCGTGCGCTGCCGCTCGCCTCCGCTCAACTCCCGCAGGAAACGGCTCTTCAAGTGAGTGAGATGACAGCGCTCCAGCATTTGGAGAACCACGGTATCGTCCTCGGGACGGGCCGCTTGCCACTTTTTCTGATAAGGGTAAAGCCCCATCATCACGATGTCATAGACCGGCACATCGAAGATCTGGTCCTGACTCTGCGGCACGTAGGAGATCATCTTGGCCAGGTCGGTGGGCGTGTGCTGGCGGATGGAGCTGCCGTTGACGAGAATGTCTCCCGTGCGGATGGGCAACAGCCGGTCAATGCACTTCAGCAGGGTGGTCTTGCCGGAACCGTTGGGCCCCACGATGGCGCAGAATTCGTTGTCCTGAAACGTGACGGACAAGTCGGCGAACAGCGGCTGCTGTTCGTATCCAAACGTGATGCGCTCGACCTGTATCTTGTTTTGTATCTGTGACATAGGACGGCGTTATTCGAATCGGCGTTGGAGCTCGTTGCCGCCGATGAAATGGATGATGCTTTTCTCGGATGGGGTGGTGGCAGGGCAGTCGCAGCGGAAGAGCTCTTCCAGCAGGCTTCGTACCTCCTCGGGTTGGTGGGGGATGCGCCCGCGGCTTTTGTTCTGGCGGGCCATCGACAGGGCCATGTTGCGTTCCTTGTCGGCCTTGTACAGGAACTGGTTGGTCTTGAAGGCATCCAAGGCCTTCTCGATCAGCTCTTGCACGTTGCCCTCTTCATCCTCGTCGTTGGGCGTGCCGTTGACGGCGAGGTGAGTGTTGTCCATCTTCTCGATCTCGTAGCCGAGCTTGAGGAAGTCGTCTTTCAAAGACTCGGCGAGATCCGTCTGTGCGGGCGTGAGGGTGACGGTGCTCGGGAAAAGGCTCTGCTGCACCCAGATGGGCGTCTGCTGCAAAGCGTGCAGGTAGCGGTCGTACAGGATGCGCTCGCGGGCGTTCGCGATATGGACAACGGCCGCCTGGTTGTTGAGCTTGCAGAAAATATAGCGCTCTTCAGCGATGAAGAACTCCAGCTCTTCGGGAATCTGGTTTTCTGTGGCGGAATCCTCTGATGCGGAGGCACATTCACATTCGGTGGTCAGCTGGGTGGCCGTGGGTTGCGCTGGCGTTTCGGTGGAGAGGCCTTTCAGGAAATCCTCCCATCCCTCCGTGTTGAGGCGGCCCTTGCCGAACGAACCGCCGGAGAAACTGCCAGTGTCACTGTGTTTTGGACGGGCAGGGACGCTGTCGAAGGGGTTGTAGTTCGGGTTGATGCCCAGCGAGGGCACCCGAAGCTCATGGCCCGCAGGACGGTCGGGAGCCTCCAACGTGGGGTCGTTGTCAAATTCCAGCATCGGGGTCAGCGACATGGTGCCCAGGGCTTTCTTGACGGCGGAGTTGAGGAAGCCGAACACCAGCTTCTCATCTTGCAATTTCACTTCCACCTTGGTTGGGCTGACGTTGACATCAATGGTGGATGGATCTATTTCTATTTCAATAAAATAAGCGGGTCTATAACCTTGTGGGATGAGCTGGCTGTAGGCGGTCTCCACAGCGTAGTTGAGAAGGTTGTGCCGTACAAAGCGGTGGTTGATGAACAGGTATTGCTCGCTTTTTTTCTTCTTGGCATTTTCAGGTTTGGCAATGAAGCCGGAAATCTTCATGAAATCGGTGACCTGCTCCACGGGGTACAGCTTGTCCTTGAAATGGTTTCCGAACGTGTTGATAATACGTTGTTTGAAGTTGGAGGATGTCAGTTGCAGCAGCAGTTTCCCGTTGTGGTAAAGGGTGAAGTTGAGGTCGTGGTGGATGAGGGCCACACGGTAGAATTCCTCCTCGATGTGGGTCATCTCGATGTGGTCGGATTTGAGGAAGTTGCGGCGGGCGGGCACGTTGAAGAAGAGATTCTTCACGGCCACGGAGGTGCCGTCCTGCGTGGCGATGACCTCGTGGGCTTTGATGTCGGCCCCTTCGATTAGGAGCAGGGTGCCGGTAGGCTCCTCGGCGGGTTTGGTCTTGAGCTCCACGTGGGCGATGGCGGCGATGGAGGCCATGGCTTCGCCGCGGAACCCCTTGGTAGTCAGATGGTAGAGATCGTCGGCGCAGCGCAGCTTGGAGGTGGCGTGCCGCTCGAAGCAGAGGCGTGCGTCGTTGAAGGACATGCCCTTGCCGTTGTCAATCACCTGGATGAGGGTCCGCCCGGCATCCTTGACGATGAGCTGGATGTCGGTGGCGCCGGCGTCAATGGCGTTCTCCAGCAGCTCCTTCACCACGGAGGCGGGCCGCTGCACGACTTCGCCGGCGGCAATCTGGTTGGCCACGGATTCAGGGAGTAGTTTGATGATGTCCATAGGTTTGGTTTTCCTATTAATTATTAACTGTTAATTATTAATTGTTAATTGTAAATTGTTAATTGTAAATTGTGGTCCCTATCACGAAAAGAACTTATAAAAAATGTAACCCAGCACGATGGCGAAGAAGAGCATGGAGATGATGGTGACCCAGGGCATGCTTCCTTTGTCCTTGTCGTGGCGGCGTTTGCTGCTCCACTCGCGGTGGATCTCGTTGGCGAAGTCGCGGCGGGGATTCCCTGTGGAAGCTTCCTCTTCCGGTTTATAGAAACGCGGCTTGTAGTTGAATTCGCGCGTCTCGGGCTTTTGAAAATTGAAAAGTGCCATGATGGTTTGTTTTTAGGTTGCAAAAGTACGAAAAAATGCAAAACGTCATGTATATTTATTTTTGTATCTTTGCGCCCTCATTATAATGTTTTAAATATAATTGTTTGCTGATGAACCCAAGAGTCCGTTTTGCCCCCAGTCCTACCGGCCCGCTGCATATTGGCGGCGTGCGCACTGCATTGTATAACTACCTGTTTGCCAAGAAAAACAACGGCACCTTCCTGCTCCGTATCGAAGATACCGACCAGACCCGTTTCGTGGAAGGGGCGGAAGCCTACATCATCGAGGCGTTCCAGTGGCTCGGCATCCCCTTCGACGAGGGTGTCGGCATTGGCGGCGAGTACGGACCCTACCGGCAGTCGGAACGCAAGGCCATGTACAAACCCTACGCCGAGCAGCTTGTGCGTGACGGTTGGGCCTACTACGCGTTCGACACTCCGGAAGAACTGGATGCGAAGCGCAAGGAGGCGGAAAGCCAGAAGAAGACGTTCCAATACGATGCGCACACCCGCATGGGGATGGTCAACTCGCTGACGCTGCCCGCCGATGAGGTGGCCGCGCGGCTGGCCTCCGGCGCACCCTACGTGGTCCGCTTCAAATATCCCGCCGACACGGACATCCACGTAAAGGACCTGATCCGCGGCGAGGTGGTTATCAACTCCAATCTCTTGGACGACAAGGTGTTGTATAAGTCTGACGGAATGCCGACCTACCATCTGGCCAATATCGTGGATGACCATACGATGAAGATCACCCATGTGATTCGTGGCGAGGAGTGGCTACCGTCGGCACCGCTCCATGTGATGCTCTACAAGGCCTTCGGGTGGGAGGCTCCGCAGTTCGCGCACCTGCCGCTGCTGCTGAAACCCGACGGCAACGGCAAACTCAGCAAACGCGATGGCGACCGCCTTGGTTTCCCCGTGTTCCCCCTCCAGTGGAAGGACCCGAAATCCGGCGAGACCTCTTCCGGCTATCGCGAGTCGGGCTATCTGCCGGATGCCGTGGTCAATATGTTGGCCCTGCTGGGCTGGAACCCCGGCAACGACCAGGAGTTGATGAGCATGGAGGAACTGGTGAACTATTTCTCCATCGACAAGATCAGCAAGGCCGGGGCCAAATTCTCCCTTGACAAGGCCAAATGGTTCAATCACGAATACATACTTCAAAAATCCGCCGACGAACTCTATCCTTATTTCGAGCCCATCTTGAAAGAAAGGGGTGTGGCAGCGGATCCGGCTTATGTGAAAACGGTTATCGATCTGATCAAGGACCGTCTGAATTTCATTCCCGATTTCTGGGAGCAGGCCTGCTATTTCTTTGTCGCCCCGACGGAATACGACCCGCAGGCGATCAAAAAACGTTGGAAAGAAAACATGCCCACCTATCTGCGTGCTGTGTTGGATATTCTGAAAGGCATCCAGCCTTTCGACAAACAGCAGGCTCACGATGCGGTGATGGCTTACATTCAGGATAATGAGCTGAACATGGGGCAGGTGCTCAACAGCCTGCGTCTGGCCATTGTGGGTGCCGCCCGCGGCCCCGAACTCTTCACTATGATCGAGCTTATCGGTGTGGATGAAGTGGTAAAACGGACCGAACGCGCCATTGAGGTCATTGGCGATATTCATGGTTAAAAACAACTTGCGATGAAAATCAAAACGATCATTGGGGTAATAGGGCTTTTATGCTGTGTGGCGATGGGACACTCCCAAGGCTTCACCGTGACAGCTGCCCCAACAAGTGCGAATACTCTTATCCAGCAATATCTGGCTGGAGATGGGGTTGTGCTGAGTAACGGGACTACCAGTGGCTCGGCCACACAGTTTGGTATATTTAATAGGGGGAATGTGACGAATTTTCCCATCTCATCTGGTATTGTGATGACGTCCGGCACGTATTCGAATGTGTCGCAAAACAGCCAGTATCCGGATGCAAACTCCTTGGCAGGTCCCAACCAGGTTACTCCAGACACGAACTTGTCCAAAATTCTGTCCAATACGACATTTTATGACCGTGCGGCCTTGGATTTCGATTTTGTGGCCTTCTCTGACACGGTGGCTTTCAATTATGTGTTTGCCTCAGAAGAGTATCCGGATTTTGTTTGTTCTGATAAGAACGATGTGTTCGGATTCTTTGTGACGGGATATGACCCTGTGACAAACAGCTATCACACATGGAATGTGGCCTTGCTGCCCAATAGTGTCACTCCGGTAACCATTAATACGGTGAACGGAGGGCAGCAAGGCTCCAGCTCCACTCCAGGTACGCCGTGTGTCCTGACGAATTCGCAATATTATTGTCAGAACAGTTACAGCTCGCCTCCTATTTTCAATGGGTACACGGTGAAACTGACGGCTTCGGCTACGATTATGGCTTGCCGGAATTATCACATGCATCTGGCGGTTGCTGATGTGGATGATCATGTCTATGATTCAGGTGTTTTTTTGGAGGAGGGTAGTTTCTACAGCCCTTCCGTGGAAATGGACACTGCATGGGATTTGCATGGCTTTGGCGATACGCTGGTGCAGAATTGTCGTGAGGTGGATGTGGAGTTCCGGCTTCCGCGACCGGTGGTTTCCGGCAGCTATCGCGCCCAGTTTTTGTTTCCCGCCACTCAGGCCAACATTGCGGCGGTGGGCCGTGACTATAAGGTGACGACCACGGTTAACCAGAATACGGTGGAACAGAATACCCAAAGCCCTCCGTTACCTTATCAACAGGGTGATTCGGTGGTGAAGATCCATGTGGCCATTGTGGACACGGCTCATTTTGAACCGGGGGAAGTGAAGGAGGCCATCATCATTATAACTACGATTTTCTGCGAAGACTTTTGGCCCCAATATCCGAGTGCGGGGCGTATTGACACCTTGCGTTTCCATTTGAAGGGTAATGCTCCGATTGAGGTGAAGGACACGCTGGTCAAGGCGTGCCAGGTGTGCGATACGCTGGGCGTGAAGCTGTCCAGCGGCACCGAGCCTTTGGTATATCGCTGGATTCCGGCCACCGACCTGACAAACCCGAACGCACAGTTGACGGCGGCTAATATCCGGACGAACCGCACCTACAAGCTGATTGCCGCCGACCGTTATGGCTGTTTGGCGGATACGGCCGAGGTGAAGGTGACCATCCACGAGAAGCCCACGGCTGCGGCGGTCATCGATCCGCCCTATGGGTGCGTCCCGCTCACGCTTGACCTTACCGCTCCCGGCGTGCCCGACAGCTGCGACTTCCGTTGGATTGTCAATCAGGACACGATAGCGGATACCAGCCGTTTGGCTCATTATCGTCCGGTGCTCTCCCAGACTGGCGCGTATGACGTGAGACTCTGGGTGGCGTCCGCCCCCGGCTGTATCGATTCTGTCAAGTACGCACAGGCAGTCTATGTGTCGGAAGCTCCTCATGCAAGTTTCTATTTTGTGCCGGAGAATCCGCAGAACGGCAAGGATGTATTCTTCTATAACCAGTCGCCGGAAAGCGACCTTTCCTATCATTGGGATTTTGGCGACGGGACCTCTTCGGATGAGGCGGACCCCGTTCATCGTTACAGGCTCCGCGAGAGCAAGAACGTGCTGGTGCGCTTCACCGTTACGAATGAATATGGATGCTCGGATGACACGACGGCCTGGGCACCCATTGTGGATAATTTTGCCTTCTTTGTTCCGTCGGCCTTCACTCCGAATGGGGATGGGAAGAACGAGGTGTTCCTGCCCAAGGTCAACGATGTGGATTTCTACCAGTTGGACATCTTCAACCGCCAAGGACAGCTTATATTCCACACCACCGATACGGAAGCCAGCTGGGACGGCACCATGGGTGATACGCCCGCACCTCCTGGCGTGTATGTGTGGAGAATCAAATATTCCAGAGCCTTTAACCCGAATGATATC
Organism: Bacteroidales bacterium; assembly: GCA_045116675.1. GTDB lineage: Bacteria > Bacteroidota > Bacteroidia > Bacteroidales > WCHB1-69 > F23-D06. Next base: position 40,162 of record JBGUMF010000052.1, read on the forward strand.
ATTCCCCGCGAGGGAACCGTCACCCTGTTACGATGATTACACGCAACTACGCGCAGCTTATAGCTCAGGAGATGAACCTGGCCCAAGAGCAGGTTCAGAATACGCTTGACCTGTTGGACGGGGGCGCCACCATCCCTTTTATCTCGCGTTACCGCAAGGAGGCCACCGGCAGTCTGGATGAGGTCCAGATCGGGCAGATACGTGATCTGCGGAACCGATGGCTGGAACTTGACAAGCGGCGGGCGGCCATCGTGGACTCCATCCGCGAACAAGGCAAGCTTACGCCGGAATTGGAGAAGCAGATTGAGGAGGCCGCCACCCTCGGCGTGTTGGAAGACCTCTACCTGCCATACCGGCCCAAGCGAAAAACCCGCGCCTCGGTGGCGGTGGAACGTGGTCTGGAACCGTTGGCCAAGATACTCGCCTCCCAGCGACAATTGGATTTGGAAAAGGAAGCAAAACCCTTCGTCAATCCCGACAAGGGCGTGGCGGACGTGGGGGCGGCACTGGCCGGTGCCCGCGACATCATCGCCGAACGCATCAGCGAGAACGTGTCGTTGCGTGCCCGCTTGCGAAGCACCTTCCGTCAGCACAGCCGCATCCGCACGCGCCTTATCCCCGACAAGGTGGACGAAGGTGAGAAATACCGGATTTACTATCATGCCGAGGAGTTCCTGCCCAAAGCGCCGTCGCACCGGGTGCTGGCCATGCTCCGTGGCGAGGAGGAAGGCATTTTGCGCCTCACTATTGCCCCGGATGAGGAGAAGACCCTTTCCATGATTAAGCGCGCCTTGCTGAAAAACAATACCAACGGAGCCCAGCAGGTGTGGATGGCGGCGGAGGATGCCTACAAACGCCTCTTGCAGCCCCAGATGGAGACCGAGATGCGCAAATACTACAAGGACAAAGCCGACACGGAGGCCATCGGGGTGTTTGTGCAGAACCTCCGGCAATTGCTGATGGCCGCCCCGCTCGGGCAGGTGACCACCCTGGCGGTGGACCCCGGCTTCCGCACCGGTTGCAAGGTCGTGATTCTGAACCCGCAGGGCAAGCTGCTGCACAACGAGACCATCTATCCTCACCCACCCGTGGCCCAGTACCGGCTGGCCTCCGACAAACTCAAGCGACTGGTGCTCCAGTACAAGGTGGATGCCATCGCCATCGGCAACGGCACCGCTGGACGGGAGACCGAGAATTTCATCCGCCACATCCCCTTCGAGCGCGACGTGAAGGCCTTTATGGTCAATGAGAGCGGCGCGTCGGTATATTCCGCCTCGCCCGTGGCCCGCGCGGAGTTCCCCGACTACGATGTCACCGTGCGCGGCGCGGTCTCCATCGGTCGGCGACTCATGGACCCGCTGGCCGAGCTGGTAAAGATTGATCCAAAATCCATCGGGGTGGGGCAGTACCAGCACGACGTGAACCAGAAGCGTTTGCAAGAGAGCCTTGAAGCCACGGTGGAGAGTTGCGTGAACAGGGTGGGCGTGGAGCTGAACACCGCCAGCAAGGAGCTGCTCTCGTACGTGTCGGGCGTTGGCCCGGCGTTGGCGCAGAACATCGTGGACTACCGCAACGAGCACGGCGCGTTCCCCTCCCGCGAGAGCCTGCGGCAGGTGCCGCGCTTCGGGACCAAGGCTTTCGAGCAGGCGGCGGGATTCCTGCGCATCCGCGATGCCGAAAACCCGCTTGACCGCAGTGCCGTGCACCCCGAGAGCTATCCCGTGGTGCAGGCTATGGCCCGCGATATGCAGTGCTCGGTGGCCGAACTGATGAGCCATGCCGACATCCGCAAGAACATCAACCTGACGCACTACCTCTCCGACAAGGTGGGAATGCCCACTCTGACGGACATCATGTCCGAGTTGGACAAGCCCGGGCGCGACCCGCGCAGCTCGTTCGAGATGTTCGAATTTGACAAGAATGTGCGCACGATCAACGATGTGCAACCCGGCATGGTGCTCCCCGGTATCGTGACCAACATCACCAACTTCGGCTGCTTCGTCGATATCGGCGTACACCAGGACGGCCTTATCCATGTCAGCAACATGTCCGACCATCGGATTTCCAATCCCCATGAGGTGGTCCATCTGAACCAGAAGGTGATGGTGCGCGTCATCGGCGTGGAAACCGAACGGAAACGCATCAGCCTCTCTTTGAATCTTGACAAATAACGTTTTACTACTTTTTTTTCTACATATATTATAATAATAAAACTGCTGCAATAGCCTTATGAACGGAGACCCCAGATTATACGCTCTTTTGGACGAACTGCATATTCCATACGAATATCTGGAGCATCCGCCGGCGCCCACCATTGAGATTGCCAAACAGTATTGGGCCGGCCACGATGCGCGACATTGCAAAAACCTCTTCTTCCGGAACCATAAAGGAAACCGCCACTATCTGGTGCTGCTCGACTGTGACCAGAATATGGATATCCATGCCATTGAGAAACAGTTGCATCAGGGGAAACTCAGTTTTGCCTCCGAGCCGCGCCTGATGAAGTACCTCGGCGTACAGCCCGGCTCCGTGACACCTTTCGGTTTAATAAACGATGTGGAACACCATGTGCATGTTTTTATTGATTCGAAATTGAAGGATGCCGAGAAACTCAGTTTCCATCCTTGTATCAATACAGCCTCGCTGATGGTGCCCCGGACGGACTTCCTCCGTTTTCTGGATTATATGCAGAATG